>NZ_JBSGVZ010000005.1:0-291629 GCF_053608705.1 Peribacillus sp. NPDC055009 | reverse complement strand
AACTATATCAAATAAATTCTACCTTTTAATTTCTATTTAATATATGAAAATATAGTTTAAGATTCGATCAATTGTTTATCATTGAAATAAATGACTTCACTAAGTATTTTACAGCCTTCCATTACCTCGAATTTTTCCCTAGCTTCCTTTTCTTTGGTAAACTCAAACATTTTTATGCCATTTTTCGAATGGATAGTGATTATCCACATAAAATTCCCTCCACATGGAAGATTCATTTCCACGAATTCCTTAAAACACTTTCATTTAATTTCACTGTAAAGTGGTAAAGTGTTTAATGCTGGAATTGGGTAGGATGATAGATCATCATCCTACTATTCAGCACCATTACATTTGTTGAATACTTCTAAAAGCCCATTCCATCCCCTGAATTTTTCAGTGGATGGAATGGGAAGACATATATTGAGAATAGTGATTTTTAAAGGCCCGTCAGGCTTTTGGAATCAGTCTTCACTTTATCATTCACTACTTGCACACCATTTTTCCATACAGACTTAACGTGATTGACACCAAATAGATATTGCAACTCCTGATAGTTTTCAACATTCCATAAAACGACATCCGCTTGTTTTCCGACTTCAAGGGATCCGACCCTTTCTTGTCTGTTGATTGCACAAGCAGCATTGTATGTCGCCGCCGTCAGAGCTTCTGCAGGGGTAAGCCGCATCGAAATGCATGCCAGATTCATGACAAGCGGCATGGATGTCGTCGGTGAAGATCCGGGATTGCAATCGGTTGAAATGGCAACAGCCACACCTTCATCAACCATTCGTCGTCCAGGGGCCGCTTCTTCTCGTAAATACAAGGCAGTGGCTGGAAGCAAGCAGGCAATGGTGCCTGACTTCGCCATGGCAGTTATCCCCTCATCGGAAGCTTTTAACAAATGCTCAGCTGAAATGGCTCCGATCTTCGCAGCTAATTCAGCTCCACCGTAAGGCTCAATTTCATCAGCATGAATTTTAGGGATCAAGCCGTACTTTTTCCCCGCCTTTAAAATCCGCTCTGATTGTTCAGGGGTAAAAACCCCCTTTTCACAAAAGACATCATTGAATTCTGCAAGCTTTTCTTCAGAGACGATTGGAAGCATATCATTAATCAGATGATCGACAAATTCATCCTCGCGGCCTTTATAATCCTTTGGAACCGCATGGGCTCCCATAAAAGTTGGGACTAGATCAATCGGATGCTCTTCCTGTAGCTTCTTCATCACCCGCAACTGCTTTAATTCGGTTTCCAAATTCATTCCATAGCCGCTTTTACCTTCTACTGTAGTCACGCCATGAGCGAGAAACGAATCAAGTCGTCGCATGGTTTGCTCCATCAATTCTTCTTCACTTGCTTCTCTTGTCATTCGGGTGGTAGCATGAATGCCCCCACCTGCGTTCATAATGTCCATATATGTTGCGCCTTCAAGACGCATTTCAAATTCACGTTCCCGACTCCCGCCATATACAACATGCGTATGTGGATCAACTAACCCAGGTGTCACCAAATGTCCAGTTGCATCAAAGACTTCAGCTTCATGCATTCTATCTGCATAGAGTTCTTCCAATTCTTTGGTCGTACCGATCGCTTGGATCAAACCAGATTCCATCCATATACTTCCATCTTCAATCAACCCAAGCTCTGACATTGCCTCTTTGGAACGAGGACCTTTCTTATCAGAGGTAAGCGTTGCAAGTTGAGCGGCATGTTTTATCCAAATTGGTTTTGTCATTGTTTATCAATTCCTTTATCAAGCATCGGGATATTAATACCTCTTTCACGGGCTGTTTCCTCTGCCAGTTCATACCCTGCGTCAACATGACGCACTACACCCATCCCAGGGTCCGTTGTCAAAACTCTCTCAATCCTTGCCGCTGCTTCTTTTGTTCCGTCTGCCACAATTACAACGCCTGCATGCATGGAGTAACCCATTCCTACGCCACCGCCATGATGTACGGAAACCCAGGTTGCACCGCCCACTGCATTCACCATTGCATTTAAGATCGGCCAGTCGGCCACTACATCGGAACCATCCTTCATGGCTTCCGTTTCACGATTCGGCGAAGCGACAGAGCCAGAATCCAAATGGTCACGGCCAATAACGATCGGGGCCTTCAATTCACCGCTTGCAACCATATCATTGAGAATTTTACCAAAACGGGCGCGCTCCCCATAACCAAGCCAGCAGATGCGGGAAGGCAGACCTTGGAACTGAATTTTTTCCTGAGCCATTCTAATCCAGTTACATAAATGTTCATTATCAGCGAATTCACGTAAAATGGCTTGATCTGTTTTATAAATATCTTCTGGATCACCAGATAAAGCCACCCAGCGGAAAGGACCTTTACCTTCACAGAATTGTGGACGGATATAAGCTGGAACGAAGCCCGGGAAGTCAAAAGCATTCTCTACCCCTTCATCTTTCGCAACTTGACGGATATTGTTGCCATAATCAAACGTCACAGCTCCTTTTTCCATCATTTCAAGCATCGCTCTTACATGTTTGGCCATTGAAGCTTTAGAGAGTTTAATATACTCTTCTGGATTTGCATTCCGTAATTCTGCAGCCTCCACCATTGACAGGCCTGAAGGAGTATATCCATTTAGCGGATCATGGGCCGAAGTCTGATCCGTCAAGACATCAGGAATGAAGTTCCTTGCGATCATTTCCGGAAGAATATCTGAAGCATTCCCAATCAAACCAATCGATAATGCTTTACCTGCAAGTTTAGCTTCATTGGCTAAACGAATGGCTTCATCCAATGAATCCGTTTTCACATCGGTATAACGAGTCTCAATCCTCCTGTCAATTCTTGTCTCATCTACATCGATCCCGATACAGACACCACCGTTCATCGTAACTGCTAGCGGCTGTGCCCCTCCCATTCCGCCTAAACCTGCCGTTAAAGTTATGGTGCCTTTTAACGAGTTATTGAAATGTTGTTTTGCAAGCTCGGCAAAGGTCTCGTATGTACCTTGTACGATCCCTTGAGATCCGATATATATCCAGCTGCCTGCTGTCATTTGCCCATACATCATCAATCCCTTTTTATCAAGTTCATGGAATGTTTCCCAGTTCGCGTATGCAGGGACGATATTTGAATTTGCAAGCAGGACACGTGGTGCATCAGAATGCGTTTTAAAAATTGCCACCGGTTTCCCTGATTGGACAAGTAAAGTTTCATCTTCTTCAAGCTCTTTTAGTGATTTGACGATTGCATCAAAGCATTCCCAGTTACGAGCTGCTTTCCCAATCCCTCCGTATACCACCAAATCTTCTGGACGTTCAGCAACTTCAGGATCCAAATTATTCATCAGCATTCTAAGCACTGCTTCTTGTTGCCATCCTTTAGTATGCAATTCTGTTCCTGTATAACGGATAACCTTGTTTGTAATCGTGTTCATTTTCATTTCCCCCTTGTTTTGTTATATATTCATTCTATAAGAAAAATTCAGAATAATTTATTATAGTTTGATGATTATTTTATAATTTATTTTAAAGATTTGTCGTTAACTTTATTTTTTTATGAATAATTTCAATAATTACATTGTTATGAAATAAATAAAAAAGGACGATTCATTTATTGAATCGTCCTTTTTTATAATCCAGACCGATATGCTGATGGTGTACAAGATTCAAGCAATTTGAATTTGGCATTAAAATAAGTTTGATGTGAATAGCCAGCCAATTGTGAGATTTCCTCCAATGATATATCCGTTTCCTTTAATAAACGTTTAGCTTCCCTAATTCGAACTTGATGGAGCGTAGTTCGAAAAGACTCGCCTGATTCAGCCGCAAAACGTCGGCTGAGTGTGCTTTTATTGATACGCAGAGTCTCTGCACAACTCGCTAGATTCCACTGGGCGTCCCAATAGTTGGACTCGATCAGCTCTCTTGCCTTTTCACTAATTGTGCGTGCCCCTTCCTGTAACTGTCCATGATCCTGCATAAGCATATGCGTCGTGAACGCATGCAGCTCTTTTACTATTTGATGAATGACGGGTTTATGTACAATTTGCTGAAATACATCATAGTAAATTGCTTCTAGGGAAGCATTTTGCAAGTTGTATGATTTCATATGCCTACGAATCTGCGCGAGTACGCTTGTAAGGCGGATACGAATGATTTCCGGGTCGGGGTATGGTCGTTCAAAGGTAAGGAATTCACGTTCAATCCAGTTCCTGATGGCTTTTGCATCCCGTCGTTCGAGCATTTCTATCCAAAGTCTTTGTTCAAGAGGCGTGAGGAATGGATCCATCTCTTGAGGTGAAGTTTGTTGACTTTCGGCTAAAATGATATCATATCCATCAAAAAAGATTTGTCTCGTAAACTCACGTGTTTGCTGATACATCCTTTTTAAAGACTCATCTGAAGATGCCGCTTTTATAATGATAGCAAGGGGCTCATCCATTCTTTCTTTCCAGTGGGCAAGAAAAGCTTGATACTCTTCCTTATAAACTTCAACTTCCTTTGTTTCCTGGACACATAAAATAAAATCCGATAAAGCGAAGATTTGATTTTTTCCAGTAAAAGAATATCGTTGCAATTCATCATAAACTAATGGCAGGGTCTTGTTATCAGGTGTCAAAAAAGCGACCATGGTTATTCGACTTTCATGCCTCCGGTCCGTCAAGAAGAAATCAGGATACCCAATATCCAGAGCATTCTCATCATCCATGGTGTTTGACGAGAGAAGATTTGGACCATTTCTCAATTGAAAACGCAATTGTTGGATATGTTTTACCAAATCCGCCGAAGAAAAAGGACGGAATAATACATCTTCAGCACGGAAACGTAAGGCTCGATAAGCCGTTTGAAAAATTCGCTCAGATGAAATCCCTAACCATCGAATTCCCCTTCGCTTTAATGAAACACCCATCGCCTCACTTTCATCCGTCCAAATATCCATATCCAAAATAACGAATTCCGGTTGCTGATTGCGGATGCCCTTTTCAAATTCTTCAATCGTTTTCCATAAGATCAGTCTAACTCCCGTTAGGTGGGACTCGACTATCCAACGAATTCCTTGAGCCTCAATCTCATCTTTTGCCACCAAATGAATTTCCACATCATCACCTCATTTCTGCTGATATTCGTGTAATGAAAATAAATATAAAGGCACAACTTGAAGAGAAAAGGAATGCCTGGTCTTTTCGAATGCACTTGTATCTCATCTCATTCTAATCCCGCCGAAAACTACAAACAAGTCTTATTGGACAGAACCTGCGATTAAGATTAAATTTTTGATATGCTCAACCGTTATTTTTATCTACTCGGGAAGTAGCCATATGAAAAATATAAAAAGAAACATCATAGGAACTTTTAAGATTTCCAATGATGTTTCTTTTTTAGTCACTTTTAATCTTCAATACATATAGAACCTTTATTATCGATTAATAATGACTTCAACTTCTTTTACGATGTTTTCCGCTGAAGCATCTGTCAATTTTAATGTTAATAGAGTGATGACTCCTATTACAAGTAATCCAGATAAAATAAACATACCTTGAGTAAATGCAACAGTTCCGAGAATCATCGGTCCTACAAAACCGCCTAAAGCCGCAAATGAATTGACGATGGCTATTCCAACTGGTGCAGTGGACTCAGAGAAGAAAAATGTCATATAGGCGAAGAAACATCCACTAAACCCGTATAAACCGAATGATGTAATCGTTAACATAAGCACCATCATAAAAACACTATCTGAAAAGCCGCACCCGATAAAACCGACAACTGCTATCATGAGGCAAACGAGCAAGTGTGATTTATGTTCATTGGTCCGATCTGAATTCCAGCCCACAAACATAATGGCAGGTATGCCTACTAACGATGGAATCATCGCTAACCAGCCTATTTCTAAATTGGTTGTTGCATTTTCCGATAAAGATTTAATGATGGTGGGCATCCAGAATGACAATCCATAGATGGATGTGTACCCCGCGAAATAAAATAGGGCCAGCTTCCAAATTTTCGCATCTTTCAGCATAGCAAGCTTTGTGACCTTATTTACTTTTGAGCTAACTTTTCTTTCCGCACTCAATTCCCCTTCTAACCAATCACTTTCTTCCTTAGATAACCATTTAGCGTTAGTCGGTCTATTAGTTAAATAGAAAACAACAACAACACCGATAATAATGGCCGGAATGCCTTCAAGGATGAACATCCACCTCCAGCCGGCCATACCGAACCAGGAAATATTGTCAAGTATCCACGTCGACACAGGCGCACCTATCAATCCGCCAATCGGTAAGGCTAAAAGCAGGGCTGCTGTTGCCCGTCCCCTCTCGCGGGCCCTGAACCAATAAGTTAAATACAAAATTATACCAGGAAAAAAACCAGCTTCGGCAACACCTAATAAAAAACGGAGAATATATAAATGCATCGTTGTTTGCGCAAAACCTGTTAATATTACCACGAGTCCCCACGAAATCATGATGCGGGCAATCCATATCCGAGCTCCCACTTTATGCATGATCATGTTGCTAGGAACTTCAAAGAAGAAATAGCCTATAAAAAAAATGCCGGAAAGCAATCCAAAAACTTCAGCGGATAAAGCTAATTCTGCGTTCATTTGTAAAGCAGCATAGCCTAAATTGACCCTGTCCAAGTAAGCAATGATATAAAGGAGCAAGATAAATGGAAGAATGCGTTTCATCGTTTTACTGATCGTTCTTTTCTCTATCTCACCACTGGAATGATTCATGATAATTCCCTCCCTTTTCTTGCTACTATTTCCCAAAATAATCCGTTTAACGCACATCACTTTCCTGCATCCCAATACTATGTTACATTCCTAGGCTTTAAGTTTATTCTGATACCCCCTCCATTTACATATACTGCATCCAAATTTTATAAATATATTCCATATGCTCATGCTAAGGAGTACTTAGTCTTTCTACATGACAGTAACCAATAGTATAAGAAGCTTCAGAAAATCCAACCAACCTTTTCACCTGATTCTTCCACTTGTAAAACCTCCTAATTTAAACTGAACTAACCTCCTCCATACTTGATCCCAAAACTTTGTAAGCGCTTTCTAAAAATGCAAAATGTGATTAAGAAAGCGTTGTGATTATTGATGATCTAAGTTAGATTAAATAGACCACCAATCAATTAACTAGACTGTAGTCTGATATTAAACTATTCAGGAATATTCTGTCAATTATCATTTGGAGGTTTTTTATGATTGAGCCTAGAAAGAAACAGCTTAGGGGAGAAAAGACTCGTGAAAAAATATTAAAAATATCTTTAAAGCTATTTAGCGAAAAAGGTTATGATAAAGTCACCGTTGACGAAATCGTGAAAAAAAGCGGTACATCAAAAGGGTCATTTTACCAACACTTTTCAGCAAAATCGGATATTTTTTTAGTGAGATTCATAGAAGTTGATGATTACTATCGTGAAGTCTTCCGTTCGTTCCCAGTCGATATGGACGCTACCGAGAAATTATTTATTTTCATACGCAAATTGATGCGTTTTCTGGAAGAAGAAATGGGCAAAGATTTAATGAAAGTGATTTACAGTTCCGCTTTAGATTCGAAAGAACATACTTACTTTTCAAATTCAAATCGCTCACTCTTCCTAATTATTCGTTCATTAATTGAAGAGGCGAAAGAACAAAACGACATTGGCACTGACCAATCAGTTAACGAAGTTTCACAACTAATCACCCAAAGCCTAATGGGAATCATCTATCATTGGGGATTAAACAACTCAGAACAAAGCTTGGAATCACTATCCATACCGCTAACCAAAACAATCATTAACGGGCTGAAAACTAAGAACTAATACCTTAAATCAAAAGATTCATTTTCAAAAAATCTGACATTAATTCAATATTAACCCCAATCTCACTGAATGGTCAGGGTAACTCCATTAATCTATAAAGTTCATACTTTTTCATTATTTTCAATTGAGTGTCAGACATATTAAACAAGGAGTCGAAAGCCAGATATCATGAAACGATTTTTATTTATCATCCTATATGCACTATTATTTGGATTATCGCTGCAGGCTTTTAATTTCAGGCTTGACCACCCTATTGCCAAAGATATCAGCCGGCTGATGCCGGTTAAAATGAAAACGATTAAGGCGGAAGATAGTGAAGAAGAAATCAAAAAGGTCGTTATGGATGCCGAAAAAAACGATGATCCCATTTCCATTGCCGGAATGCAGCATAGCCAAGGAGGGCAGACATTATATCCAAATGGGATCCTGCTCGATATGAAGCACTATGATAAAATACTTGATTTGGATGTAAAAGAAAAACGCATCACGGTCCAAAGCGGGGCAACCTGGGCTGCTCTCCAGGAATATATCAACCCATATGGACTTGCACTGAAGGTAAGTCAATCTCAAAATATTTTTACCATCGGCGGTTCTTTGAGCGTTAATGTCCATGGCCGCGATATCCGTCATCATGCCTTGATAGAAACCGTGGATTCTTTTAGATTGCTTAACGCAAAAGGACAAATCCTAACAGTGAGCCGCGAAGAAAATTCGGAGCTCTTCCATTCGGTTATTGGCGGGTATGGTTTGTTTGGCGTAATACTTGATGTAACACTCCACCTTACCGATGACGAACTTTATAACATTAAAACTAAATCACTCCATTATGATGAATATACGTCGTACTTTAAAAGAGAAGTTCTCAATAACGATGATGTTAAAATGCATCTTGCGAGAATATCGGTTGCTCCTGGCTCCTATTTGGATGAAATGTATGTAACGGACTATTATAAGGCAAATGACCAAACACAGCTATCTGACTACAATACTCTCAAACGGGAAACGATCATTGCCGTGCCTAAATTCTTTCTTGGCCTATCACGATTTAATGACTGGGGTAAAAAAAGGTTTTGGGAAACTCAAAAAGCCTACACGGCCAATATTGCTGGCAACTTGGTTTCGAGGAATAATGTGATGCGGTCGGACTCAGCCTTTATGGATTACAGCAACCCCACCAAAACTGAAGTGCTGCAAGAATACTTCGTTCCGATTGATCAATTTGCAGATTATATCGATGATTTAAGAAATACCTTATCTGATGAGAAAGATTTTAATTTATTAAATATTACAATTCGTTATGTGGAACATAATGATGAATCACTCATGTCCTATGCCAAGGATGATATGTTCGCTCTTGTGATGCTCATCAATCAAGGGACAGATAACGATAGTAAGGAAAATACGGGAAGGGTCATCCGTAATATGATTAATGTGACGCTTGACCATAACGGAAGCTACTATTTGCCCTATTATGGGTATCCAACCAAGACCCAATTATATGAAGCTTATCCGCATACTGAGGAATTCTTTCGATTAAAGAAGAAGTATGATCCTGATAATCGCTTCATGAATCTTTTCTATGAGGAGTATCATCCATGAATTATAAACGGTTTGTTTTTTACCAAGGCACTGTTGGAATGGCTGCCAGCATGATTTTCCCTTTTTATATTTTGCTGATCAAAAATGTAGGTACAAGTTATTCACAATTCGGGTGGGCATATGGAATATTCTCACTGACTGCAGCAGTTAGTTATCCTTTAATCGGAAAATTCACTGACAAAGCCGGTGACAAAGCATTTCTCCTTATCTATTCATGGGGGATGGCATTAATCCTTCTTGCCTTTCCTCTCGCATATGAAATTTGGCATGTCTATCTCCTGCAAATCATTATGGGGGTACTTGGGGCAGTGCAAAAAAACACTGAAAAAACCGTACTTGCAAGGTATGTTACGAAGAAAACAGCGGGTGAGGAAATTGGAAACTACCATGTTTGGACATCCATCGGTGCTGCAGCAGCGGTGATTGCAACCGGATATTTAGTCGACTTTTTAACGATTGGCAGCATCTTTTACATTGCCTCCTTAATGTTTGCCTGGAGTGGATTTATTATAATGAAGATGGAGAAAAATACTTCACTATCTAATGCAGAAAAAATAAAAATATAAGCATTTATTACGCCTATAATTCAGTTAGCCCTTTTAGTGGAAGAAGCATCTGCATGGACCTCAGCAGATGCTTCTTCCACTATATAAATCATTTGCGGATCAAAAAACAAAAAATGATCTTACAAAAAACCTGCTCCCCTTTTCTCAATTTGGTTTCGTTAAATATACGAGTTCTAAACTTACTGCGTTTATTAGTACAATTAAAGATAACGGACCAGAGTACATATAATAAAATACTACTTTCTTATCAACTTGGTTATTATTTTTCCGTCTAAAAAAACTAATGACGTCATAACTATTCCCATTCCAATCAACTGATGAATAGACAACGCTTCATGTAAAAAGAAAAAGCCTAAAATCATTCCTATGACAGGCACTATATAATTACTATATGAAGTAAATAATGCGCCTTCTTGCCGAATCAGCCTATTAAATAATGCATAAACAACACCTGCATGGAAAATGCCTAAAATCGCTAAGTAGATAGTTTGAGATCGTGCTAAATCCAATTTGAAAGATTGCTCAAACAAAAGGGACATGGGTATGAGCAATGCACTGGCAATCAGTAATACATTTCTCATATGAATAACGGAAGATCCCTCGTTTAATTTCTCCATGAAAATCAATGATAATCCAAAACTCATGGCAGCCAATATCAATAGGATGTTCCCCTGAATACTGTTAGAAAGGTCTTGGATTCCTTGTGTTGGCCAGGAAAGGAAGACAATACCTGCAAATCCGAATAGAATACTTGTAATCTCCGGCCTTGTGCTTTTTCTTTTGAAAAATGCTAGTAAAAAGAGGATGGTAAAGACGGGAACCATTCCAATCAGCACCGCTGCGATACTGCTAGGCACCGATTTCTGGCCTTGTGCAATAAACACGAATGGCAGTATAACCTCGAAAAAAGCAATGATTATATACCATTTATAATAACTCCTGGGTACTCTTCGCTCTTCTTTTGATAAAAAAAAACCAAAGAAGAGTAAACAGATACCGCCGATACATGCTTTGATGGCTGACAATGTAATAACCCCAACATTATCTATGACTAATGCAATAAAGAAGAATTGAGATCCCCATATACCACTAATCAAGAGTAACAACACATATTTATTCATTCACTTTACCTCCCTTTTCAGCAATGGATCGGCAAAAGTCTTACTATTATGCTTTGATTGAATTCCACCAAAATAATTCGTGCCGATTACCCCAGCAAGAATAATCATTGCACCTATTACATGATAATAATGAATCGATTCATGTAAGAAAATCACCCCTGCTATTATCGTAATCAATGTCGCTAAATTACTAAAAACGCTCATTTTAGATGCTGGTAATATAGATAATGAATAGTTTGATAAAAAAGCAGTAAGCAGTGATGATAATACCCCAAGATATACGATTGAAATGAGGAATGCATTACTTGTGAAGGGTAATAAAAAGCTACTAATAGATTGGTTAATTATATGGTTGATGACGGCCATACTATTAAAAGTCACAAAACCAAAGAACGTCATCACATAAGTTAACGTAAATAGTGAATATTGCTTTGTTACCTTCCTCGCCACCACATTATAGAGAGCGGCAGCAATCGAGGATAATAAGATCAGGATCGTTCCTTTCAAACTGTGATCCGCAAGTTGCAAGTCATTCATGACAAAGATAAAGATAACCCCCATCACAGATAAATAAAGAAAGAATTTCTGACCTCTACCAGCGTATTCTTTCAAAAATAATGAAGCTGATAATAACGTAAAAATTGGTATGGTAGCTTGGATAATACCCGCTTCTGAAGATGAGGTATACAAGAGACCAAACACTTGAAATGTAAAGAATAAAATTGGATAAAGGAACACCAACGGAAGAATTTTCAAAGTATCCTTTGCACTTATTTTCACTGATGTCCTCCTATATAGCTTAAAAATTATGGCGATCAAAAAAGCCATCGTAAATCGATGTGCCAATGTATCTAACGGACTAGCTTCCATTAATGATATTTTTGTAAAGATAAATGAAAATCCAATAATAATGGCATATAGTATCGCCGCAAAATAGGCTTTTTTATTTTCTGGCATATTTAGTAACTCCTCCTTTTCAACACCCGGCCGGTTGTTAGTATCGTATTAAAAGTTCCACTACGATACAATACAAATAAGAAGCATCTGTAACGGTACAGTTTTAGGAGGTATTCATGCTAAAATACATAGCCTTGTTTAATGAATTTGAATCTCTCATCCAGAATGGACGGCTCAAAGCGGGCTTTAAACTCCCATCTATTCGTCAATTAAGCGACCAACATCAATGTAGTAAAAGTACAGTCTTGAAAGCACTGCAAGAATTGGAAAAGAGGCATTTAATCTACGCGGTTCCTAAAAGTGGATATTATGTCGTCCAAAAAGAATTTGATGGTAAAAGCGAACCAACAATGGAAATCGACTTTTTTACCTCCGCTCCTGCTTGGCATCAATTTCCGTATCATGACTTTCAACATTGTATCAACAAAGCCATCGATACCTATCAGCAAGAATTGTTTATCTATGGCACTCCTAAAGGACTGCCCTCTTTAATTAAAGTGATACAAAAACAATTAGAGCAGTATCAGGTTTTCGCAAAAGAAGAACAGATTTTCATTACTTCTGGCGTGCAGCAAGCACTTTCCTTATTAACGTTCATCCCCTTTCCAAATGAACGTACCCATATACTTGTTGAGCAGCCTAGTTATCATCTATTTGTGGAGCAATTGAAAGCGTACAAGATTCCCGTGCTAGGAATCCAACGAACAGCAGAAGGTATTGATTTAGAGGAATTAGAACGGATTTTTAGTGATCAGGAAATTAAATTCTTTTATACGATGCCTCGTTTTCATAATCCGTTAGGGACATCTTACTCTAAAATGGAAAGAGAGGAGATACTAAAACTTGCAGTAAAGTATGGTGTCTATATTGTAGAAGATGATTATTTAGCAGATTTCGAAGAAAATATGAAGGTGGACCCTATTTTTTCCGAGGATACCCATAACATGGTCATTTATTTAAAAAGCTTCTCTAAAATAATGTTTCCGGGATTACGCATAGGTGTTGCCGTATTGCCTAAACCATTAACGGACAGCTTCCAACTATATAAAAGAACAGCTGATATTGATAGTTCCATGATTTCACAAGCAGCCTTGGAAATCTACATAAAAAGCGGTATGTTTAAACACCATAGAAACAAAGTGCGTCTTTCCTATTTATTGCGAGCAAACTTGCTATATGATGCTCTAGAAAAGCACTCTGCTTCAGGCTTTTATCGCCCACCATCCATATGTATGAACGCTCATATCGTACTGCCTCATCGTTTAAATAGTACTCACCTCATCAAAAACTTACAGAATCAACAAGTACTGGTAGAGACGATGGGTCAAAATTATTTAGATGGCTTTCACCAGGAAAAAATATTAAAATTAAACGTGTCCAATACAAATATACAAAAATTGGACCAAGGAATAGCTATCATTTTTAAAGAATTGAATAACAAGCAGAACTATTACTTATAAAGCTTTTACATAAGGTATAGTCACTTTCCACACAGGGCAATAAACAAAAAAGAGCCAATTAGAATTGGCTCTTTACAAGGTTGCTCTTATCAGTCCACTTTATTTATAAAATTTTATACGATCCTCAAGTGGTTTGAATTCTTTATCACCCGGTTGAGCTGTTGGATTTCCAAATGGCATTTGCGCAATCAATTTCCAATTGCTTGGAACACTCCATTCTTTTTTCACTTCATCATCAATTAGAGGATTATAATGCTGTAAAGTTGCTCCCAATCCTTCTGCTTCAAGTGCCGTCCAAACAACTAATTGATGCATGCCTGATGTTTGTTGTGACCAGATTGGGAAGTTATCTGCATACGTTGCAAATTGTTCTTGAAGTGATTTCACAACAGATTCATCTTCAAAGAATAATATTGACCCATATCCCGCTTTAAATGAATCCATTTTTTGTTGAGTGCCAGAGAAATCTCCCTCACCAACCGCTTTCTTTAATGCCTGCGTCGTAATATCCCATAATTTATCATGTGCCGATCCTGTCAAAACAACAAGGCGTGAGGATTGGGAATTAAAAGCCGATGGCGTATGTTTTACCGCAAATTCTACTATTTCTTTAATTTTCTCATCGGATACTCCGACCTCTTTATTGATTCCATAAAATGAACGTCTCTCTTTAATGGCCGTGTAAAAATCTTTTGTCATAAGTCATTCCTCCAGAGCATTTTTTCTATTTCAAATGATTATTCCATTTTTTATTTTCTACCTGATTTAGTATGGGCATAAACCAACATATCATTCGCTAAAGATTGTCAATTATTCTTTAATGAATTCTTTGGTGCTTCTTACTGTATCAATGGGACGGACCAACTTTTCGATTTGCTCCCTCTTTGATTCTAAGAACGGTGGTAAAGATAATTTTTCCCCAAGCGTTTCATACGGCTCATCCCCCATAAATCCAGGACCATCCGTGGCAAACTCGAATAAAATTTGCGGCGCCACTCTTACGTAAAGCGACTCAAAGAAATGACGATCAACATAACCGGACGTATGAAATTGGAAGCTTTCCATTCGTTTGATCCATTCTTCCAGAACTGAACGGTCTTCAACACGGAAGGCTGTATGGTGAACAGTCCCAAAACCCTGCCGTGCCTGAGGGAGGATCGAATTATGCTCGACGATAACTTGAGCACCATTCCCCCCTTCCCCTACCTCAAATAGGTGAAATGATCCTTCCTTGTCTATTTCTTTGAATAATAGGACTTTTTCCATCATTTCTTTAAAGTAATCGAAATTGGCGATCCGAATGAAAATTGGTCCTAATCCTGTAATAGCGTATTCCAGAGGAATCGGCCCTTTTTGCCAAGGGATTCCAGCTGCAACCCCTTCATTATTTTCATCTGAAATCAATTGATATTGCTGATCATCAAAATCCACAAAAGAAATGATCTTTTTGCCAAACTGTTCTTGGATTCCTGTATTCTTTACCTCTAAACGGTCAAAGCGTTTAACCCAATACTCCAATGCCGCATCAGTCGGTACACGGAAGGATGTTTTGGAAATCTCATTAGTCCCATGCTCTCCTTTAGGAATACCAGGAAAATCGAAGAATGTCATGTCAGTACCCGCACCGCCAACATCGTCGGCAAAAAACAGGTGATAAGTTTGGATATCATCTTGGTTGACTGTTTTCTTGACTAAACGCATGCCTAATATATTTGTGAAAAATTCATAATTCTTTTCTGCACTACTTGTTATGGCCGTTACGTGGTGTATACCTTTTAATCCATTCATAAACTATTCCTCCCATTAAAACGAATCAATTTTTGGATGTTCAGCTTTTTCATTAATCCCCTATATTTTTCCTTCAATAAGAGTGGCTATTCATTAAAGGGGTTTGATAAGGTTTTACATGCTACTTTTTATCTTGAATTAATATATCTTAACTTAAAGATAATTTATCATGAATGCCATTCACTGTCAACAACATTATCTCAAATTAATATATCTTGAAATCAAAATAATTTCAGACGAAAAAACACCACTGTCAATTTTCCTTAAGTAAAGACCATTCAGTATTTGTGTTAATGTCTATAGCTATAAATAGCGGCAAAGAAAATCAAGCAATTCTTTGGCAAAAATGAAGTGAAAATTTTAATGTGTTACCATACGAAAGCCCCCACCATAAAACAAAATCTTTAGGTGAGGGCTTTTTCGTTTTGGTTACTTATTTTACGTGATGCAAATCCGCTTGTTTTCCGGATGAAGAGTTTGTGCCATCATTTTCTTTTGACTTCTTAGAGGAAAGATAAACTCCTGCGAAAATAATCAGCAGGCCAATAATTACATTGGGATTAATCGCTTCTCCCAGCAGGACATAACCCCAAACCATAGCGGTTGCAGGAATAAGGTATGTAACAGATGCGGCTAACTCAGGGCTGCCATTTTTATTGATGTAGAAATAGATCAGCTGGCCGACCCCAGAGCCAAAGCACCCAAGACCGACTATGGCGAAAATCGTCAGCGGTTCCATCAACATCACTGGCTTTATCGGCTCTGTTATTAGCATCCCGATCAAACCGATAACGGCACCCGTGAGAAGCGTAAACGTCGTAATGACCAATATGCTGGTACTGGAAAGAAATCTTTTCGTAAAATGACCGGCAAAACCATAACAGATGGACGCTAGCAGCATTGTCCCAATCCCGATGAATTCCTTTCCGAAAAGCTGACCGATTTGAAAATCCATCAATACTAGAATTCCGAAGAAGCCAATTAAAATGCCCATCCATTGTCGGGCTGTTAGTACGTATGAAAAAATGATAAATCCGATGATCCCCGTCCAGATCGGAGTGGTTGCATTTAGAATCGATGCCGTGCTGCTGTTAATCTCTGTTTCACTTAAAGGTATTAATCCCCATGCTAATCCGCAATTGAAGGTTCCGACAACGACCAGTGCTTTCCACGGCAATTTCCAGTTGATTTCCCTGCGCTTCCACCATAAAATGGGAAGCAGAACAACAGCACCCGCCAAACAGCGGAGAAATACAATCCCCCAAATGCCCGCAGGCGATAGCAGCCACTTCATAAAAACAAACGATAAACCCCATATCAAACTAAGGCCGATTAAAGCCCCGTATAATCGAAGCATGATGTTCCCCCTTGCTACTTTCAATGTTTGCCAATCACTGTATTGCGTTCAACATTTAAAAATTCACAATCTTTATTGCTAATATATTGAATTTTCACGTGACAATCGACATTTCCCCTTTACCTAGAACACTTTACCATATAATACCACGCAATTTATTCAATATATATTTACAATTGAAAATTCCCTGAAAATCACTGAGTTTTATATGCCCTCTCTATCATAATCCAATGGGTTTTTTTTTCACTATAAATGATTTATTTAGCGCAAAAAAAAGCCTGGCAACCTTTTTTATAGTTGCTAGACTTAAGTTTATTTTAAGATCACTCCCAATATAAACAACAATTTAAACGGATGCGCAAGGTTCGTTCCTCCATGCCGATCATTTAATAGGCAGCCAGGTCACGCAGTGCCTTTTCCACTTTTTCTGGATTCACCATGAATGATTTCTCTAATGATGGTGAATATGGCATTGCTGGAACATCCGGACCCGCGAGTCTCATGATTGGGGCATCAAGATCGAAAAGGCAGTTTTCTGCAATGATCGCCGATACTTCACTAATGATGCTCCCTTCCTTATTATCTTCAGTAATCAATAGAACTTTTCCCGTTTTAGATGCAGCTTCCATAATGGCTTCTTGATCTAATGGATAAACGGTTCGTAAATCAAGTATATGAACAGATATGCCATCACTGGCCAGCTTTTCAGCTGCCTGAAGCGCAAAATGAACACAAAGGCCGTAAGTAATCACTGTAACGTCCTCGCCTTCACGTTTTATATCCGCTTTACCAATGGGTAAAACATAATCATCATTCGGCACTTCTTCTTTAATTAGGCGATAGGCTCGCTTATGTTCAAAGAAGAGGACCGGGTCATCATCACGAATGGCTGCTTTCAATAAACCTTTCACGTCATAGGGTGTAGAGGGCATGACAATTTTAAGTCCCGGTTGATTGGCAAAAATGGCTTCAACGGATTGTGAATGGTATAACGCCCCATGTACGCCCCCACCATATGGAGCTCTGATGACGATAGGGCAATGCCAGTCATTATTGGAGCGATAACGGATTTTTGCAGCTTCTGAAATGATTTGGTTGATTGCAGGCATGATAAAATCAGCGAACTGCATTTCCGCAATCGGCCTCATTCCATACATGGCCGCGCCGATGCCAACTCCTGCGATTGCGGATTCAGCAAGCGGTGTATCAATGACACGCTGTTCACCGAATTGTTCGTATAACCCTGAAGTCGCTTTAAAAACGCCGCCTTTTATCCCTACGTCCTCACCTAATACAAATACACGGGGATCACGTTCCATTTCTTCCCGCATCGCCATTATCACCGCATCTATATAAGATATCACTGCCATTTTCTTTCCTCCTTACCTTTCTGCGTAAACATATTTTGAGAGCGTGTCTTCATTTGCAAATGGAGCATTTTCCGCATAATCCGTCGCTTCGTTCACAACTTTCATTATTTCCTCATTCATTTGTTTCTCCATGAGATCATCCATTATTCCTGTTGCTTTTAAATAGGCGCCAAAAGTAATGATCGAATCTATTTTTTTTGCCTCCGATACTTCATCAGGCGACCTGTATTGACTATCATCATCATCGCTTGAGTGTGGTGTAAGCCTGTATGAAACCGTTTCGATTAAGCTTGGGCCTTCACCGCGCCTTCCTCTCTCAGCCGCTTCTTTCACCACCCGGTATACTTCGATCGGATCATTTCCATCAACCGTCACCCCTGGCATTCCATAACCAATGGCCCTGTCGGACACTTTTCCGCAAGCCAATTGCTTTTCAATAGGGACGGAAATGGCATACTGATTATTCTCGCACATCAAGATAACCGGAAGTTTATGTACACCTGCAAAATTCGCTCCTTCATGGAAGTCACCTTGGTTTGATGAACCCTCTCCGAATGTAACGAATGAAACAATATCTTTTCCTTCCATTTTGGCAGCGAGCGCAATCCCCACTGCATGTGGCACTTGAGTGGTAACTGGCGAAGATCCCGTCACGATGCGATTCTTTTTTTGCCCAAAATGTCCAGGCATTTGACGCCCGCCTGAATTAGGATCTTCTGCTTTGGCAAAACTGGATAACATTAAATCCCTGGCGGTCATCCCAAACGCGAGCACCACTCCGAGATCCCGATAATAAGGAAGTACATAATCCTTTTCACGATTCAATGCAAATGCAGCCCCCACTTGAGCTGCTTCTTGCCCTTGACAAGAAACGACAAATGGAATTTTTCCAGATCTGTTCAACAGCCACATACGTTCATCAATTCGTCTTGCCAACAACATAACTCTATACATCTCAAGCACCTGCTCATCACTCAGACCTGCCTTTAGATGACGATTTTTATCCATGTCTCATCATCCCTCCCAATACCTAATAATTAATACATTTCCCTGTTTTAATGGGGCCCTGTATCACAAATACCAATCTTTCTAATCTGTTTGTTTGTCTCGCAAACTTAAATCCTGTTATGTATCTACTGAAGAAAAATTCTTATATGTATACATGCGCTTTCCACTTAACACCCGTACATTCTCATTTGCGTTATCATCTAGTATTATTACCTGGTACTAACTCAATATTATCCTAACACTTTTCATCTCACATTTTCAAGTTAATTTCACTTTGTATGGGTTGTTTTCACGCGAAAGCCTTACCTGACTTGAAAACTCATTTCAATACATGCACCAAAGACTAAACACTGGGGAGTTGAAGTTATTTTTTTGTTGACTAAGACGATATATAGCTGTAAATTAAATTGATTCATAAAATTAAATGTTCGTAATGGAACAGTTCAAAACAGAAAGAATGGTGAAGCTGAATGGAGAATGAAAAACAATTAATGCGTTCCGTACAACTATTGCGTTCATTTTGGAACGTGCAGAAAAATATAATGCGATTCGTTCAAAAGACTGCCGCAGAAAATGGATTAACAGTTCCTCAATATTCCATTTTGATGACCATTACCCTTTACAAAGAGACCACTCAAAAAAATGTCGGGGAGAAAACATTTCTTCCAAAAAGCACCTTGAGCCAAGCGGTCGATGGTCTCGTTCGCGCAGGCATGCTCCATCGAGAGCATGTGGAGGGCAATCGGCGTGAGATTCAGTTGTCAATCACAGATCAGGGAAAAGATTTATTAAAAACGATTCATTTTCACGAAGGAAGCATTCACCAAGTCTTTCAAATGGCCATTGAAATGCTTTCTGAAGAACAGTTTGAAGAGTTGCTAGAAACACATCTTCAAATTACAAACTTTTTAGAAGCACAAGCAACCGAACAGGGAGAGTGTACAAAATGATAAAAATACTGAAAAATTTATCCGTTTATAAGTGGATTATTTCAGCAGTTATCGGTCTGGTTTTTATTCAGTCCATGTCCGACCTCTTTCTGCCTACACTAATGGCCGATATTATTGACAAAGGCGTCGTTCGAGGAGACACTCCTTATATTTGGAAAATCGGTGGTTTGATGCTGTTGGTTTCCGCACTTGGCGCTTGTGCATCCATAATCGCAAGCTATTATTCGTCCAAAGCGGCAATGGGGATGGGACGCGATCTCCGCCTGAGAGTCTTTAACCATGTTGAAAAATTTTCGTTACAAGAATTTGATGAAGTCGGTACGGCGTCATTGATTACAAGGACGACCAATGATATAACACAAGTCCAGCAAGTGGTTATCATGATGCTTCGTATGGTTATCAGTGCACCCATCATGTTAATCGGCGGAGTGATCATGGCTGTATCCATGGATGCAAAATTATCCCTTGTCATTGTTGTCACAATGCCTTTGTTGATTGGCTCGATCTTGCTTATTCTATATAAAGGTGTCCCTCTCTTTCAAACGGTGCAAAAACGATTAGACCGGTTGAACCTTGTATTACGGGAAAATTTAACTGGTATTCGCGTCATTCGTGCCTTCAATCGTGAAACACAAGAGAAAGAACGTCTAAAGAAAGCGAATAAGGAATTGACGGATGTCTCAATCAAAGTCAATAAAATCATGGCCTTCATGATGCCTGTAATGATGCTTGTAATGAACTTGACGGTTGTTGGTATCATTTGGTTTGGTGGAGTTCGTATTGATAACGGTGGTATGCAGATCGGGGACTTAATGGCATTTATCCAATATGTTATGCAAATTATGTTCGCTCTCGTTATGGCATCCATGATGTTCGTTATGGTTCCACGAGCGGCCGTGTCGGCAACAAGGATAAACGAAGTCCTTGACATGAAACCATCATTCCTGGATGAGGGTACAGAAAAGGCAGATCGTGTACACGGTACTCTTGAATTTGAACATGTGACGTTCAGTTACCCAGGAGCAGAAGAACCTGCATTATCGGATATTAGTTTTACTGCTAGTCCAGGTGAAATCACCGCAATAATTGGTGGAACAGGTTCAGGGAAAACGACGCTCGTCAATTTGATCCCTCGCTTCTATGATATTTCAAGTGGAACGATTCGCGTCAATGGTGTTGATATTCGTAAGTCATCACAAGATGAAGTTCGTTCAAAAATTGGCTTTGTACCACAAAAGGCCTTCCTCTTTACAGGTACTATCGCTGAAAACATTCGCTTTGGAAAACAAACAGCCACACAAGATGAAGTTGAGCATGCGGCTCGGATCGCGCAAGCGGAGGATTTTATCAGCAACATGAAAGGCGGCTATGAGGCAGAAATCGATCAAGGCGGTTCAAACCTATCAGGAGGGCAAAAACAACGGCTTTCGATTGCACGGGCACTAATTCGAAAACCGGATATATATATATTCGACGATAGTTTTTCTGCACTTGACTACAAGACGGATGCCAACCTTCGCGCAGCCCTGAAAGATGAAACGAAAAATTCGACGGTACTACTCGTTGCACAGCGTGTCAGTACGGTCGTGGACGCTGACCGAATCATCGTGTTGGACGAAGGCCGCATTGTAGGTATGGGAACACACCAAGATTTGCTTAGTACAAACGACATTTACCGTGAAATCGCCTTATCACAGCTCACAGAGGAGGAAATTGCATGAGTAATCAAAAAAAACCTCAAGGCGGCGGTCAGGTTGGGCATGGTCCTGGTGGCGGTAACATGATGATGATGGGTCAAAAAGCAAAAGATTTTAAAGGAACTCTAAAACGTCTATTAACCTATTTAAAACCGCGGCGCAACAAATTGATTTCCGTGTTTTTCGCTGCAATCATGAGTACGATTTTTATGATTGTTGGACCAAAGATCATGGGAAATGCAATTACAGAATTATTCGAAGGAGCTTACGGGAAATTCCAGGGAATACCAGGAGCAGCTATTAACTTTGATAAAATTGGCCAGATCCTTCTACTCCTTGCCGGACTTTATGCTTTAAGCAGCCTTTTCAGCTATGTACAACAATACATTATGTCAAGTGTTGCTCAAGAAACGGTATATGATCTTCGACAAGATGTGAACGAAAAGCTCGAGAAACTTCCACTCAAATATTTTGAAGGACGTCCAAACGGAGAAACACTTAGCCGAATGACAAATGATATTGATACAATCGGTAGCACCCTTCAGCAAAGCTTAACGCAGTTCATCACATCAATCGTAACGATTTTGGGGATTATCATCATGATGCTTTCGATAAGCCCGTTATTGACATTAATCTCGATAGTCAGCTTACCTTTGTCAATATTTGCAATCCGGCCTATTTTAAAAAGATCCCAAAAATATTTTGCCGATCAACAGCGTAAACTCGGACAATTAAATGGTCACATTGAAGAGATATATACCGGCCATCAAGTCGTTAAAGCATTCGGATATGAAAAAAAGGCGAGTGCCCAGTTTACTGCGGTTAATGAAGAATTGTATAAGGCGGGAAGCAAAGCCCAGTTTATATCGGGTATCATCATGCCCATAATGTTCTTTATCGGAAATTTGAGCTATGTCCTCATCAGCGTTGTCGGGGGAATATTAGTAACGCAACGTTCGATTTCAATTGGTGACATACAAGCATTCATCACATATTCAAAGCAGTTCACCCAGCCAATCACACAAACGGCTAACATCGCTAACATTATTCAGTCGACGGTGGCAGCAGCTGAGCGTGTTTTTGAACTACTAGATGAAGAAGAGGAAATGAAAGAACAAACCACAGCTAATATTAAAAGGGCAAATGGTGCTGTCTCTTTCGAACATGTGGACTTTGGATATGGGGAAGAAATGTTAATTGAAGATATGAACATCGATGTCTTGCCTGGACAAACGGTCGCAATTGTTGGACCGACTGGTGCTGGAAAAACAACTATGATAAATCTATTGATGAGATTTTATGAACTCAATGGCGGAAAAATTAATATTGATGGTCTTGATACACGGAATATGTCACGGAATGATCTTCGAAAGAATTTTGGAATGGTACTTCAAGATACCTGGCTCTTTAATGGTACGATTAAAGAAAATATCGCTTATGGCAAAAATGGAGCAACTGATGAAGAAATTTTTGCAGCTGCTCGAACGGCACATGCCGACCATTTCATTCGGACACTGCCAGATGGTTATGAGACAATCTTAAACGAAGAAGCTTCGAACATCTCACAAGGCCAAAAGCAGCTTTTGACAATCGCCCGAGCGGTTCTAGCAGATCCACCAATCATGATATTGGATGAAGCGACGTCTAGTGTGGACACTCGGACAGAAGTCTTTATCCAAAAGGCCATGAACCGACTCATGGAAGGACGAACTAGCTTTGTCATTGCCCATCGCCTCTCAACAATTAAGGATGCAGATTTGATTCTTGTTATGGATCAAGGGAAAGTGATAGAGAAGGGAACGCATTCAGACCTTTTAAAGGAGAATGGTTTCTATGCAGAGCTATACAATAGTCAGTTCACTGAAAATGTAGCTGGATAATTAGAAAGAGGCTCATTTCCCAATCGGAATCGAGCCTCTCTTTATAAAATTCTTATCCAATACCATTCCATTCATGAATCTGTAATAACTTATAAGCCGTATCAATACCCCCTTTTATTGCCCTTTTTCACAAATTCCCAATCTACCTCAATATTTTTTCTGACCCTTTGAAGAAGATGAAACATCGTTTCCGTCTCTTCCAAAGAAAATCCCGATAATGCAACCTTGTCGGTGTACTCTCCTTCTTTTTTCAAAAAGGGATAAACCTTCTCACCTTTATCGGTAGCATATAACTTTTTAATTTTTTTGTTTTCCTCATCATTTTTCTTTTCAATAAACCCTTGAATTTCAAGTTTTTTAATGGCCCGAGCTGCTGTCGTCCGGTCAACCTTAATCATCTCTGCTAACTTTTCCTGAATGATTCCTGGATTTTCACATATTCGAACAAGATACAAATACTGCCCTTTTGTTAGGTCAAATTCTTTAAATTCGATATTACTTATAGAGTCCAATGCCCTTGCTATCATTCCAATTTCACGGAGTATTTCCTTCATTCAAAAAGCCCCTGACTTTTTTGTTGTATTTACAACAAAATTAATTTCGTATATACTATAAAAAAGTTATACATATATTATGACTTGTCTTACTGAATAAATCTAGAAAAGGGATGAAGAACATTGGATTCAAAGAGAATAACTACAGAAAGTGATTTAAAAGTAGCCTTTCAAATCAGAAAAGAGGTATTTGTTGAGGAACAAGGCTTCGCTTTAGAAAGTGAATTTGATGAATACGATACACTTAATGCTTTATCTGAACACATATTAGTCTATTATAATGAAAAACCAGTCGGAACTGGTAGGTTAAGAGTTGTTGATGGTTTAGGAAAATTGGAGAGAATTTGCATCTTAGAGCCCTACCGTAAGTTTGGTCTTGGAAAAATAATAATTAAAACGTTGGAAGAAATCGCAAAGAAAAAGGAAATATCCCAGGTGAAATTACATGGGCAAACACAGGCAGAGGGTTTTTATAAAAAACTCGGCTATCAGACTTCATCCGATGTCTTTATGGAAGATGGCGGTCCACATCTTTTAATGATAAAAAGAATCAATTAATGAATGAAAAGTGTGCTAAATGTGGGTAAAACAAACATTAACCTAATTTGATGGGGATCATACTATTTTACACTTGGCTTTTCTTTAACCATAAAATATACTTACGTTAGCCAATTTGTAAATATAAAAAAAGACTATTTTTAGTCTTCTCAAACTGTAGACAAACTCGATGAAAATCAAGTTTGTCTACAGTTTTATGTGTTTGTAAAACCGGGGCCTCCTCTGCGCCTTTGCGCCTGCTGGGTCTCCCCTTTGACTTGCTTTTCCCGCAGGAGTCTCGCACACCTGCTCCATTTAATATGGTCTAGGTCAATTGTTTTCTACATAATTGGTACTAGTTAATTTTTAAACAAAGAAAAAAAGCTGATGTATCAGTCTTTTCAGGTGTAGTCATCTCGCACTGTCTTTGGCATTTTTCTTACCTCTTTCTTTATTACACCGTCTGTTTTGGATGCCCTTCTGCAAATAGATATCAAGATAAAAACCTTTCTTAAAAGAATGGTTTTTAATTTAAATATTAAATCGCTTTGCACGCAACGATTTCATTAGCTTTTCATAAGTCTTAAAATAAAAGGCAGCGTTGTTAAGAATAAGCACGAACAAAAGACAAAGCCATTTATAACACGAAAGTTATATGGCTTTGTCTTTTTTACATAACGGGTGCTTTTTCATGAACAAGCGGGTGAAGGGCCTGCGTTTCATCAATGTAAACAAACGCATCATATCTATCTGACATTACAGAAGGTACATAGTTTCCGTATTGTTCATATTCCGGTCGGTATACAACCCCGATAGCCCGATGTCCAATTCTATCTTGGAATAGCTGACGATTTTCATCGGTGAAAATGAGCAACTTATCATACGCGCCTGAAAGGTGCATAGCCTCCTCCCAACTTCCATTCATAGCCGGTGGTACTGTTTTTATTTCAAAATCCTTGCCCCATTCATCTGCTGCAATAACGGTTCCCCTATAGGTTCCGAAACCTGTGATAAATACATCTTCAGTTGAGTTTTGTTCACGAATGACCTGGCCGACGTTAATCATCCCGGAATCTCTCATATCTGTAGCGCTGGCATCGCCAACATGGGTATTATGTTCCCATACAATCGCCTTGCCTTCAGAACCGTAAAAATCCATAATTTCATTAAGCGCATCCACCATATGCATATCTCGAATATTCCATGATTTATCATCATGAACCACCATCGTCCTGTAATAATTTTCTGCATTATACGCTACCAATGCATTCACTTGAAGGTTCAAATTCAATTCTTCATGATGAGGGTATTTTTCTTTTTTTCGTTGAATAGTCGTCAGCAATTTGGCAACCTCATCTATACAGTCTTCTGAAAAAATGCCTGCGGAAACTGCGTACTCCTCATTATTCCGATTGAATGGCTCAAAACATGTGAACGCCTGTCTGGCAGCCTCGAGGTCAGGTGAATCAATTTGTTTTAAGTAATGGATAACTTCATCCATGGATTCCCAAAGACTATAGATATCTATCCCATAAAATCCAACTTTCGTTTGATTTTGTCCGGACTCATTGTATTCTTTCATCCATTCAATCAGGTCGATCATTTCCTCGTTTGCCCACATCCATGTCGGCCAGCGGTTAAAACTTTTAAGCACATCACTTGCCGATTTAGTCACTAGGTCATAGCCTTTAACATACCTATTGATTGCCTGGCAAGCGGGCCAATCGCCTTCAACTGCTACAAAGGTGAACCCTTTTTCTTGAATCAGTTTTTTTGTAATTTCAACTCGGGCCGTGTAAAACTCGGATGTTCCATGTGATGCCTCACCCAGCAAAACAAATTTGGATTTATTGACTTGTTCAACGAGTTTATCCCAATCCGCTTCACTTTTAAGCATGACTGATTGTTCGATTATTGACTGAACCAGATTATGATGCACTGTTTTTCCTCCTTGTTCTCTTACGAACATTATCGTTTATACTCAGCATTGTAAGAATTTGAACCTGCGTGAACGGAAAGTAAAGTATCAGCGTATCCCACGAGACGATTTATAAGTTCATCACAAATAGAGTAAACCAGCTGAAAGTTTTTCACCTCAAATAAAACAGGGTCATCCAGAATGACCGTCGTGTTAATGAACATATCTTTGTTTCCATATAGATTGTAGTGAACTATAGCCTTTCCAGCAGCTCCTCCAGTAACTGGATCATTAAAGCCGGGAATGAAAACAAACCATTCTTCAGCAGTAGCAGACCTGAAGTTTTTTGTGAAAGACATTCGCTCGGTTACCGTCATGATCTTTTTTAACTCTTCCGGATTCATATCCTTGATCTTGTTCACCCCATTGCCACCTTAACACCTGTTAATAATCTTCCGTTATATATTTTCCTTAAGTGACCCATCCTATAAATATTATTATAAAATGGTGACCTTCTCCGAAAAAAGCAAGTCAGAACCCCCTAGGTCGGAAATTAAGCAGGCTCTTATTAAATGCCGATAATCATGGAACTGCTGCATATAAAAATTATTATTGGGGTATCAAAAGAGGGAAGATAAAATCCTGGATTGGGTTGGACTGGTCTGGAGTGGAGGAGTTGCTCATGGAAAAGATGAATCGGGGAATTTTAACGGCGCTTTCGGCGATCGGCATTGCGCAAGGACTGAAAATTTTAACGCATTATAAGCTGACGGGAAAGTGGGACTTGAAGCAGGCTTTCACAACAGGTGGCATGCCTAGTTCGCACTCTGCCGGTGTGGCCGCACTGGCATCCTATGTGGCAGCTAATAAAGGATGGCTGCATACGGAAACAGCTCTTGCGACAGTCTTTGGCGTGATTGTGATGTATGATGCTCAGGGGATTCGGCGCCATACAGGCGAAATTGCTAAGCTTGTGAATGATCTTGAAGATAATATGGCGAAATTTTCGGGAGAGTTTCCGAGCTTTGAGTTTGTGGAGCGTGAGAAGGAACTGAATGAACTGCTCGGACATCAGCCTGTGGAAGTGGGGGCAGGTGCGTTGCTTGGAGTGGTACTTGGGCTTATCTCAGCTAAATTGGAGGATGACAAGCCCTCAAAAACCAAACGACTGAAAACGTTGGTCAAGCATAGATATTCTAGATCTTGAAATAAGGTATGTAATTTGATCATAACAATAGATTATATTAAAACATGCCTATGTTATAAACATAGACAAACTCTCCATTAAAAGTCGTACCATAGTATATACTGGTAGGATTTAAAATAACCTAAGCCTCTCTACTTCTTAGAAAGGCTTAGGTTATATCATGTCCCCAAAATCAATTCTTCCGGGACATTTTCATTGCGAATGAGTACATATCAGATCGGAATAATCCTTTGTAATACTCTACTAAATTACCATCAGAATCAAAAATCATTCGTTCTGTAATCAACAAGCACATCGTTTCGGCTATACCTAAATGTTCTGCATCTTCTTTTGTTGGAAAGCCGCAGGTTATGATTTGTTCCGCCTCACAAAAGTCAATGTTTAGATCACCTTCGAGTGCATCATACAATACGGTCGTACTTAAATCGAATTTCGTCAATTTTTTTCCTAGGTCCAAAGAATAATAATGCAATTCAATGGCTATTGGGACATCTCCCTGTAACCGCAGCCTTTTAATATGGTAAGATTCATCTTCGAACCCATTTGCATCAGCAATATTTTCAGGTGTCATTACACGGCCATGATCTAGTAATTTAATTCCCATGCTTTTAGTGGTTTCAGTGAAACTTATCATCTTTAGCCATTCTTGTACAGGTTTAAGGGAAACGAACGTTCCCTTTCCATGCCTCTTTTCCAATATTCCCTCACGAACCAGGATGGATACGGCTTCCCGTACAGTACTCCTGCTGACAGAATACATATCCATGAGTTCCCTTTCACTAGGGATTTTGTCTTTATAATAACCTTCCAAAATCTGATTTTCCAATATGGTTTTCAATTGAGCATGCAAAGGGATTGGATTTTTAAAGTCTAACTCCATAAAATTTCCTCCAAACAGAAAAAGACATCGTAATGTTCGTATCAGTTCTTATATTTCTTATATTGTAAACCAAATAGTTATAATATTCAAACATGTCAACACTTATTTTTTTCCTTAAATTAGGATTTTATCAAATTTCCACTCCTACATTTCCAAAAACGTTTTCTTCGAACGAATAAAAAAAACCTGAATAGATTAATATATTCAGGGCTATCCATATGCATTATTCATCACATTTTCAGGCTTATCTAACTGGGACATCAATGGAAAGCTTATATATTAAACGATAAAGTACGAGATGATGGAAAGCAGCAAAGAGGTAATGGTCATGGCTAAAAGAGGACGCATGGCTTTTGTCCGCAGTGCCTGCAGGCTTACATTCAGTCCAAGACCGATCATGGCCATTGTCAATATAAATGTAGTCGTTTTGGAAATGCCATCCATTACAAGAGGAGACACCGTAATATAAGTTCCAAACACATAACTTCCTATTAAACTCATGATTATAAAACCAACGAGGAACCATGGAAAATCAATTTTAGCATCATGGCCCATCTTCCCGGATGTGCGTTTTTTCATCCAATACATAAAAATGAAACATAATGGGATAAGTAAAAAGACACGGCCTAATTTTGCGAGTAGTGCAATCGCTAGCGCATCTTCACCAGCCGGTGCACCTGCCAATGCAACATGGGCGATTTCATGAAGGCTGATCCCAGACCAGATTCCATAATCCAAAGCAGACAGCGGAAGAATCGGACGTAAAAGGGTATATATAATCGAGAAAAGTGTTCCCATTAAAGCTATTATCCCAACGCCGATGGCTGTATCCTCTTCCTTCGCTTTCACGATTGGAGATATGGCTGCGATGGCTGCTGCCCCGCATATACCGGTTCCTACAGCAAGAAGAAGCGAAATGGAAGCATCTGCCTTAAACCACTTTGCAATCAGGACCATCACGACTATGGCAAATGTTACTGTCCCTATGTCACGAACCAACAATGGCAGTCCTTGATTGAAAATAACATCGATATTTAATTTCAACCCGTATAAAATGATGGCAAAACGCAAAAGTTTTTTTGCGGAAAATTCAATTCCCGTCCGGAACTTTTCTGGATATCCCGCAATTTGACGATAAATCACGGCAATGATGATCGAGCATGCAAGAGGGCCGATTCGATTGAATCCCGAAATCTTGGACAGCCCCAAGCCTAAGAGGGCAATAAAAAAGGTGAAAGCGATACCGCTCAGCCACAAAAGCACCTTATTTTGAAGCGGTTTTTGCTGTGCCTGAGGTATTTCTTCCAGTGGCTCATATTTTTCTAATTCCATACATTCCTTCCCCCTTTCCAGATAAACTAATGCCCAAATTACGAATCATCCCAACCTTTCAATCGTTTGAAAAAAATCGATTTCTTCTATATTGGTAGGCGAATTCCCTTTGATAAAATACTCGGATTCCTTTAAAAAAGGCAAGCTTGGATTTTGATTCCCCCATAATTCAGGAACTGCTAGAGTCTGAGAGCGATGGGCCCTTAAGGCACGGATCTTTTTCTGTAAAGTCCCTGCTATATCCACTTCTGTGATCCTGCTCAGCCCGTATTCCTTAAACCATTCATCATAAAAAGCATGCCAAAGGACAAAGTACAGACTATGAACCTTAAAAGCTGGAAATACTGGATCTGGATAAAAATCGGGATCACCGGAATTTAGATAAGCAAATTCGGCAGCACGGCCAATCGCACAATGGTCTGGATGCCCCCCATATTTCTCATGGAATGTTACTAGTGCCTCTGGCTGAACTTCACGTATCACCTTTACGATTCTCTCCGCCAATAGATCGAAGCTCTCAAATTCTATCGTTTTATCCCTCACGTTTAAAAATCGCAGGTCGCTGATCCCCAATTCTTCACAAGCATTTTTTAACTCCTTTACCCTTAGTCCAGGCAATGCCTCCCTTGTTGTAAGAATGGGATTTCCCATGCGCCTGCCCATTTCGCCTTTTGTCGCACATAGTAAGGTTATATGAACACCTTGCTCAGACATTTTAGCAATGGTTCCGCCACACAGGAATGACTCATCATCAGGATGTGCCAGAACCACCAATAATCTTTGTTGTGATTGCATATATCCTCCTACTCCGGATTCTCCAGTTTTCCCACACTGTTAGACCCAATATGAAAAAATGGACATGGATGTCAAAGCTGCTAGACATATCATGCCCATCTTCTTTTTTCGTCTATAAATATAGCACCCTAAAGTTAATCATCTTTTTTGTTAGCATAATTCATATAAAACGGATTTAACGGTTTCTATGACAAAGCGTAAATCTTCAACGGTCGAAGATAAAGGCGGCGCAATGATCAGTACATTACCATATCCAGGAACTGTATCACCATTCCGGCCGATGATAAGGCCCTTTTCCTTGCAAGCTCCGATTATTTTACCCATGAACTCATCGGAAACTGGTGTTTTTGCCTTTTTATCTTCCACTAATTCAATGCCGTATAAAAACCCTACTCCACGAACTTCCCCTACTTTATCAAGGGCTGTCAATTCAAATAGCTCACTTAGTGTCGACTCACTAAGTTCAGATACTCGCTGAACGATTTTTTCATTTTCCAAGATTTCAATGTTCTTAAGGGCAACTGCGCAAGATGCAGGGTGACCTCCATATGTTGACACATGCCTGAAATGATTTAAATTTCCGTTCTCTTTGAATTTCTCATAAATCCTCGAATTCACTGCCGTTGCTCCAAGTGGAAGATAACCGCTGGTCAAACCCTTTGCCATTGTTACAATATCCGGTTGAACGCCATCGGAGTGCATGAACCCAAACATTTTTCCGGTTCTTCCAAAACCTGAAACCACTTCATCCACAATTAAAAGAACATCATGCTTCTTACAGATTTCCGAAACCCTCGTTAAGTATTCTTTTGAAGGAATAAGGACCCCGCCACCAGAGATGAATGGTTCAAGAATAACACCCGCTACCGTTTCAGCTCCTTCAAAATTAATGACCTGATCGATATATTCAGCTGCAAGCAAATCGGAGTTTTCAACGTTTTCCCCAAATGGGCTTCGATAATTGTACGGCGGTGGCACATGCAGGAAACCTGGAACCGCCGGATCATATTTCACTCTCCGGTTTGCCTGTGCGGTCGCGCTTAGCGCGCCAAAAGTATTGCCATGATAAGCTCTGTACCTAGAGATGAATTTGTATTTACCCTGATTTCCATTTTGGGAATGATATTGCCTGGCTATTTTAAAAGCTGTCTCATTCGCCTCAGAGCCGCTGTTCGTAAAAAACGTTGTATAGGAGCCCTTTAAATGCTCACTTATTTTTGCAGATAATTCGATTGCCGGCTTATGGCTTAACGTTAAAGGGAAGTAAGATAAGTTAACCATTTGTTCATACGCTGCCTGGGCAATCTCTTTTCTTCCGTGACCCAGGTTCAAGCACCACAAACCGGAAACCCCATCTAAATATTTATCCCCTTTAGCATCTGTGAACCATGAGCCGAATCCTTCTGTAGCCATCATGGGAGCATCCTTTTCATTATAGCGATGCATCGCATGCCATAAATGGTCTTTATCCATTTGAACAAGGTCTTTCGTTTCAGTTTCCATCTTCACTTTTGAAACCCCCTTATTATTCATCGAATGCAATTAAGTTGAGTTCCCATGTTGTTACTGACCTTTATAGAGCGAATGGGTGATGGTGCAATGACCCAAAATTCAAGTCATCGCACCTGTCATATCACTCTAGTTTCATACCATTATTTATCCCAGTTTTTATGATCTAAATGAGAATACTTTTCTAATAATCTAGTAGGCATTTTTAATGCATCTTTTCTAAATGGCGGAGCTAATTGTGTTCCATCTACTTGTATATCAATGACAGTCGGTTTATTTGATTTTATTGCTTCTTCAATGACAGCCCCTAACTCGTCAGCTTTTTCGACTCTTATACCAACAGCACCCATTGACCGGGCAACTTCTGCGAAATCAGGATTTTGGATATCCGCCCCTACAAAACGGTTATTATAAAAATCGACCTGATTCTTTTTCTCTGCACACCATGCATTATTATTGAAGACACATGCTATGACCGGTATATTTTCTTCAACGGCCGTACTCACTTCATGTAAGCTCATGCCCCACGCTCCATCTCCAACAATGGCTAAAACAGGCGTATTCGGCTCAGCTAACTTGGCACCAAGTGCGGATGGGTAAGCAAATCCCGTGTTCCCGAATGTAAGGGCAGCGATATGCCTGCGGCTCTGGTTGAACTTTAAGTAAGCGTTTGCAGTTGACGATACATTACCGATATCTGTAGTAACGATGGCATTTTCAGGCAACACTTTAGTCAATTCCAATAGGGCTCGACGCGGATTGATTGGCGTTCCATCGATCATCGCAAGTCTCACCAATTCTTCTTCCCATTTTTGTTTTTCATTCGTTACTTCGACCATCCGCTTTTTTTCTTGTTTCAGGTTAGGTTTACTAGCCTTCAACCGTTTCAAGATTTCATGGCTAGCTTCACGGGCATCTCCGATGATCCCAACTTCCACAGGGTGCGTCCTCGCTATTTGCCTCGGGTTAATATCTATTTGGATGATTTGCGCATCTTTAGGGAAATAATCAATGTCATAGCATGGTAGCGTTCCAAATACCGATAATCTAGTACCGACCGCCAATATGACGTCCGCCTTCTTAAGCGTATTCATGGCAGCCTTTGAACCCATGTAACCGATTGGGCCGACTGATAATGGATGATCAGCAGGAAAGGCATCATTATGCATATAGGAGACAGCTACTGGAGCTGTTAAATATTCTGCAATATTCTTAATTTCTTCAATGCCATCCGAATCAACTGTTCCCCTACCGGAAATGATGACAGGATACTCAGCTTCAGCTAAAATTTCAGCTGCTCTATCCAATGATGCAGATGATCCGCATCCCCGTTCATCTACGCGATATTGATGTGGTTGAAGTATTTGATCTTCCACTTCACCATAGAAGTAATCACGGGGAATATCGAATAAAACCGGCCCCCTCTCGGCATAGGCAATCCGAAATGCTGTCCTGAGGCAATCAGCGACCCGGCCAGGGTGTGTCACTCTAACCGTTTCTTTCGTGATGGCCTTGAAGATGGAAACCTGATCACATTCTTGAAAACCATCCCATCCAACCGTTGGTGTACCAGCTGAAGGTGATATGACCACCATAGGAGTATGAGCTTGATTGGCCGCTGCAACAGAGGTGACCATATTCGTCATTCCAGGCCCGTTTTGCCCGATGACAACTCCTGCAACCCCGGAGACACGACAATATGCATCTTCCATATGTGCTGCACTTTGTTCATGGCGGACACCAATGAAACGAATGCCTGCAGTTGGCAATAAATCAAGCATATCCATGAAAGCAGATCCCAGAATTCCCGAGATATGTTTAACTCCCTCGGCCACTAATGTCTCAACGATGGCTTCACTTGGTGTCATTTTAACTTTCGTACCTCTTAACATTTTTGTTTCGACCATAGCACATTCTCCTTAATTATAGTTATTTCTGATAATGACGTTGCGACGTCCGTACCAGTTATAAGATGTATAATACTACCATTGAATGAAACAGTCAATAAATAAATTGAATATTTTGAATTTATTTAAAGTATCTTATCATTATAGTCACTAACTCATATATAAGAATCTTTTTAACCAATGAATGTATCCTTTTTTTCTGTCAATCTGTAGTTGATCCTATCGATGATTTCCAATAAATCACCTATTTCATCAATTACGAAATCGGCACCTGCATTCCAAAAACGATTTTCTGCATGCTTCATCCTTTTTTGCAGATCATATGGGTCCATTTCGTTGATTTCTGCTTCTGAAAGGCCGATTTCACTGCCGCCCTTCAATACGGCAACAGTCCACATTCCCGCAGAAATGCCTTCTTTGATGTCACTGATCGTATCGCCGACTTTAACGATTTTGCTGAGTGGATACACTTGGAGATTCATCGCCGTCTTAAAGCACATCCAAGGGGCAGGCCTTCCTGCCGGCACTTCGGTAGACGCAACGATGGAATCTGGTTGATAGCCCCCTTTTTCTGCCTCTTCTTTAACAACATCAATCATTTCACGAGAATACCCTGTTGTCGAACCGATTTTTATTCCTTGCTTCCTTAATCGGCTGACTAATTCAATTACGCCTGGTATTGGCTTGGCGTTCTCCTTGAGAACATTAAAAAGCAAAGCCTCAAAGTCCTTATATAATGATTTTAGATCTCTTTCGTCCGGTTCTTTCCCGAATTTAGCAATCCATAAATTGGAGATTCGTTTCATTTTCAGGAGTTCCATTATATGATCCATTTTCAATAAACCCATAGGTTCCCTTGCTTCCCTAATGGTAATATCTATCCCCCTTATCCTGAATATCTCGACAAATGCTTGGACCGGCGCAAAACAACCATAATCCACCGTCGTTCCTGCCCAATCAAATATGACTGCCTGAACCTCTTTGCATTCTTTTTCATTTTCCAATCTATGCTCCCCTCCTTATCCTTACCTCCTCAAAAATCACCAAACATGCTAAACCCGGCTATAGAAAAAATTCAGTTAACTTCTTCCAAAAATAACTGAAGATCTTTTTTAGTAGCTTCAGAGAGTCTTTTCATCTTTTCAAGGTCCTTATCCGGATTCCCTGACTCCCCAATTAATGGGTAAAGGTTTTTCTCAATCCGTTCATACCAATTTGGGTATTCATCCTCCACTTGCTTTTCTATCGAATCCCAATTAGAACTGATCTCTTTTCCCAATTCTTGAATTTTCTCTGAACCCGCCTCCATACTTATTTCTGAATCCAATCCTTTTATGGATCGAATCACATCGCCGACACCTTTTTTAATAACCTGGGTTTCACCCGTATTTGAATCGGGATTTTCATTCATGACTGGACTATTTTCCTGTTGAGCCTCGTCCGGTTCAGCTGAATTGTTGCAGCCTGACAGCAATATGGATCCAAGGACAGTCCCATAAGTTATTACACGGAAACCATTCAACATAATCCCTCCTTCATGATTTAAAGGACAGATGGCACCAAGCACTTAATGGCACAACTCTCTTTTTCTATGGGAATCATATTCTAGCTGATTAGTGATTGAAGAATTCTGTCTGAGGAGTTCCTTAGAAGCAAAAGAAGAATTGCCTTATAATGTATAGAGCCAAATCTATAACTTTTCGGAATTAGGGGAACCAGAAACAATATTCAATTCATTCTCCATGGACTTCGCTTTTTTTCTTCGAATGAAAAAGAATGAACAGATAACGATCAAGCTAAATAGCATGGTAAAGATAAACTGTGGGCGCTGCGAATCGATAAAGGCCATTAATATCAACACGGAGATCATGGAAATTATGGTTGCATAAGTCAAATAAGGGAATAACCACATCTTGATCTTGAAAATTCCGGGATTCTCTTTCTCCATTCTCTTCCTTAATCGGAGATGGGAAACCGCAATGGCCAGATAAACAAGAATTCCGACTCCACCTGAGGAATTCACTAAAAAGAAAAAGATTTTATCAGGTGAAACATAACTGAAAATGGTGCTGATAAAGGCAAATAAAGTAGAGCCGACTACAGCAAATATAGGAACGCCGTTCTTGCTCACTTTTGAAAATACCTTTGGAGCGTCGCCCTTTTGTGCAAGTGAAAATAACATGCGTGAACTCGTATATAATCCCGAATTCAAACAGGATAGCAATGCAATGAGAATCACTATATTCATGATCAGTGCAGCAGAAGGGATTCCCAATAATTCAAGGACGGCAACAAATGGACTTTTCAGCAGAGAAGCCGAATTCCAGGGTAATAGCGTCACTAGTATCGCGATGGATCCAATATAGAAAATCAGGATTCGCCAAACGACACTATTCAATGCACTTCTAACTGATTTTACCGGGTCACTGGTCTCACCCGCGGCAATCGCTGGAATCTCCACTCCAACAAATGCATGAAAAACAATGGCGACGCCAACAAGCACAGAACTTAGCCCGTTCGGAATAAAACCGCCAAAATTTAAAAGATTCGAAGTGCCAGGTGGTTTTATCGTTGGGATAAACCCTAATATCACTGCCACACCCAGGCACAAAAATAGTATGATACTGATTATTTTAATGATTGAAAACCAGTATTCGAATTCACCAAACGATTTTACGGAAAAAATATTCGTCATTTTCAATAGGATGATCAATGATAGACTTATGACCCAGACGGGGACGGAAGGAAGCCAGCTGTGTATGATTGCTGCTCCAGCTGTTGCTTCCAAAGCAATTACGATAACCCAAAAGAACCAATATAACCAACCTGTTGTAAAACCGGCCCATTCACCTATCCCCTCTCTTGCATAAACGGCAAAAGATCCAGTATTGGGATTAACTGTGGCCATTTCCCCAAGCATCCTCATGACTAAAACAACGATCAAGCCCGCCAAAACATATGATAATATCGCCCCGGGGCCCGTTTGACCAATTATGATACCGCTTCCTACGAATAAACCAGCGCCTATGACTCCACTCAAAGATATCATCGTTAAATGTCTTTGTTTCAGACCTGGTTTCAGTTCTTCCTGTTGATGTTTCATACCCTCCACCAACTTTCAATATTTTGGGGAATCAACTAACATAATCGCTACTTGAATGTAAAAACAGGGCTTTTCTACCGCCTGTCCTTTACAATTTCACAAAGATAGTGGGAACTTGGAAACATGGCATTTTAAAAACAACACAGGAGATGACTATGAAATTAAGATTCTATATCACTGTTCCTCCTTCCTAAGTGCTATTTTGAAATTCGAAGCAGATATAACATCACTACGTCATGATGTTAGTACCACTTTCTATGTGTATAATACACTCTCATTTTTTTAAAGTCAATTTAAAAATCAGAATATTTAGATAACAAAATGAAAATTATTAAATACAACAAACGGTCTCCAGTTAGTCGGCAATTTTTTCATTTTAATTCTTTAACCTTGGAGGTTTCATCCAACACACTTTCCACTGCTGACTTTACGGCCTTCTGCTTTCTATCCAGCATTTTCTTTAGAAGAAATGAAAAAAACAATGTAAACGCTATTCCCTTAACAATCGAAGTAAATCCGTAAACAAGAAGGCCCAGTATGAGTACTATAAGATTTATGATCCTGATTGTAGCTGCAATATCAATTTTTTCATTTTTATGATGCAAAATTAAGGCGATCACGTCAAAACCAACAGTGGAGGCATTTGCTGTTATACATAAATAATATCCTATCGCTATCAAAATCGACGAAATGATAATCACTAAAGCGATATTCATATCGAAATTAATCTTCAATGAATAAAAAAAATTAAAAAAAACCATATAGCTAAGGGAACTTACGATCGACTTAAAAAAGTACTCTTTCCCTAGAAAAACTAAACAAATGATTAATAGTAGCCCTGTAACGAAATTGGCTAGCATGGCAATGTTATAACCCGATAATGCATTCAATAATAATGCCGAACTAGTTACCCCGCCATTGATAATTTCATTTGGAACGATTAAATAAGCATAGGCAAAGGTCATGGAAATGTTTCCTGCGATGATTTTCATCAAATCCTTCATAAACTTCTCACCATCCCAATTGTTTTTTGATAATGCTTTCCCCCCTAAATATATATTTATACTTGAACCATAAGATACACATTCATCTCTTACACCAATTTGTTCGACCCTTATCCCTTTCGATATTTTTTGAATGATTTTACGTAGGGTACATATTTTTGTTCAAGTGATTAGAAGAATTCGCTAACCAGAATCCTCTCTCCTTCTAATAAATAAAATAAAACATCCCCCTTAAAAGTTGAAGATTTCCTTGTTCACCACAAAATCATTTATACATTGTAGAGGTTCTGTACAAAGTTATCTGAATGAATGAACTAAATTTCCACAGGTAGTACATCGAGAAGTCATCTAATAATGCTCGCTTCAAAAAATTTCCCGATTATTTCCAACAAATATTATTCCGCAATAAAAAAGTTGAGGGATATGCCCCTCAACTTTTTAGTGTTCCATTAACTATTTCCTAAGAAATGATTTATTCAATAGGTCGTGATTATCATTTTCATGTTACAGGTAATGCTGACTCATCTTTCATAAGCCTTTTTCGATAAACCATATTGGACAGCTGTACACTCACTTCATAAAGCACAAGCAAAGGGACGATAACCAAAATGTCCGAAATTATATCTGGAGGCGTAATCAGGATCGAGATTATGACCAGGACGAAATAAGAAATCTTACGAGACTTTTTCAACACGGCTGGATTGATGATCCCTAATCTGGTCAGGAACATGACCACAAGCGGCATCTCGAATAAAATTCCGAAAGGTAAGATCAAATTAATCATGAACCGAAAGTACTTTTCCGCAGTGAACATCATCTCGAACTGCCCGGCCGATAGGGAAGTGAGGAAACCCAACACTATTGGAAACAACACAAAATATCCAAATGAGATACCTGTGATGAATAAAATGAACAGCCCAGGTATGAAACGAAATGTAACTCTTCTTTCTTCCGGTTTCAAAGCTGGAGCCACAAAGCGCCATAACTGATAGGCTGCCAGCGGAATCGTTGCAGCTATTGCGCAAACCCCAGCGATTATCATATAAACCCATAGGATCTCACTCGGACCGAGCACGGCAAGCTTTCCTTCCAAATCCTTAATGAGCAGTTCATAAATATCCTGTACGAATATGAAACTCACTATGAAAAAAGCCACAAAACCTATCAGTGTTTTAATGATTCTGCTTCGGAGTTCCTCCATATGCTCAATAACGTGTAAATCCTTACTCTCCACTTTCACTCCTCCTTCTAAGACATTTTCTTGCACTATAGCAAAAGGCACTTCCCCTCGAACTCTTTTCATGAAAAGAAGCAGGCGAGTCTTTCCGCCCGCTATATCTCATTTACTTCATCCCTCTTTTTTAACAGCTCTTAACGCAGCTTTATTCTCGTTTTCATCCTCTTTTTCTGTATCATTCACTAATCCTTTTGTTGCACTTTTGAATTCGGACAATGTCCGGCCAAATGCACGGCCTATTTCCGGCAGTTTGGACGGTCCAAAAATAATCAGTGCAATCACGAGTACAATCACCAAACCAGGTATTCCTATATTTGAAAGCATTCTTATTCACTCCTCTGATCTTCTCATTTTTCTTCGCTATATCCTTGTCAAGCATCATAATGGTTCCCTATCAATTGGTCACTTTCCCCTGACTTTTCATTCTTTGTTTTTCATGTGCGCGATTATGGGCACGTGTCCGATCTTCCTCGACTTCGTTCGTTTTTTGTACACCTTCCATAACCGCTGCTGATGCAACCTTTCGCAACCCTGATTGATCCTTATCAAAAACAAAGGATGCTCTTGTCGATATATCCGCACCTGGTTCTGTCACGAATGGGACTACACGATAGTCAGCCTTCCATTGTTCTGGTGTTACTTTGCATCGGACATATCCCCGGTAATCATTAAAGAACTTTATATGTGGATTCTGACTTAGAATTTTATCCGTATCCGCACGCTTATCCGCTCCATTTCCACCAGATGTGATGGATGTGCCGACAAACTCCACACCGAAAATCTTTGAATTTGGATCATCGAAATCCGCCTTTAAATTGGCTGCCCAGCTTGCGTGTACATCACCAGTCAACACAACTAGATTTTCCAGATTGTTTCTTTTGATTACTTCAATTAAACGATCGCGTGCAGCCGGGTAACCATCCCAGGAATCCATGCTGAATTTGGGAGCTGCTGGTGTTCCATAATTCCTTTGTGCAAAGAAAATCTGCTGAGGCAGAACGTTCCACTTCGTTTTTGATTTTGATAGATTGTCAGTTAACCACAGTTCCTGCTCTGGACCTAGCAATGTCCTTTTCGGATCAAGTGACTCAGGCGTTTGCGGGGAACTTCCATCGCCGTTTGCCTGATCATCCCGGTATTGACGGGAATCCAATACAAAGAAAGAGGCCAGATCGCCATATGTGAAATTTCTGTATAACCGCATATCCGCTCCCTTAGGCAAAGATGATTTACGAAGGGGCATATGCTCATAGTAAGCTTGATAGGCGGCGGCCCTTCTCTTGATGAATGCTTCTACCGATTGTCCTTTTTCCGGAATGACATTTGCATAATTGTTTTCAACTTCATGATCATCCCAAGTCACGACCCATGGGAAAGCTGCGTGTGCCGCTTTTAAATGGGTATCGGAGCGGTATTGTGCGTACCTATTTCGATAATCCTCAAGCGTGATGATCTCCGGACCACTATGTACACGGACATTACCTGAAGAAGAAACATATTCATTTGGGCCATATTCATATATGTAATCGCCTAGGTGAAAGACAATATCCAGATCTTCTTTTGCCAAATGTTTATAGGCCGTATAATAACCATGCTCAAATTGCTGGCATGAAACAAACGCGAATGACAAGCTAGATACACTTGAACCTATTGGCGGAAGTGTTTTCGTTTTCCCAGTCTGACTTACTTCCCCTCCGCTTTTAAAACGGTAAAAATAGACCTTATCAGGTTTTAACCCGCTTACTTCCACATGAACGGAGTGGCCAAGTTCCGGCCTGGCTATTTCCTTGCCTTGCTGGACAATCTTTCTGAAATTCTCATCCTTTGCCACTTCCCATTTAACGGAAATGGCTTCTTTTGGCATTCCTCCGCCATTCAACGGATCAGGTGCCAACCTTGTCCATAAAACTACACTGTCCGAGAGCGGATCACCTGAAGCTACTCCGAGAGTAAATGGATAATCACTGAATTTCGGGGCAGCATTCACTTCAATCCCGCCCATTGATTGGGCAAGGGCAAGACCTAATGAAAGTCCGGCAAGCTTACTTGCTCCCTGGATAAAGTTTCGGCGGTCCATATTCTTACCTAATTCGCTCCAATTCTTAATTAAATCATCCATTGCTCTTTCATTATTCATTGATCTTTCCCTCCTATTATTTGAATCTGGTTCAAGTATAGAAGGGCATTTTTAAAGGTGTATGAAGAAGTGTAAATCAATAAATTTCCAATTAGGAATTTTCATTCAGGACTAATGGTCCCCATGGAACACAAAAAGAGTTTTGATTCACTCATGCATTTACATAGACCTACAAACATTAACATATAACGACAGTCTTTCGACCTAGTTCTCTTCATGAATCATTTATTTAATCGTTACAAATAACTTCCATGGGCTTTTTTAACAATGAAAAATTTTTAATAAACTTATAGTATTTCATCTGTTTATGTAAGCCTAATGAAGTCTGCGGGAAAGTAGAATAAAAGCAAGATACAAAATCGGACTAATGAATGTCCAAATAATTAATGAGTAGTCACTCACCTTTTATTTAAAAACATCCTAATTTATGTAATAATGGTTTCATAATAAAAAATGAAAGTACTTGAGGGATTCTGCATTGGAGAGTATGGAAGAATTAAATGAAAAAATTGAGATATTGAGGAAAGAATTAATAACTATAGGAATGATATATGGTTTTACAGCCCCAACAACATTATATAAAAGCCAGGAACTAGATAAACTATTGAATTTACTTAGGAAAAGAAAAAGAACCAAATGATTTAAAATATGTCTAATTCTACTAATACTTCTTGGAATCATTACAACTGCACACATGGAGTTATTTTAGAATTATTTTTAATAGTCACTATGCAGTTCATGCAGCATATTTCTCTTCTTAACCACCTCGTATTCTTTTCTTGGACCCGTGGACTATTCTTTCTGTAATATATCTAATGAATGATCATCCCTTCTAACCTAATGCTTCCTAGTCAAGTCTTCTACGTCTTATTTTGTTGGTTGGAATTGTGCCGTAGAACAAATTGTTTAGGGTCATTTTGAACACATACTTTCTCCCCATTAAAAAGGCATCCAAATTGAATGGATGCCTTTTTAACGAATTTTTCTTTTATGTCCTGCATTTAATAAAAAACTATCTATCTCATCTAAATTTATGAATGGTGTGAGTTTTAAATATCAACGATTCTTTTAATTTGTCATGGCCAACCTAATATTTCCGCTGTGTTAATAATTTTTACTATTTTTGTGACTGAAGTCCTTTCAATTCAGGGACAACATTGCTTACCTCCCTTCCAGTAACCGCTGCAACGAGGTTCTTCGCCGCAAGCATGGCCATATCAAATCGTGTTTGATGAGTAGCTGAACCTATATGCGGCAAGGTAACCACGTTCGGCATGGCTAAAAGCGGATTGTCAGGCGATACGGGTTCCTGTTCAAATACATCCAAACCAGCTGCAAGGATTTCCTTATTTCGCAGTGCTTCAATGAGGGCCTTTTCGTCCACCGTCTGACCGCGGGATGTATTGATAAAGATCGCAGATTTTTTCATCAGCGCGAATTGCTCCCGTCCCATAAGATGCCTCGTCTCCGGAGAATAAGGGACCATTAAAAGAACGAAATCGGATTCCCGTAAAAGGTGCTCTAAAGAGGAGTAGGTTGTACTTAGCGTTTCCTCCACTTCGGATTTTCTTCGCCGATTATGATACAAAACTTCCATGTTAAAACCGAATTTGCCTCGTCTTGCAATAGATTCCCCAATTCTCCCCATACCGATGATGCCCAATGTTTTCCCATGAACATCAACGCCAAAGAGGGGTTCATCGCCTTTATTTCCCCACTTGCCATCCTTTACAAGCTTGTCCAGTTCCGGAATACGGCGGGCTGCTGAGAGCATTAAGGCTAAAGCTAAATCAGCCACGGTTTCATTGAGAACATCAGGTGTATTTGTACCGATTATGCTTCTCTTTTTCATTGCCTCTAGATCAAAGTTGTTGTAGCCTACCGAGATATTGCTGACAGCCTTTAGACATGGTGCATGGTCCAGAAATTCATCATTTATTTTTTCTCCTGTGATGAGCAGTCCCTCCACATCGGAAATTTCCTTTAACAGCTGGCTTCTGGTGATTGGTTCAGGGCCTTTCCATTTTTCATACTGACAATATTTCGAAATAAATGCCTCTACCTCGGCCGGTACTGGTCTTGCTATATACACTTTTGGCATCAATTTATGTCCTCCTCGATTACCCTATTCTTGAATAGGATGTTTTACAATAAACCAATAACAGATTGCGGCGCATCCGGCGATTAAACCGCCAGATATAAAGGCAAGAGAGTAAGAACCAGTTGCATCCACTATCATGCCTGCCACAACAGGGGAAAAGGCTCCACCAAAATAACCGCCAAAATTCTGAATTGCACCTACGGAAGCAACCATGGAAGGAGGAGCAATGTCACCGGCAAGTGCCCACGCGCTGCCTGTAATGGCAGAAATAAAACAAAGGGCAAGGGTCAGTAATGTTAAGGTAATAGCGAGCCCTTTGGCAAGTGGAACTGCACATACAACAATAGCGGCCGAGATGGCACATATACTAATTAAGGCACGCTTTGCTTTAATAGGTGTAGTAATTCCTTTGTCGACCCATTTTTTAGTAAGATATCCTCCGAAAATATTGCCAAAGATTCCGCCAAGCCAAGGAATACCAGCATATATACCCATTTCTTTAAGTGAGACATGATGGACATCAAACAAATAAAGGGGAAGGAAGACAAGGAAAATGTTCCAAATCCAAATGGTACAGAAGAAGCCCAGAATCATCCCCCACACGCTTCGATATTTAAATAACGAACCCCATTTTATTTTTGATGATTGAATACCTTGCTCCACTCCACCACCTTCCGACTTAATGTAATCAAATTCCTCCTTGGAAAGTTTTTGGCTTTTTTCAGGATTTTTATAAAAAATAACAAAACCGATCGCGAAGATGATGCCGATCACACCCGTTATATAAAACAGCGCTCTCCATCCAAACGTCACCATGATGAAAACGAGAATTGGCGGTGCAATGGCTGGTCCCCATTTGGACGAAGAATCCCAAATTCCAGTTGCCAAGCCTCGTTCCTTTTTAGGAAACCAATACGAAGTGATCTTAGCCATCGTCGGAAAACACGGTGCTTCTCCCACTCCAAGTAAAATCCGTGCAGCAATAAATGAACTCATTTTATGAACGGCTCCGGTTAAAATGGTCGCACCGCTCCACCAAATAAGCGCAATTGTATACACCTTTTTGGTCCCGAACCGATCAATCAGCCAGCCGGAAGGAAGCTGCATTAATGCATAACTCCAAGAAAAAAAGGTTCCCAATAACCCGATTTCGGTCACGCTCAGTCCGAGATCCTTCATCATTTCGGGAGCCGCAATGGAGAGGTTGGCCCGATCTAGATAGTTGATTATTCCCCCAATCAATAACCAGATGACGACGGTCCAGCGAAATTTCCGGCCAATATTTAATGGCTTTTCTTGCTTTGTTTCCATTCTTGCTTCCATACCTTATTCCCCCTTGTTATATAAAACGCCGTAATTGGCAGCGCTTCCAAAATTAGAAAAAGTCAAAGTTCACGCTTGGAGAATATGTATATACAAGGAGGTTATTGTTTTATAATATAAAACTCGGTTTTTGTTTTGTGACAAAAAATAAAAAGAAAATTCTATTTATTCTGTAAAGTATCGTATTATGAGGATGTGTGATTGTCAATCTTTATTCTTATTTTTAGGATTATATTCCTAGCAAACGTTTTATGCCAAGTGGGGAAAAATTGATAGACCGTTTTTTTGAGAGTAAAATCATAACAAACTTTAGCCCACGATCCATTTCCATCTCTGGCTTTGCTACCGGAAAGGCTTAGAGACGTTTTTTATTACTTTTCTATAATATAAGCAAGCGCTCCTGATACATGCGGGACATCCATAGACGTACCTGATAAAGCAGTATGTAGTTTACCAGATAAGTGGGACATTAATTGTTCGCTTGGCGCTGCTGAATCCACTTTTCTATTGGTATTACAATATCTTAATGGAAGCTGGGATGGTTAACGGAGCTTCCACTACTTCCTGATAAGCACCCGGAATACTGTTTTCATTTATTGTGAAGATTCCATCTCTATGCACATTTACTACTACTATATTTTTTAACAGCATTTTTAAAAGAGGACTGAAAGACTGGCTCATCATCCGTTCCTTACAGTGACATTAGGTTACACCTATCTCTTCTCCTTTTAGGATCTTTTGAATTTCATAATTTATTGCGGAAACGATTTATTCGATTGATCCATCTCCTGAATCTTGTAAGGGAATTCATTTATGGTATATATTTCTTCCAACGTTGTTTTCTTTTTTCAATCTTTTATTTCCGTTTATCCATTTAAAAAATTCTAAAATAATATCTCTGGTTAATTTTTTATGATTTCGCATTTCCATTTATTGCTTTTAAGCTCAAGACAACTATGCCTCATATTAAACTATTGATCGTTAGTTCAATAAGAAAAAGAGCCGTTGTAACAGCTCCTTGTCCCACTCTTTCACCCTTTTGAAACGATAGGGTAATGTTTCTCCTACTTATTTTTTACTCTTTGCATCCGTTTATGCTTATATTGTTCAAAATCCCACTCAGACAAAAATTCTTTTGCAGAAGTATAGCCTGATTTATAGAGAAAGTCGATTTCATCCTCATTCAGTTCAAAGTCCGTTGCGTTGATGCCGCCAGTAGGAATTTGAATCGTGCGTTCAATCGTTTCTTCGTTCATATGTCGTAAATCATGGGCTTGAAGCATCGTTTTAAATATATTTTTGAAAAGGTGGATTGGCGTTGGTATTACCGGATCTATGTTAACTTCATCTTTCACAAAATGGAATCCGAATGTTGGAAAGCGAGGATTGTCTGTATCGAAAATCCATATTGGGAAGTTACTAAGTAAACCACCATCTAAAATGTAGGATTTTTTCCGGTCTTTTGATTTCCAAATAACCGGACGGAAGAAAAATGGTAGAGAGGCACTCATCATTACGGCAGTTGAAACTTTTAAATCAGCAGGAGACATCCCATAGCGTTCCAAATCATCTGGCAAAATAAGCATCTGACCATTCGAAACATCAGACGCAATTATCTTCAACTTTCCATCTGGAAGATCCGCGAATGTCCTAATCCCTTTTTCTGAAAGAAGAGAATCCACCCACGTTTCCAAATAGTCGTTTTTATAAATCCCAAGGTGAACCATAAGTTCCAAAAAGGAGCCAAAAACGGGAATTCGATTTAGAATTGTCCTGCCTCGCATCTTTGAGTAGTTGATTTCACTATACCGTTCTCTAATTTCATGGCTTTTATAGCCACTGGCCAAAAGAGCTGCGATTACTGCTCCTGCTGATGTCCCAGCGAGTCTTTCCCATTCTACTTTTTCCTCTTCCATTGCTTGAATCGCTCCAATAAAAGCAATTCCCCTGACCCCCCCACCTTCAAAAACGGCATCTGCTTTCATTTTTTTCCACCCCTCGATAAGAGTTATTATAATTATTAACAATACTTTCAAATAAAGCGAATTTTCACACTCTTGAAATCCAAAAATCATCCCCGTCAGTTGAAGATTAAAAGTGCTTGACATCGATGGAAGACGGTTCTATTTTTCTAATAAATTAATTCGCTAACAGTATCTAGATTCTCATGGTTGTGTTTTTCAATCTCCAACACAACTTCCGTAATATCATGTTCTTTGACCTTGCCTGATTTTCAGGTTGTTCACATGATTAACCGCACTTCTAGTCTATGTTTATGCTCTTCAACCTCGATCAAATGGTTGCATATCTATCATTTTTACTTTTTTTTTACAACTTTTATTATTACATGTCTTTGGACTCTCTACTTGAGAAACCATTAATCATTTACACAGGCTCTACTGCAATATTATTAAAAGGTGTTAGACTCCCTTAACGCAACATTGATGGTAATAAACGTAAAAACAATAGTAGGATAGCATCTATTAACATGGTATGTCTAAAACGAAGTTTTGCATGGACAAATTATCAGATTAGGAAGCAACTTTTGAAAAAGGTATTCTTTAAATTATGTCGAAATGGATATGTAACAATTGAAGGAGTGAAAAAATGGAAATGAACCGTGCAAGGAAAATGTATGATTACCACGTGTGGGCTAATCAGCAAGTGTTCCAAAACCTAAAACAATTACCGGACGGAGTCTATGGCGACACGATAAAAAGTGTCTTTCCATCCATCAAGGAAGTCCTTGTTCACCTTTACGCAACGGATATTACCTGGTTGGAAATAATGAAAGGATGCACCATTCAAGATACTTTTAAGAAAGTTGAACAGCGGCGGAAAGAAGTGGACGGAGTCTCAATAAGTGAACTTGAATCCTCCTATGATGAACTTGCAAAGGATTATAATATTTTTTTTACTTCACAGCCTGATTTTGAACGGACCATTGTAACCGAACATCCCAAAATGGGGGCTTGTGAGTTTGTACTTGCCGACCTCATCCATCATGTAGTGAATCATGGGACCTATCATCGCGGTAACGTATCAGCGATGCTCCATCAACAAGGCGAGCATGGCGCACCAACGGATTATGTATTTTACTGTTTAAAATAAGCGGTTTGGCAACCGAAAGTATGAAGGAACATCATTTAGGGGTCGCTTTAAACATCCAGATGAAAGCCGATGATTCACTTGCCAAGGAATCATCGGCTTTTATTTGTTGGGAATGAAAATCCAAACGCTCGTGGCATGGTTAGTCAGTACAAATGCCTTCATTATATGTTACATGATCTTCAGAGCTTTACCCGTTGAAGGCGAAGTGCATTCAATACGACTGATACAGAGCTGAAAGCCATGGCAGCACCAGCTAACCAGGGGGCAAGCAGTCCGATTGCCGCAATTGGTATCCCGATTACGTTGTAGGCAAAAGCCCAGAATAGGTTTTGTTTGATATTCCGCATCGTTTTCCTGCTCATGAGGATTGCATCAGCAATACTGTTCAAATCACCCCGGATCAAAGTGATATCGGCAGCTTCCATGGCTACGTCCGTCCCGGTTCCTATGGCCATTCCTATATCGGCTAGTGCCAGCGCGGGAGCATCATTTATACCATCTCCGACCATTGCCACTCTTTTACCGGCTGCCTGCAGTTTTTTCACTTCTTCCGCTTTCCCTTCAGGAAGGACTTCTGCAATCACTTGGTCAATGCCCACTTGATTGCCGATGGCATTTGCTGTCCTTTGATTATCCCCGGTTATCATGATGACCTGGATATCCATTGCTTTCAACCTTTTAATCGCCGTTAGCGAGGTATCTTTTATCGTATCGGCAACGGCAATGAGGCCTGCATATTCACCTTCAATGCTAGCAAGCATTGCTGTCTTCCCTTGCTCTTCAAAAGCTTCCATCGCTGTTAGGGCATTAGTAATATCCACGTTATTTTGCATCATCAATTTACGCGTTCCGACGTATAACACTTTTTGACCCACTACAGCTCTCACGCCGTATCCAGGAATCGCTTCAAATTCCTCAATCGCAGCAAGTGATATCTGTCTTGCTTGAATTCCTTGAACGATTGATTGCGCAAGAGGGTGTTCAGATTGTTTTTCAGCTGCGCCGATTAGAGATAAAAACTGTTCTTCTTCCATACCGTTCTCGATGAGGACATCGGTCAACACTGGGGTACCATTTGTCACTGTTCCCGTTTTATCCAAAATGACCGTATCTATACGGTGTGTGGTTTCCAAGTGTTCCCCGCCTTTAAATAAAATACCGAATTCAGCGGCCCGACCTGATCCTGCCATGATGGATGTTGGAGTGGCCAGACCTAAAGCACATGGACAGGCTATGACTAGCACTGCAATCATCGCTTCAAAAGCTGGTGTGAATTCTCCAGGGTTAACCCATATCATCCAAACCAGAAAAGTTAAAAGGGCGATTCCGACAACAATGGGAACGAAGACACCGGAAATTTGGTCAGCAAGACGTTGAATCGGGGCTTTGGACCCTTGAGCATCTTCAACCACTTTTATGATTTGAGAAAGAGCTGTATCCCTTCCGATCTTTGTCGCTTTCATTTTGAGAAAACCATTCTTATTCAATGTTGAACCGATTACAGTATCCCCGTTTGTTTTATCCACCGGAATGCTCTCACCCGTTAACATGGATTCATCAACGGCAGAGTTCCCTTCGACTACTTCTCCATCGACAGGGATCTTTTCACCCGGCTTCACCAATATCGTATCTCCCACGATGACTTCCTCAAGTGGTATTTCGCGTTCTTCCCCGTTCCTTAACACCAGTGCCGTTTTGGCCTGAAGCCCCATTAATTTTTTGATGGCCTCGGAAGAACGTCCTTTTGCTTTTGCTTCAAAAAGCTTCCCTAATAGAATGAGGGTGATAAGAATCGAACTAGTTTCGAAATAAAGTTGTGCCGTATTGTGATGGGACCCCATCGATATGATCGCCTGATAAACACTGTAAAAATAGGCAGCGGATGTTCCCATTGCGACTAATACATCCATATTGGCACTTTTATTTTTCAAGGCTTTATAAGCCCCAACATAAAACTGCTTTCCAATCAGAAATTGCACTGGGGTGGCGAATGCCATTTGCACCCAAGGATTCATGAGGAAATCAGGCATATAAATAAACGAAGTAAAACTAAAATGACTTACCATCGCCCATAACAATGGAAATGATAATATGACCGAAAGAATGAATGTATTCTTTTGTTTTTGAATTTCTTTTTGACGGAAATCCACGGATTCCGTGTTATCTTCCTTGATGATCGCCCCATACCCTAACTTCTCCACCCGTTGAATGATGTCAACTGGGGAGGCTTCGGAAGGATCATATTCGACTGTCGCATTTTCAAGCGCAAGGTTCACATTGGCCATGCTTACTCCATCCAGCTTATTTAACCCTTTTTCAATTCGGTTTGCACAGGCAGCACAGGTCATGCCCGTAATCGTAAATTCCTTTTTCTCTTTTACTACATCATAGCCAAGATCTTGAATTTTCTTTTCAAAGTCCTTGTTGCTTAATTTTTCCGTATCATATTTAATGACCGATTTCTCAAGAGCCAAATTAACGGTGGCTTCCTCAACGCCTTCCATTCGGTTTAACCCTTTTTCAATCCGGTTTGCACAGGCAGCGCAAGTCATTCCTGTAATCTGCATTGTTGTTTCTTTTATTTGGCCGCTCACATCATCCCCGCCTTCCTATACCGCTATGGGGTATATTTTTTTGTAAAAAAAAGTGCTTAACAGCACTCCCATGACTTATTCGACATCGTAGCCTTGATCATCGATTGTTTCTTTTATTTTCTCAAGTGATACTTTTTCCTTATCAAACGCTACATCTACTTTTCCTGCGTCCAAATGTACTTTTACGCTTTCAACACCTGCAAGTTTTCCTACATTCCCTTCAACTGCATTCACACAATGACCACAAGACATTCCACTTACACTCAATGTTACATTTTCCATTTCAACATCTACTCCTTTATTTTTTCATTAATTTTTGTATCGTTACAAGCACTTCATCTATAACTTCTGTATCCCCTTCATTCAGGCGTTCGACCACACAATTCCTTAGATGGCCTTCCAATAATATCTTGGCTACACTATTCATCGCGCTTTGTGTAGCTGCTATTTGGGTAATCACATCATCACAATACGTATCTTTTTCAATTAGACCCTTTATACCGCGAATTTGACCTTCAATTCGATTTAACCGGGTCGTTAAATTCTTTTTTACTGCTTCTGAGTGATGACTTCTTCGGCCGTGGGAAGAGGTCGTACAGCATTCTTCTTCATTCACAGAATCTTTATCATTCAACATTTCATCCATTTCCCATCCCTCCTTGAAATTAATATACCATACCCTCCTATCCTATGAAAAGAGAAAAGCAATTGTGTCAAATATTTCTTTATTCTTTGCTTTTTAAGTATATCTATTCCTTAGTCTGTTTAACAAAACTACACACAAAATACCCCATGCGAAGCTAAACAAAAAAGGATGAACTACATGATCTACTAAGGATGCAAATAAAAACACTCATCTCCGGAGAAATGAGTGTTTTTGGATCTTAATACCCTACGCTGGCATAATCCCGATAAAGTTTAACGGATTTCAATTTTTTAGTTGGTTGTCTGTTTTAAAATTGTATAGTTAACACACCGAAATTAATAGATATGTTTGTTTTCAAATAAAGGATGTTCTTACTCCACACCTTTTTGTTGAATACACAAAAAAATAATATATTTTTTATTGGTTATCAAACAAATAATCCAACAATCATAGCACTTAACAAGGAGACAGCCATGCCGCTAAGCAACAGCTTCCAAACATTCCTTCCGATAATGTGCGATTTTTCATCACCTAAGATAGAATTGAACGTACCATAAATCAAATCATGCCAACTGTACTGAAATTGGCAAATGAGGTGAGATACGTAACTGCCACTGCGTTCCTTTATTCGATTCCAGAGTGCCAGAGAAATATAGAAAGTTATAAGTAGGCGGCTACTGCAGAGTTCAACTTTGAAGAAGCTTTTTAGGTTTAATAATATTTCAGCTTGTTAGACCTAGAGTTTTATTTTCATAGTAGTTTAATAAAACCTTTAACTCCCAGAGGGTTTGTATCACTTTGTATCCGAGTTCCTAACACAATATGCTCCGAGTTCCTAACACAATATGCAATGAAATTAGGATCATATACTTTTCTGTTCTCTATCTTAATGCTACCTAAACTCCCTTAAAACTTTTTTTATATTTTCTAATTTCTGGTGATTTAGTTTCAGCATTCCATGCCCTTCTTGAGTCTTTGGTTTGCCCAGCGAAACTGTATTATTTATGAGTTCATTAAATTCTTCTAACTCTGTTAATTTACGGCCAAGTATTGTTTCAAATTTATTTATCAAAAGCGCAACAGCCCCTGACACATGTGGGGCAGCCATGGATGTACCTGATAAGACGGCAAATTGGTTACCAGGAAAGGTTGATACAACTTTCTCCCCAGGGGCTACTAAATCCACCTCACCATTAGAATTACTAAATCTGGAAATTCGTTCACGCCGGTCAACTGAGCCTACTGCCACAACTTCCGGATATGCAGCTGGATAACTGTACTCGTTTGTTTCGGCCTTACCATCGCCTTCATTTCCCGCGGCACACACGACCATTATATTAGATTGAACGGCGTTTATAATCGACGAATGTAAGGCCGGATCATTATCCGGTCCCCCTAATGACATCGAGATAACCCGTACTTTTTCGCCATTAGGACCTGTCCAATTGACAGCGTAATTAATAGCTGACGTAATGTTTTCTGTTGTTCCTTCTCCTGATCCATTTAAAACCTTAAGTACCAGCAACTTCGCTTTAGGTGCTGCACCTACAACTCCAAAACCATTTTCTGCTGCTGCAATGGTTCCGCAAACATGAGTCCCGTGTCCGTTATTATCGGCAAATTTGACAGGATCACCATAATAATCGTCCGTGAAATTATATCCACCAATAATTTGATCAATCAAATCAGGGTGATCTGACTGGCATCCTGTATCGATTACGGCTACTACTATGTTCTCACCCTTAAACCCTTCTCTCCAAATAGAGCGTGCACGAATCATTCTAATACCTCGTGGAACTTCCAAGGTATTTTCTGTTATTCCTTCTACTTGGAAGGGTACTAATTGAACATTTGGCAATTCTAGCCTCTCCCTTCATATTAACCCTAAGACGGGCAGAAACACCTCCTTTTGTAATAACCATTGAGGGGAATCCACACTTAAAACCCGTTTAGGAACGCTGAATCCAATAACATTGATTACAGCCTTTCTTTATCCTATGAATGGAGACAAGCTTTTGCTATAAACCTTAGTCTAATTTGATATTTTAGTTTACTAAAACAAAATACATTTAATTGAGATGGAATAGATATATCACCGTTTACAAATCCTTAGTAAAAAGAAGAAATGGAAATCTATAATCATCAGAACCTTAGCAAAAATAGTAATTACATAAACGACCTTATTGGAAAGGAAAAAAAGCTACCTCCTCGGCAGCTTTTGCACTTCCATCATAATAACCAATATAGACTTACATTTTTTATGCATATATTCAAATATGGACTAGGTAAAGGGTAAATAATTGATGACTAAACAAACCCTTTTTAAAGGAACTACAATTTTCATTATAAAGATATCGAGATTCGCCAAGGGATTAGTAAACTTAGCATCTCCCTCTAACAGGTTGGGTGGATATCCATCCATCAAGGTCATTCATTCTTTAGTTAATTTTTCAACTATTTTATATTGTATATATGATTCTGTTCCTGTTTTTCATAAATTTGCTGATAGCTGCGTACACACTCAATTATTACTCTTTTTGTATGTCTTCCCAAGGTACAAATGAAAAGGGAATTCCAATCATTTTAGCAGTCAATTCATCATAGGAAACTAAATCTTTTTTTGACAACTCCTTTAAGGAACGTTTCCCCATCGCTCTTAATGCCATTTTCATTTCTTCTATACTTGCTGTAAAGAATTTCTCTGCTGTTTACTCCATCTTCTATCTTAAATTGATCCTTGAATTTATCTTGATTCCAAACATCTTGTGTAGGTGGTTCAAAGGGTAGAGCATTCAATGCTTGACTATGTGAGACAGCAAATAATATGGCAGATCCTACATAAACAGCATCAGCACCGAGTGCAAGTACTTTTAAAAAGTGCCCAGGTACTATTAGCCCTTCTGAGACAATTAAACTAATTTGACCCTTCATTTTTCTCGTTTCTAAATGATTAACAGCCCAGACAACTGCATGTAATGTCGGTATTCCCATGTCATCGGATAAAATGGGTAGTAGTGCACCGTTTTGTGGCTGCTTGGCCGCCGTCAATCGTAATGAAATCAACACCGAGTTCAATAAATGGTCTATATCTTCTTCAATTTTTCCCCCTGCCCCCATTTTCACACCAATGGGAACACCACCAGTTATGCTCCGAAGTTCATTAACAATTTTTTTAATATCTTTCAATGTTTGATTTTCAAAAAAATGTTCAAAAAGACTCCATTCTCATTCTCTTTAAGCACCACCACTTCATGAGCCCGACCTGTTAAATTTTTGGGTAAAATTTTTCCACCCATCCCAGCTAGTGCGCCTTGTCCGAACTTAATTTCTATCATGTCGGCACGTTTAATAAGATCTTCTTCCTTTGACCATACTGTTTTTGAAAACTGTAAAATATATTTTCCTGCTTTATCTAATTCTTCAGGTATTACTCCGCCTTCTCCGGAATTAATCACGGTTCCTACATTTTTTGCTGCTTCCGCCAAAGAAAGCCTTGTTTGTTCACTAAGTGTGATACCATAGGTCATCCCTGTAATCATAAGAGGAATTTGGTTTTTTTTCTTTTTGGTCCAATGGTTACCTTAACATCAACGTCTTCTTCACCATCAATAGGAAATGGTGTCGTTTAAGCAGGGATAAAGGTAATTGGATCCAAATGCGGCCATTTTTTTGAAGAGCCTAGTGGTCGATGCAGGACGTCGCCTGCTTCAGAACTAGTTTGTTTTTTTAAACGAATACTACAGTTATGTAATTTTATTAGGTACAAAAGTCTAGCTTCAAAGCATAAAACCGTGTTTTTTGCTCTGATCTTATACTATTGCCACATTTTTTTATTTAAAGGCACTGGTTAAATGCTGTTGATTTTTCACAAAGAAAAAAGGACCATATTAATAGGGTCCTTGTGAAACATCTTCTTCAACAAACGCAAGGTTGGTTATATAGAAATTATTAAAAAACAGCGCGATTTGTTTTACTAAAATTTTAAAAAAGAGTGTAATCAATCCGTATCTTTCACTTATTTTGTAGTATCATTTAGGTCTTGTAGCTCTTATTTTCGCACTTTCACCTAGCTCACGTGAAAACTCTTCATTCACACGATCCGGTTCGATTTTTAAGTTATTGGGAGTTTGAGCTAATGATTTTTTTCTGCTAGATGATTTTTGATTGTTTGATCTTCCCATAATATTGCCTCCTAACTATATTTTAATCTTTATTAGTATGGCTAAGAATCACATTTATATATCTTTAGATTTGTTCATGAACGACTTTTTTCCTTATAAAATTTTTTTGGGACTGCTCCTTCTTTTACTACTACGCACCTGATAGTTCTATAAGAAAAATTCAAATTTAAGCTGAAGAGTTTTCAGTAATGACTTTTTCATTGCCTCTACAAAGTTCTTCAGTGTTTCATCAGATAATTCTAACAAGGAAAGATAGGGATTTAAATCTTCTAATTCAACTAATAAAAGTTCACCTTGTTCATTCCGACAAGCATCAACTCGTTGAATCCCCCAACCAAGATTATTCCATTCAATAAATTTGTTAGCAAAAGTTAAATCTTCTTCAGTAGGTGAATATTCTTTTAATTCCCATCTTTGCTCTTTATCTGGTGCATAAAGAGCATACTGAAATTCTTTTCGATAAAATAAAATGAAACCTCATACTCAAAGTTGATAAATGGTTGTACTAATGTGTTTTTTGATTCTGGATCAAATTTATCTATCAATTCATCTTTCGTTACAAATTCCAAACCGATTGATTCTGCACCATCTTTCGGCTTTACAATATACGTCTCTACATTAGGGAGTTTATCTAATGAATCAAGAGTTTCTATAGTTGGAATAACAGGAAATTGAGCATTCGTTAGTTCAATTAAGTATTCCTTCCCGTTCATATCAGCCTTTCCGTTAAATGAATTGTATGTTTTCAGAATATCCAGAAACTACTCTATTGCGGAATGCTTGATACGTATCCTTAAAATTCGCTACTGGACCAGCATTTCGAAATACTATTAAGTCAAAATCTTTTTCAAACGTTTCAGTGTCTTCAGGATGACAAATACCCAACTTAAAATCTTCTCTAAGCTTCGAAGTAAGGAACAAACCTCCTCATAATAATTTCTTCATTTTGCTTCATAGTATAAATCTGTTACGAACAATAGTGTGTTCATTAACCCTCACCTTCTTTACATTTATTTTCATTGATTTAAAAAGGATTTAAAAACAAAAAAAGGGGTTGCCCCTAAAAGTCAGTAAAATGACTTTTAGGGGCAACCCTTTTTCGTATTGGCTTGGTGATACTTCTTTAAGGGGTATCTCCATATTTTTAAGTCATTACCATGATCGAGAAGTTTGGACTCCACTCTTAAGAACGTAAATGTGGAACCCATATATCCTCAAATCCAAAAAAGCTAATTTAAAACCGGAACTTGATTGGATAATGGGAATATTACTGTTCTTTTGAAATATTATTATTCCTTTTCTTTTTCACTAAAAGAATGATGGCAATGATAAAGGCTACTGCACTATATATCCAGGTAAACATAAAAGCAAGGCCCAATCCGATATTTGCATCCATATAGTCGTTTTTCACATGATCTATGGCTAAATATAAAAGCGGTGCAGCTCCAATGATGAACAGGATGACCCAGAGAACATTTCTTTTCGGATTCTTGGTTGATAAAATAATAATGATGAAGGATAGCAAGAGAAACGCTTCTGAAGCTATTGTCAACGTTACCAGATTGCTCATAATAATTCACTCCTAATCGCGGTTGCATAAATGGAATATATTTATGTTCCCTTATATCTATGCTACTTTTCGTTCCTATATTATTATCTTAAAAAAACCTGAATGCCTTCAAATGAAGGATCCAGGTTTCATGTTAATTTTTCTTGGATAATTGCAAGGCATTCTTGATGCTTTTCAGTGATTTTGAGCTTCCATACATCAAGACTCCACCCCGATAGATTTTTGCTCCGATTATTCCAAGTAAAACAATCGTTAAGATCAAGACTGCAATGCTGATGGCGATTTCCCAGAATGGAACTTCAAGCATCCCTACACGCAAGAACATGATCATCGGCGTGAAAAATGGAATGAATGATGTGATTGTAATATAACTGGCTGATGGATTCCCCAGTCCAAACATCGCAATCATGAAGGCGATGACAACCAACATGGTCATCGGTGAAATCATTTGCTGGACATCTTCAATTTTGCTGACAACGGACCCAAGGCATGCCGCAAGAGTCGCGTACAGAAAATACCCAAGCAAAGCGAAGATGATTGCATAAATGATCGTTGAGATATCGGTACTGCCGAAACCGAAAAATGAAAAGAATCCTTCGTCCATACCCGTCAAGTTTTGTTTAATCGAGAAATAGCCCACCCCAAAAAATAAAATCATTTGAGTAAGACTAAGTAAAGCAACACCCATTATTTTGGCAAACATCTGTGTGACTGGCGGGACACTTGAAATCAGGATTTCCATGACTCGTGATGTTTTCTCAGTGGCTACTTCCATTGCAATCATCGTTGCATACATCAACACACCGAAGTAAATCACGAATAGGAGAACATACACGAGACCTCGTGCTTGATTGAGATCCTCTTCCGTCTTTGCATTTTTCTGAAGCGCAATCGTATCAAATGCTGGCGGCGTATTCAATTGAGCGATTTGCTGCTCTGTCAAATTCAATTCCTTCGCGGTTATTTGACCCTTCAATTGGGTTAGCGCTAAAAGCAAATCATTACTTACCGCAGAATCTGAAATTTGATTCGCTTTATACGTTCCCTTGAAGCCGAGAGTTTCATCCTTTTCGATTAACAAATACCCAACGATTTCTTCCGCGCTGACCATTTCCTCCGCTTCCTTTTCATCCTGGGCGGATATTATCGATAGGTCATCGTTCACACCTGCTATCGCTTTTTTAAAAGGATCAAATAAGCTGCCTTCAGTCTGATCGATAACGGCAACCTTTTCCTGTTCATCACTGTCGAATTTATCAATAAGATTCGAAAGATTCGAAAGAACGAGAATCAGTGCCATCATAATGATTGTAGAAATGATAAAGGATTTCGTCTTTAATTTTGATAGATATGTATGGGAAAGGACAATCCAAAATTTATTCATAGACGGCACCTACTTTTTCAATGAAAATATCCGTCAGCGATGGTTCTTCCAATTCGAATTTCCGGACGAAACCTCTTGGAACAAGATCACGTAGCATGTTCTCAGCCACATCTTCACCAGTTACTTGAAGAATTTTCCCTTCCATCGTGTTCTTGACTTTTGTTACACCTGAATAATTATCCAAGAAAGATAGATCAAAATCTGCTTTGATTGAGACATTCTTTTTACCAAAAGAACGCTTGATTTCTTTTAATTTTCCAGCCACAACAGGGGAACCTTTATGCATGATGCAAAGATGCTCGCACATCTCCTCGACATGCTCCATGCGATGGCTCGAGAAAACGATCGTCGTGCCGCTGTCCTTTAAGTCAATGACAGCTTTCTTCAGGATTTCCACATTCACTGGATCCAGTCCGCTGAAGGGTTCGTCAAGGATAAGTAATTCAGGTTTATGGATCATCGAGGCGATCAGCTGGATTTTTTGCTGATTTCCCTTTGAAAGCTCTTCAACTCGCTTATCGATATACTCGGGTACCATAAAGCGGTCCAGCCAATACTCCAATTCTTTCAAAGCATCACGTTTGTTCATCCCTCTTAATCTAGCCAAATACACAATTTGATCGCGCACCTTCAGTTTTGGATATAGTCCGCGTTCCTCAGGAAGATAGCCAATCATTGAACTGGTCGTATAATCGATTTTCTTACCATCCCAGACAACTTCCCCTTCAGTGGGGTCAAGCAGGCCAAGTATCATCCGGAACGTGGTCGTTTTCCCCGCCCCGTTCCCGCCTAAAAAGCCGAACATTTCCTTCTCGGGGATAGTTAAATCAAGCTGGTTTACAGCTGTGAATTCCCCGAATTTTTTCGTAACTTCTTTAATTTGCAAAGCCAATGCACAACCTCCTAAAATATGATTCTTATTATATGTTAACGGAAAGGTTTTCCAATTTCAACTATCACCAAAGACCAAATAAATCTACTTCTCTGCGATTATATGCAAATTTCCAGAAAAAATTAACGTTTCACGTTTGCCCTTTACCCTAATGGTATTTTTTCTGCGAAACTTAAGACAAAACCCCCTTTCCCTTCCTATTGGTAATGACATGGTTAACATTTTCACATTCCCGTACGTCTCCTGCATTTCCCTAACGCAAGCATGTTACTAAACTGAAAGCCCTTTTTTTGGAAACGAGGCAATAATAAAAATAGATTGGGTACCGTAAAGATACCCAACCTCTATAATAGATTGCTCGCTTTAAAGGACACATTTCCCAACTGTCGCTAATGATTCTATTTTATTTTACAATCGTTACTTTTACATTTCTTTTTTCAAGCAATTTTCTTGATGCTTCATCTATTTCTCTATCCGTAATGACCTCATCCACTTCACTAGGCGGTACGATTAGCGAAAACGCCTTTTTTCCAAACTTTGAGGAATCCACCATCAGGATCACTGCATCCGACCTCTCGATCATTTTCTTTTTTAATAAAGCCTGCCCTTCATTAGAATCACTGAGTCCTTCTTCTAAGTGAATCCCCTTGCAAGACAAAAACGTTTTGTTGACATGATACATCGTTAATGATTTCTCTGCTATCGGACCAACAAATGATAAAGACTTTGACAGTAATCTTCCCCCGGTTGAAATAACCTCTATTTTTTCTTTTTTACTCAATTCCATCACCACTTTGGTGGAATTGGTAATAACCGTTAGCGGTATGTTTGGTAAGGCTTTTGACATATACCAGGCAGTTGTACTTGCATCTAAAATAATCCTGTCACCTTCCACTATCCTCTTTGCCGCTTCATATGCTATCACTTTTTTTTCGTTGACATTTGTTATCACTCTTTCGGAAAAATGGATTTCCGAATCATCTTCTTGCAGGCTAACGGCACCGCCGTGGCTGCGTTTTAGTTTTGTTTCTTTCTCAAGCTTTTCGAGATCACGTCGGATTGTTTCCTCTGTTACTGAAAAGATTTCACTTAATTCTGTAACACGAATACTCGAACGTTCATTTACGAGTTCGACAATTTTTTGGTGTCTTTGAGCTACAAGCATACCAACTTTCTCCTATCTATATAATCTTTGTTTACTTTTGTTTGTTTTTGTATTGTAACATATATAAAGCCCTCTATATAAATAGAGAGCTTAGGAACTGCCTTTTTTCATTGATATGGTTATTTGGCAATTAGCTTAAAACCTTCAATAATTTCTTCAATATCTTCATCACTAATATCGATTACTTCGCCAATACTTTTAGCGTACACCAATGCTTTTGCACTATATTCAGCTACTTCTAGCCTATCAAATACACTCAGTAAACTTTTTCCTGAGACAACTGCATACCCATTTTCAATTAATAGGGCAGGATTATCCTCTGCTAGTTTATCTGCAATCATTCTATTATGATCTTCTCCCATTCCAAAAGGCACTTTATCTATATCCCGAAGAACAATGTAGGCCTCTGGAATTATATGTGTATTATATTTAACATCTGTCACAGCATAGGCCATTAAAAATCTTGGGTTCGCAATGACTACGGATGTAAGCTCCGGGTTTAACTCATATATTTTTTGATGAAGCTCAAAAAACTCACATGGTTCCTTTCCAGCTTCACTATACTCCTGATGAATCAGAACCAATTCATCTTCCTTAATATATTTACGGTCCTGTTGAGCAGGCGTGATTAAAATAGAGCCATCTTTAAGGCGGGTTGAAAAGCTGCCTGAGATACTTGTAAAAAGCTGACGATCATATAACCGTTCCAATAACCTGATCATTTCTTGACGGCAAGAAACCTCTTCGACAGAATGGTGCTTCATTTCTATCTGTGTTAATTTATCCGCTTTATATAAATCTATTTCTTGTAAATTTTGTTCGGTCAGTTCAAATGGTTTCCCTATATTCCTTGCATTTATTTCCATACAAGCAGTATCTTCAAGTGTTTCAAACAACATAAAGGCATCAAATATAGTGGGTTTCCCTACCACAATACCATGATTCTCCAATATGACCGCATCTCCTCCTTTTGCAAATTCAGCCGAAATATTTTCCTTTAATTTGTCGCTTCCAGGGATCGCATAGGGTGCAACCTGAAGGGAATCTGCTACACTCTTATATGCATGTAAAAGCAACTTTGGGTTTGGTCCTTTACGAGCCATGCTAAAGGAAACCAAAGCCGGGGGGTGTGCATGTACGATAGCTTTTATATCGGGCCTTGCTTCATAAATTCCTTGATGAAAAGGAAGCTCTACCGATGGTTTATGTTTCCCTATGAATGTACCGTCCTTTTTGACGCACATGATATCATCCATGGTTAATGCCCCTTTATCAATTCCCGATGGAGTAATCCAAAGGTCACCATTTTCATCTAGAATAGAAAGGTTTCCTCCTGAAATTGTTGTCATGCCATATTTATAGACACGTTCCATGATCATAACAATTTGTTTGGCTGGATGCAGATTTTCATTCATACTTTATCACTCCTATTATTTACATTCTTCTTTCATGGAAATTGCTTGTTTGAATTTTTCAATCAGGGATGATGATTCAATTTTTTCTTTTGGCTCATATTTTTTTATAAGGAACGAGTGTTCTATTAACTGACGTGCCGTTTGTAAATCGCTTATTTCATTGCCTGAAATCATTTGTACTAGTATATTCCCAATCGCCGTAGCCTCTGTTGGTCCAGCGTATATGGTTTTCCCGCTAAGGTCTGCCGTAAGTTGATTAACGAATTCATTTTTCGCCCCTCCTCCGACAATATGAAGTTGCTCGATTCTTTTCCCGGTTATCTCTTCTATTTGCCGAATGGACATCGCATAAATAATAGACATATTTGTAAATATACAGTTCGCTAATTCGCCCACTGTATGTGGAATCTCCTGATTCGTCTCCCGACAATACTGCTGAATTTCTTGAATCATATTTTCTGGATTTAAAAATCGTTTATCATTAAAGTTGATGAACTGCCTGCACACCTTTATTTTCTCTGCCTCATATACAAATTGCTCGAAGTTATAGTCTTCCTTTAAATGTCTTCTGACCTCTTGAATAACCCACATACCAATGATATTTTTCAGAAAGCGGTAGGTTCCGTATGCACCCCATTCATTTGTATAATTGTTTTTAAGGGCTAACTCATTCACTATCGGTTTATCGCTTTCAATCCCAAGCAACGACCACGTTCCACTACTAATATAGGCCCATTTCTCTCCATTACCAGGTGAACCGACTATGGCGGAAGCAGTATCATGTGAAGCAACGATAATCACTTCTGTATTGGGAAGATCAAAAGTAGAAAAACGTTCTTTCATCAGTTTCCCTAATCGTTCTCCCGGATTAGCAAAAGGCGGGAATTGATCTTTTGACAATGCAATCAGGTTTAGTAACTCTTCATCAAACTTCTTCGTGTTTACATTCAATAATTGCATCGAAGAAGCACTTGTAACTTCTGTGACCTTTTTCCCCGTTAGGCAGTAACCTAAATAATCTGGCACAGTCATGACATTCCTAGTAACTTTCAGGTTCTTTATATCTTCTTCGTACAATTGGTATAACGTGTTAAATGATAAGAATTGAATCCCCGTTTTTTGATAAATGATTTCTTTAGGTAGTGTTCTTGTGACCTTTTCGATTGTATTTTCGGTGCGCTTATCACGATAAGAGATAACTTCTTGCACTCTGTGTCCATTATCATCCAACAATACGTAATCCGTTCCCCACGTATCAATTCCAAGTGTACAGTGGTCGTATCCAAGCTTTTTTGCTGATTCTAACCCCTTTAAGATTTCATTCAATAAATGATCAATATCCCAAAAACATGTTTCATTTTGGTTGGTGAAACCATTCGCAAATCGATGGATTTCTTCAATTACTAATTTCCCGTTCTCCATTTTCCCTAAGACCAGCCGGCCACTTGAAGCACCAATATCCACCGCAATATGTATCATTAGTCCACACTCCTCAATTTCTTTAAACCATGCATTATGGAAATATGATCGCGGCCAAAGAAGTCATGCAGTTCTAAATAATAAGCATACAGTTGTTGATAAATACTTACATTTTCTTTAACCGGTATAAAAGTATCTTCTTTTACTTTTGCCATCTTAGAGGATGCCTCCTCTATGGAATCATACCCACCATTTATACGGCCGGCAGCCGTGGCAGCGTATATGGCTGCTCCTAATGCAACAACTTGTTCCCCTTCCGCGATTTTAATTTCACGATTTAATATATCGGCATATATCTGCATTAACAGTTTATTTTTTTGAGGTAATCCGCCACAGGCAAACAAATCGTTTATCTCTATACCATCATTCTCAAAGGTTTCAAGGATTTTCCTTGTTCCAAAGGCTGTTGATTCTAAAAGTGCACGGTATATTTCTTCCGGCTTCGTAGAAAGAGTAATCCCTGCTATCACACCTGACAAGTTCGCATCTACAAGGACTGTTCGGTTGCCATTCCACCAATCTAACGCCACTAACCCAGATTGACCAGGTCTTAAGCAAGAAGCCTTTTTTTCCAGTAAGCTATGTAGATTGACACCCTCTTGCTCAGCTTCTTTCTTTACATACTCAGGAGCAGCTTGCTCAATATACCATGCAAACGAATCGCCAACAGCCACCTGTCCCGTTTCATAACTGAATGATCCGGGAATTATTCCATCCTCCACTACTCCACAAATACCTTCTACGGTTTGTTTTTTCTCAGAAATTAACATGTGGCAAGTAGAGGTTCCCATCGTCATCACGAATTGGCCTGGATGGACAGCTCCTACAGCTGGAACACCTGCATGGGCATCGATTATGGATACAGAAACAGCCGTACCAGATTTCAACCCCATCTTCTTAGCCATCCCTTCTGTTAAACCACCCGACCGTCCAGCGATGGGTAATACTTCACCACGCATTTTTGTATCCAGTATATCCAGAAGACGTTCATCAATAGCCGCTAAAAAAGCAGGGTCCGGATATCCATCTTTTTTATCCCAAAATGCTTTATAACCGCTCATATTACTGCTGCGTACCAGCTCATTCGTCAGACGGAAGGTAATCCAATCTCCGGCTTCCATAAATAGATCCGTTTCTTCATAGATATCAGGTGATTCACGTAACACTTGTAAAATCTTAGGGAACATCCATTCAGAAGAAATTTTCCCGCCATATCGTTGCAGGAATGGTTGATTCGTTGCCTGTGCAATGCGTGTAATATCATCCGCTTCTTTTTGTGCGGCATGATGCTTCCATAATTTGACCCAACTGTGAGGGTCCCTTTTCCACTTCTCATCAAAACAAAGGGGATCTCCCTTCTTATCAACAGGCAAAATGGTACATGAGGTAAAATCGATTCCAATGCCTATCACATCATTCGCATCTACTCCGCTTAACCGAATCACTTCAGGAACAGAAGTGTATAAAACGTCCAAATAATCACCTGGATGCTGGAGAGCCCAATCTTTTTCAAGTTTACATCCGTCTGGAAGCCTATTAGACAATACTCCATGACGATAAGGTGTAACATGTGTAGCCATTTCATTTCCGTTCTCTATATCTACTAGCAGCACTCTTCCTGATTCAGTGCCAAAATCAATTCCGATTGTATATCTCTCATTCATCCCTTCATCATCTCCTAACATGCAAGTCACGCAATGATATTTAATAAAAAGGCCCCTCTAGATAGTTGAGAGGGGACTTTTCGGTCTATCTAACCTTAAAAATTAAAATCAGCTGCATTGTCTTTCGTAAAATCTGTCGGTGGTCCCATGATGATTGTTTTTCCATCCTCCCACACGTCAATTTCACCTACATTTTCAACTTTCAAACCATCTTCTGGTTTCTCCCCTTCAGCTAGACGTTTGGCGAGGGCAACTGTTAAATAACCTAGTTTGTCTGGCTCCCAAAGAATGGCTACATCTAGAGATCCATCATTTAAATATGGTGAAGAGTCTTTCGGTAGAGCAGTTCCAACAACTGTTATATCATCTTGCAGTCCTTTTTCCTGAACAGCTTGGGCTGCCCCAAGAGGTGCCGGAGTAGAAAAAGCCATGATTCCTTTTAATTCAGGATTTGATTTTATTAAATCCAGTGTTTTTTGGTATGCCACCTGTTGTTTTTCATCTGTCGCGATTTTATCCGATACTAATTCAATACCTGGATAATTCTCTTCCAGTTCTTTTTTTGCTGCATCAATCCAGGTGTTTAAGTTTGCAGCTGAAAGCCCTCCAGTTAATATAGCGATTTGCCCTTTTTCAACACCCATTTGTTTTACGAGTGATTTAGCAATATGGCGACCGTATGCTTCATCGTCTATTTGGTGGACGGATAATTCTACAAGGGATTGATCAGCTGGTGTATCCCAATCCATTACAATTATTCCTTCATCCTTCGCCTTTTGAAGGACTGGTGAGAGTGATGCAGCGTCATTTGGTGCTACTGCGATTACATCCACATCTTGACTAATTAAGTCTTCAATGACTTTTACTTGCTGTGCAGCATCCGGTTCCGTAGGTCCTGTGTAAATGGTTTCCACACCAAGATCTTTACCTGCTTGAATCGCTCCTTTTTCAGAAGCATTGAAATATGGTATCCCCATTAATTTTGGAACTACGGCAATTTTCAACTTCTCATTACCACCTCCGCCACTTGTTTCTTTTTCACTGTTCCCCGATGCTCCTTCTTGTGATACACAGCCTGCTAACAGTCCCCCAGCTAAAATAGCTGTTGCCAATATCCCCGTCATTTTCTTCATAATGATCCCCCTTGAATTTTTTCTTATTTTTTTCTAAAGTATTTTCAGAGATTACATGGTCTTGTACATTACGCTACAGAGTTTGAAGGTAAATTCTTTTGACTTTTTTCATCTAATTTCGTTTTCACGAAGTTTATGACCAATACCGTGATTAAAATAACCCCCATCATTACAGTCACGATCGAACGTGGTACCCCCATTAAATTCAATCCACTTGATAACATTTGGAAAATGACCACTGCGTAAACAGTGCCGATAACTTTGCCATATCCACCTTGAATTTCCGTTCCGCCAAGCACGGCTGCCGCTACACTTTGTAATAAATAAGAAGATCCCAGATCCACTTTTGCTGTATTATAACGGGATGTCATAATAATAGAAGCAATTGTGGCAAGAAGTGCCGCATATAAGTAAACCCTCATTAATACCTTGCTATTATTTATACCTGAAAATAATGTGGCGATCGGATTGCTACCCACCATATAAACACTTCTGCCCCATTTGGTTTTTGACAGCAATATCGCTGTTATTATTGCAAATAGTACAAAAATAATGATGGAAAGAGGAACGATCCCCATATAGTAGCCGTTTCCAATTAAGCTATAACCTTCACTGAATCCTGAAATTGAATTTCCTTTCGTAATGCTTAAGATCAAACCTTCAAAAAGCACCATCGTTCCGAGTGTTACCAGTATTGGCGAAACACCGATTTTTGAGATGAGTACGCCGTTAATCAATCCGCAGCTCAGCCCGACTAAAACACCGATTAAGATTGCGCCTAGCATTGGGTATCCGCTGCTTGCCATAAGTGCGATTGTAACGCCAGACAAGGCAGCTGTATACGTAATCGATAGGTCAATCCCTCCAGTTACAATCACCACCATCATTGCTAATGCGATTAAACCAAACTCCGGGAGCTGGAACATCATATTGGTTAAATTATTTGAAGAAAAGAATCCAGGTATTGAAAAACTCATTAACACAAACAAGCCTGCTGTAATTACACCTAAAGTATTTTCTTTTGATATTGAAAGCCGTTTCATTTTTTCACCTCTTTCTTACGCTTCCACTTCAATTTTCGCTAACTTATCTTTTGAGCGTTTATATTGAATGTGGTCGTATGACACAGCCAGTAATATAATCAATCCAGTGAATACTTTTTGCCAGAAGGTATCAATTTTTGCCAAGATAAGTCCATTTTGTACAATGCCTAGCAGAAGAACGCCCAAAACCGTTCCCAAAATGGTACCGCGCCCCCCCATGATGTTCGCACCGCCCAAAACAACGGCTGCTATGACCATCAGCTCCAGACCAAGCATTCCATTAGGATCCACAGCCTTTGTATATGCTGTTTGAGCAATGGCTGCTATTCCTGCAAGAAACCCCATATAGGAGAAAACAAATATTTGAACTTTGTCAAAATTTATCCCAACCCGAATGGCTGAATCTTTATTACCGCCAATCGCCAATACTTCGCGACCGATTAATGTGTATTTCAAAATATACCAAGTAAACAGTGCTACGGTGATAAAAATTAGAATGATGATAGATATACCAAACATCTCAAAACTGGCAAACTTGATGAATACGGTTGGAAAACTGCTGCTGTTCAAATACTGTCCATTCGTAATGTACAACACGAGCCCATTAATGATACTCATCATTCCAAGTGTCACGACAATAGCTGGAATTTGAACCTTTGCAACAAGCAGTCCATTCAGTGCACCTAAACAAACCCCAAGAAATGGCCCAATCAAAAAGAGTAATAGTATAGAGATGGGATGGTCAGGCATGAGCATCATTACTTTTCCAACGATGACACAGACAGCGCTTGTAACAGCGGCCACCGATACGTCAATCCCACCAGTGATGATTACAAGTGTCATACCCACCGCCAGAATTCCAAGTACAGCATTCCCTTTTAGTACATCCAGCAAATTGTCTACAGTTAAAAAATACGGGCTTAAGAATGTCAATGTAATACATAGAAGCAAAACAATCATTGCGATGCTGATTTCCTTCGACTTCAAAATGGCGTTCATGCACGTACCTCCTCTTTTAGCGGAAGCCCTTTTTTGGAAGGAGATTGAGAACCAAGCAGAGCATAATTCATGATATTTTCCTGTGTCGCTTCTTCTATACCAAGCTCTCCAGCTATTCTTCCATGTCTCATGACCAAAATCCGATCACTGACAGCAAGTACTTCTGGAAGCTCTGAAGAAATCACAATAATGCCCATTCCTTCAGCAGCCAGTTCCCTCATTAACTTATGAATTTCTGACTTCGCCCCAATATCAATCCCATTCGTCGGTTCGTCAATAATTAGGATTTGTGGTTTAGTAGAAAGCCACTTGCCGATCACTACTTTCTGTTGATTTCCGCCTGATAGGTCACCAGCTGCCCTTTTAGGCAAAGCGGGTCTAACATCTAGCGTTTTCATATAATGATCAGCCAGCTTAACTTCTTCCTTTCGCTTAATCAATTTGAATTTATTTCTCAATTGTTTCAAAACAGGTAATGAAATATTATTGATTATGGACTGGCGAAGGATGAGTCCTTGCGTTTTTCTGCTTTCTGGAATATATGCAATCCCTTGCTTTACAGCATGTTCAGAAGAGGTGATTTTAGTAGAAACCCCATTTATTTTCATACTGCCATCGTAGGGCCTGTTGACCCCGAATATCGCTTGTGCAAGCTCTGTTCTTCCTGATCCGACAAGTCCTGTAATCCCAAGGACTTCTCCAGCTTTCAATTCAAAGGAAATATCTTTAAAGTTACCTTCTTTTGATAAACCATTCAGTTCCAAAAGAGTTTTTCCTGTTTTTCCTTTTACCATATTCTTGTTATATAAAATCTGACGTCCCACCATTAGTGTGATTAATTTATCTTCATCAAGTTCTTCAGTTTCATAAGTGCCTACATATTTCCCATCTCGCAATATTGTAAATCGATCGGAAACAGTAAATAACTCTTTTAACTTGTGGCTGACAAAGATTATGGAAATTCCGCGATCCTTTAATTTTTTTATAACTTTATAAAGCTTTTCAACTTCCCCTGCGGATAGGGATGAAGTCGGTTCGTCCATTACAATCAACTTGGAATCAAAAGCGAGGGCTCTGGCGATTTCAATCAGCTGCTGTTGAGCAATGCTTAATTTTTCAACGGGTGTATGAACATCAATCTCAAATTCTAGTTCTTTAAGTGCCCGTTTTGCTGTATCCTCCATCTCCTTCCATCTAATCTTTTTCCATGGTTTTTTGTCACTATCCCGGCCAATATAGATATTTTCAGCTACAGATAGGTTTGAAAATAAACTTAAATCCTGATAAATGATTGAAATGCCTTTTAGCGTAGCATCAATCGGTTTTTGAATTTCGGCTTCTTTTCCTTCAAAGTAAAACTTGGCGCCTGGGTCCGGTCGATAAATGCCAGCTAATATTTTAATGAGCGTTGATTTCCCGGCACCATTCTCACCTATTAACGCATGAACTTCTCCTTTTTTCACTTCAAGCTGAACGCTATCCAGTGCTTTTACACCTGGGAAGGTTTTACTGACATTCGTCATTTGCAATAAGAAATCAGACATGTTTCTCTCCTTTCCAACCTTAATCAGTCATAAATTTGATTCAACTTTTGTTTTTTACCATAATAATTAATGTTATTGGTTTCACAAAAATGTTCCACTTCTGCTAGCCTCGGCACACCATCTTGGGCCCCCATTTTCGTTACCTTCATCGCCGCTACAATTGAAGCAAACTCGGCTGCTGATTCGATCGTCTCCCCATCTGCAATGGCACAAGCAAGGGCTCCTGCGAACGAGTCTCCTGCCCCCACTGTATCAACAGCTTTTACAGCAATGGGCTCGATAAAGTTTGTTTCACCGTTTTGATAAACCAATGCTCCTTTATGGCCCAACTTAATAATGCTATTCTCCACGCCAAAATGATTCTCAAAGAAAACACCCGCTTTGCATGCACTTTCCTTCGAGTTGACGTCGATCCCAGTCAACACTTTTGTTTCCTGCCAATTCGGCGTAATCAAATTGGCATACGTCAGTGCTTCAGTCGTTACCCCTTCTGCCGGAGCAGGGTCCAGGATAATAAACATATTTTTTTCTTTAGCCCTTTTCATGGCTTGTAGAACAGCCTCACTAGGAATTTCCATCTGTACAAGTAAAACAGCATAGTCATCACTGATGGTAGAAAAACAAATGTCAATATCACTTCTTGTCAAATGTTCATTGGCCCCTTTAATGACAAGCATGGTGTTTTCTGCTGTAGCATCTACTGTAATGACTGCGCATCCAGTTGGATGTCCTGCAACATGTTTCAAGGAGGATATGTTCACGTTATTTTGAAGAAGAGAACGTTCTATTTCATGCCCGAATGCGTCGTCGCCAACCGCACCGATCAGTTTTACTGGTTTTCCAAGTTTAGCGCACGTCGTTGCTTGATTTGCGCCTTTTCCACCACTTAATAGTTTCATATTTTCTCCAAAAATCGTTTCCCCATGCGCTGGATACTGATTAGTGACTGCGACAATATCCATATTAATACTCCCTACCACTACAACCCCTTTCATGCACAACCCTCGTTTTTCATTTTCATTTGCTCTAAGAATGCCCGGAGTTGGCCAACGGCATCTTCCAGTAATACATCGTTTTTAAATAAACAGGACGTCCCGCAAACCAACATGTCGGCTCCATTTTTCAATACACCCGGAATGGTTTCGAACCCAATGTTTCCATCTACCTGAATATCAATTTGGTAGCCTTCCGATTGAATTAATTCTTTAATCTTTTTTATTTTCTTATACATAAGCGGTACAAAGGACTGCCCTGCAAAACCAGGATTCACAGTCATCACCGTTACATAATCGACTACATCCAATACATGTTCAAGCTCTGTGATGGGGGTAGATGGATTTAAGGCCACCCCTGCTTTAATCCCTTCATTCTTCAGCTTTTGTAGTGATCTCTGTAAATGGGCAGTTGCCTCTGCATGAATGGAAATCATATCTGCCCCCGACTGAATGAAAAGATCTAAATGGTCTTCCGGTCTTTCAACCATTAAGTGAACATCAAATGGTTTATCCGAGAATTGCCTAATGCGTTTAATTAGATCCGGGCCCATTGTAAAATTAGGAACAAACGATCCATCCATTATATCTAGATGAAAGAAATCAACACCTGCACGGTCTAATCCCATTACTGATTCTTGTAAATTCCCCATATCTGCACACATAAGTGAGGGTCCAATTAAGGTCATATAAACACTCCCGTTCCATTTCGTCTTTTATCAAGAAAGCGTTTTCCTCATAAAGGAAGCGCTTTCTTTTCTGATACTTTCACTATAAAGGGAATTGGCATAAGCTGGTAGGTGATAAAATTCGGGTAGGGGGGATTTTCTTCGGGACATTTTCAATGTAGACATAAAAAAAAAGCTCCGGAATGGAAGCTTCTACTTTTTCACAAAAAACTCATGAGTATCTCGATATTGAGACGGAAGTTGTCCTGTCCATTGCTTAAACAGCCGACTAAAATATTTGGTATCTTGATAGCCTACTTTTGAAGCGATATCGTAAATCTTTAAATCTGTATGACTTAATAATTCCTTCGCCACTTTTAACCGTTCATTGGTTACATAGTCAAGCACGGTTTCACCTGTCTGATTTTTAAAATACTCACAAAAATAGGTTGAATTTAAATGGACATGATTGGCGATTTTTTTTATTGTGATATTATCGCCTATATGTTTAAGAATCCATTCTTTTGCCTGGCGTATGGGATCTGTTTGGTCATTTTGAAATGCTGCTTGCTTTTTTAACATATTCAAGACCCAGCGCTCCGTCTCCTTTTTTAAATGATTAAAATGAGAAGAATCCTCGGCAATGCTAAATGCTTCCTCAAGTAAAAGCGGAAGGTCTTTAAAACCATCACTTTTAATCCATTTATTAATAATTCTAATAGACAAATAGCGAACCGATTCTTGTATTATGAAAGGGGAAGTGACATCTTTCAGTTCGTTAAAAAATTGCCTGAGAGAACGAATGGCAGCTTCTTCACCATGCTCCATCGCCTCCACTGTCTCTTCTGCCCATTTATAGATGGATGGCGGCACTTCAATCACTTTATTATATGATACATGTTTAAGCATTTCAGTTCTGAAAATTTTATTGCCTCCTTGTATCATTCGATATTGCAAGGTAGATCGTAATTCATCTTTAATATTTACTAAAAGGGTAAGGTCATTAAACTCATTCCCAAGGGCAATGGAAACCGTAAAAGGGGTTTGCCGTTGGACACTTGTTTTTAATGTTATACACAATTGCTCCAAAGCTGTAGGGGTAATATCCTTAATCAATAACCAACTGGCATGTAGACTATCTTTCCACATCCAATGCGTTGAATGATCATCTAGTAAGTCTGTTATAAGATTTTTTATTACATCATTCCATCCACCCCAATCTTCTGGTGAAAAACTTTGGGTTTTGGCAGATGTATGATCGATTCCAATATGGATCAGGGAATAGGTTCCTTCTGGAAATTGCCGCGTCCATTCAAGTAATGATAAGTCCATTGCATCTTTCCACGTAATTTCCATCAGCAATTGAAGCTGCTTTTCATGGGTTAATATCATGGCTCTTTCTTCTATTTCTCCTATCTTTTCCCTTTCCTTTCGTGCCTCAATTACTTTTTCCTGCACAGTCTTCAACTGCAGTTTAAACTTTTCTCGATCAATCGGTTTCAATATATAATCGACAGCTCCTTCCCTTAGGGCAGTCTGTACATAGAGAAAATCATCATACCCGCTTATAATGAATGGAAATAGCCTTGTTTTAGTTTTTTTCAAATGTTGAATTAACGTTAACCCGTCCATGACAGGCATTTGTACATCTGTTATTAATACATCAACTTCTTCTACTTGATTGATAATTGCATCGTATGCCTCTTGACCATCGGAGTAAACACCTACAACATGCCACTCTTCCCCACAAGATTGTACTAGTCTTTCTATGCCTCTTCTTATCCTTGGTTCATCATCTACAATGACCGTCCTGACCCTTTGTATCATCTCTGTTCTTCTCCTCTCCTTGAACATACATGCTTACTTGTTGGGCATTTATTTTGGGAAGTCGGATAATCACACTCGTTCCCTTTCCGTATTCGCTATTAATTTGAAGATTATATTGTTCCCCGAACATCATGCCAATTCTTGCATTTACATTGATAATCCCAAAGCCAGAGTCCCGTTTCATCATTGGATCCAAATGTAACTTTTCATTTAATTCAATTAATTTGCTTTCTGTCATCCCTGGTCCGTTATCACTGACTATCAGCAAAAGATATTCCTCACCTGTCTGAGTTTCCTCTTCAGAAATATGTATTTGAATGTCTATTTCCTTTCTTTTTTCCAATCCATATTTAATGGAATTTTCAACGATTGGCTGTAAAACAAACTTGGGTATATAATAATTAACTACATCTGCTCCTTTTTCTATCATAAAATGCAAACGATCTTCAAAACGGAATTGTTGGATGCTTAAATAATCTTCAATGTGCTGAACCTCACTGTTTATAAGAACCAAGCTTTCTTTATTACTGATTGAAAAGCGCATCATTCTACCAAGCAGAGTCACCATCTTCACGACTTCATCGCTCTCTCCTTCTTCCACAGCCATGCCTATGGTTTCCAGCGTATTATACATAAAGTGAGGATTTATTTGAGATTGAAGGGCGTATAATTCAGCTGTTTTTTTTCGCAGTTCAATGTGGTAGTTTTTATGAATCAGCTCTCTTATCTCTGCAAGCATTGATCGAAAACTGTTCGCGAGCATCCCGACTTCATCCTCGGAATGTATAGGTATATCTACTAATAAATCACCTTTTTCCACCCGCTTCATTATATCTCCTAATTCGTTTAGTGGACGTGTAACGGTCCAGGCAAAAAAGATAGAGATCAATGTAGTAATGAGTGTAAAAAGGATAAAAACGAAAATTGTCACATTTCGGATAACATCCGTTTTTTCTGTCATGTTTTTGATAGGCATGCTATGAACGAGTACCCATGGCAGCTCATTTGATTCACTTATACTGATTAAATTCCGTTTTCCATCGATTTCTGTACGAAAACTACCATTCAGTAATGGGTAATCATGTATCCCTTTTTCCACTGTACCAATTTTTGAATGATCCTTATGATAAATTATCTTCCCCTGCTTATTCATGATCCACATCGTAACATTCTCTTCCTTTTGCAAATCCTGAAGTGATTGCTCAAAAAAGGCTACATCGATGGCTATATAGAGCGTTCCTAAATTTTTTCTATTATCGAAATCAGTAATTGTTTTGACCAGCATAAAATAGGAGGGATCCCCTTCAAACGTTAAATTAGTCTGATTAGGAAGGAGCAACTGCATCTCGCCTAGCAATCCTAGGTCATCTGCATATGGCAAGGAACCATCTTCAAAACCAAAACTGTCATAATGCAGACTTGTACTTGCAAATGTACGATTCTTGGAAACAAGAAACGCCCCCAAAATATGAGATGAATTGTTATTTAAATAGGTTCTTGTCAAATAACTCTTCATGATATATTCATCGTGTAGCAAAACCGATTTTTTTTTTGATTGGCTGTCTCTTAAAATAGCCATAACATCACCGGAATTATAAATTAAATCAGGTAAGGTCTCTAGTTTTTGAATGTCATTTTCAATGTTGCCATTAACCTGTTTAACAAGACGGGGAATATATTCGCCTACTTCTTCTTCTATTGATTTTGTGTATTGCCAGTATGCAATGAACCCAAGGAAGGCCATAGGTAGAACCGTTAATAATGTATAGGTTGTAACTAGTTTTGTCGTTAAACGCAGGTTTTTTATCAGGATAGGCTTTTTTCCTTTAAAAATCATACTGGTTCACATTTCCCTTTGTAAAATCGATGGGCTCTCCCATAATGACCATATCACCGTTGAATTTAATCCTACCTATGTTCTTAATGTTCTGTCCTTCATACGGAAATTCATCATTCAATAAGTTTTTTGCTAGGCTAACAGTCAAGTAACCTAACTTTTGCGGACTCCATAACGTAATGGTCTGGGCAGCCCCTTCCTGTAAATACCCATTCATTAAATTAGGAGTCGATGTACCGACTACAGCAACCTTGCCGATTTTCCCTGCATCTTTCACAGCCTGAGCCGCAGCAGGAGGATTAACCGTTGAAATACCAATAATTCCTTTTAGGTCCGGGTATTTTTTAAATAAATTTTGTGTTACCTTATACGCTTTATGAATATCTTCGTTTGTATATTCCACTTCAACTAGTTTCATAGTTGGATAATATTCTTTTTGTTGGATTTGAATCCAATCAATCCATGTATTAAGATTGGCAGCGGTAGGAGATCCCGTCATAATCGCAAACTCCCCTTTATCTTCCATTTCAATAGCGAGGGTATCCATTACATGCCTGCCAATTATCTCAGGATCTATCATGTTCACAAAAAAGCTTCTGTATGATGCATTAGTATCAGAATCCCAGGTGATCACCTTGATTCCTTTACGCTTTGCTTTTTTCAGCACCCTGCCTAATTTATATGGATCATTTGCAGATACCGCAATTACGTCCACTTTTTTTTCAATTAATTTTGTTATAATCTCTTCCTGCTTTTCAGAGCTGGGGGTAGGTGGGCCTGTATATATGACCTTAACACCTAAGTCTTTTCCCGCCTCCAACGCCCCCTCCTCTACCGCTTTAAAATAAGGTATTCCGTCAATTTTAGGTATAACAGCTATCGTATACGAATCTTTTTTATTCTCGACAGGTTTTGTATTGACGTCGATACTTTCTTCATCATTGTAAATAATCTCGTATTCTGCAGAATGATCACAGCCGCTTAGTATAAATAAAAACAAAATAAAAAAGATGGGCATCCTTAACATGATTAGCTACCTTCTTTCTTAAATTCTAAACATTAGCACGTATCATGGATATTGTAATAAGGAATGACTTAAGAAGTGCATTTCTCATCCGGTTACATTCACCGCTGCTTCTTTCTAAGAAAACGGTTTCATAAATGATGGATTTTACCGGGAGTATAACCTTAATTTCTTTACTAAAATAGGAAACCTTTATATACTTACAGGTTTCCCTATAATTTATTGTCCAGCCATGTCCTTCTCTGTTATGTTCAATCACTAACTTACACAAAAAGCGAGATGGAAACTGGAAAAATCGTATTTTAGCAACAAGAGTGAGCGCCTTTCTCATTCTCTTCTATATGTATTAAAAATATCTCTATTGTACATTTGAACCCCATCATTTTTTTCTTTTTATTATTGATTTTTACTGTTTTTGAAAGGTTTGTCAATTTAAATTTCACAAACATTTTTAAAATTCAAATAATATTTTTATATAGTTTCACTTGCTCATAGTGTTTCATTTTTAGTTGTATTGGAAAATTACAAAGCAGTCTACGTCATTACATTTTCTATATCCTTTTTTCATAGTGCTTTTATTATCTTAAACTGTAGATTGATACCTTCAATCCAAATCCTCCCCTTTTAGAAAAAGTTACTTTAACGATTCCTCCTCAATCCTCAGTCTAATTTTCAACTGGTTAAATCAATTTGTTGCACGAGACTCTCATTCCGGATTTAACACAAATTGACTAGCTTTCATGTCTATTTATTAACGTGCAATCAAAAAAAATATACCCATAGAAAGACCTGTGTCATAGATCGTTATAGGTATATTTTACAAAGGAATTACCTTTCTAATAAGTTTTCCTTTTTAACTATATTAATTTTCTAATTTAAACAAAAACTTTTTTACTTTTTCTCCACTTCTTCGTTATATTTCGGTAATTCCAGACCATTCACTCGGGACGAATCGATAGACCCCATATTAATTCAGCGGAATTAGTCACACATCGGTTTGCGGATTCAGGACAACCTGTTATATTAACGCTTTGCTAAAACATCACGTTCATATTCTTTCACTTGCGTCAGCCATCTTTCCTTTACCGGCACATTCATTTTTTCACAATAATAATCCCAAATTGCACCAAATGGATAGGTTTTAAATTCCTCCATTAATGCCAGTCGCTCAGTAAAATCGCCTTTTTCTTGCAGTTCTTTCAAATGATCGTTCGGTACAAGTAAAGCATATAAGAGGGCCTTAATCATATTACGCGTACCAATCGTCCAGGCAGCAACACGATTGATGCTGGCATCAAAGAAATCAAGACCAATAATCACCTGGTTTAATGCATCATTGCGAACAATTTCAAGCGCAATTTCACGAAGCTCATCGTCTAAAATTACGACGTGGTCACTGTCCCATCGAACCGGGCGCGAAACATGAAGTGCTAGTTTATCACTGTATAATAGCATCGAAGAAATTTTGTTCGATACAGTTTCAGTCGGATGATAATGACCTGTATCCACTAAGCAAATCTTGTTATTTTTCAGTGCGTAGCCAAGGTAGAATTCATGCGATCCTACGACATATGACTCAGAGCCAATACCGAATACTTTACTTTCCACAGCATCCCAATTACATGTTTCATCCACTTCTGCTGTAAAAATTCGATCAAGGGATTCTTTTAATCTCTTTCTCGGTGTCAAACGGTCGCTTGGAATATCTTTGTAGCCGTCTGGAATCCATATATTTGTTAAGCAGGGATTGCCTAGTTCACGGCCAAAGTACTCTCCGATTTTTCGGCTGGCGATGCAATGATCAATCCAGAATTCACGAATTTCTTCATTTGGATGAGAAAGTGTCAAGCCGTCTGCTGCTTTTTCATGGGAAAATAGTGTCGGGTTAAAATCCAAACCAAGACCGTTTTCTTTAGCCCAATTCAACCAGTTTTCGAAGTGCTTTGGCTCAAGCTGATCGCGTTCGACTGCTTCTCCATTTGTTTCCGCATAAATGGCATGCAAATTGACCCGATGTTTCCCCGGAATAAGAGATAGCGCTTTTTCAAGATCCATGCGCAGCTCTTCCGGCGTAGTGGCTTTTCCTGGATAATTTCCCGTTATATCAATACCGCCAGATAATTCACTTTTGTTCACTTCAAATCCACCAATATCATCACCCTGCCAGCAATGAATCGAAATGGGCACTTTTTTCAGTGTTTCGAGTGCCGTATCAACATCAATTCCCCAATTCGCATACGCTTGTTTCGCTGCTACGTACTGTTCTTTAATTGTCATATCGTCCCATCCTTTTAACGGATTGAATTAATTACTCCATGATTCCTACTACCTTTTCACATATTCTTCACTTATCATAATGGGCAGTACATACTTAATCTATTATTTTTCGATAGATTGATTCCACCTATGACAAACCCCTCCACTTAAAGCAACAAAATCCAAGAAAACAGGCAAAACCTATTCAGCGATTAAAAGCTCCAGGTACACCGCCGTCTACAGTGACCATGCAACCCGTTGTTTTGTCTGCTTTTGATGAAGCGAAAAACGCTATGGACTCAGCAATGTCATCCGGGAATATGTTTACTAGCAATGTCGTACGTTTTTTGTAATGATCTTCAAGCTGGTCTGGTTCTATTCCGTATGCAGCGGCACGCTCTTGACGCCAACCCGATCCCCAAATGGAAGATCCTTGTAATACGGCGTCTGGCAAAACAGAATTAACACGGATTCCGAAATCCCCGCCTTCCACTGCAATGCATCGTGCTAGATGTGTTTCAAGTGCTTTGACTGAACTGTAAGCAGAAGCATTTTTTCCAGCGTAAACAGAGTTTTTCGATCCCACAAATACCATATTTCCTCCTGTTCCCTGTTGTTTCATTTGCTTAAAAGCTTCACGTGCTACAAGGAAATAGCCTGTTCCCAGTACATTCATGTTTAAGTTCCATTCTTTTAAGGTTGTTTCATCAAACGGGCTGGATGTGGCAAGGCCGGCATTGTTGACGATAATATCAATTCCCCCAAATGTAAGAGCTGATTTCTCAAAGGCATCCTGTACCTGCTCTTCACTGGTAACATCCATTTTAAAAGCTGCAGCACGTATTTCCCCGTATTCTTTATTGATTTCATCCGCAACTTTTTCAGCTCCTTCAATATTTAAATCAGCTAGAACTACATGGGCACCTTCAGAAACTAAACGCCGTGCTGTTGCGCTGCCAATACCGCCCGCACCGCCTGTAATGAAGGCTACTTTGCGTGAGAACTCCGCTTCTGCCGGTGAAAGAGACAATTTATAAAGCTCAAGTGGCCAGTATTCAACGTTATATGACTCATTTTCACTGAGAGATACGAACTCGCCAAGTGCTGTTGCCCCTTTCATAACCGCAATCGCTCGATGGTAAAGTGCTCCGCTCACGTTTGCCATGGCTACGTTTCTGCCTGTGTTGACCATTCCGACACCTGGAATCAAAATAACTCGTGGTGCCGCCTCAAACATCACATCTCCTTCGTTTTTATTGCGCTCGAAGTATTGCTTATATTCTTCCTTATATTGTTGAATACCCGTTTTAACTTTTTCCACCAAGGATACAGTCCGTTCATTTTGAGGATCCCAGTTAATGAAAAGCGGCTTCATTTTTGTATGTACAAGGTGATCCGGGCAAGCGGCACCGACTTGTGATAAGGCTGCCGCATTTTTGCTATTCAAAAATTGCAGGACATCATCTGCATCGTCAAAGGTTAAAAGCATTTTTTTCTCCTCGCCCACAGCACCGCGGATAACCGGCATAATTGAAGCAAGTACCTTTTTGCGCTCTGCTTCAGGTAAAGAGTCAAATGCCTGTCCACCAAATGCATCTTCTTCATGCTGGCGGCTTTTAATAAACTCTTCTGCTTCCGTTATGATCGAAATGGTTTTTTCATAGGCTTCTTTCGATGTTTCACCCCAAGTAACCAATCCGTGTTTTTCCATTAAAACAAGCTCGGCTTGCGGGTTATTTTTCACACCTTTTGCGATCATTTTAGACAAAGTGAAGCCAGGGCGCTCATATGGTACCCAGACAAAACGATCACCGAAAATTTCATTGGCGACTTCTTTTCCATTGTCTGCACAGCAAAGACTAATAATTGCATCTGGATGTGTGTGGTCAACATGTTTAAAGGGAAGGAAGGCATGAAGTAAAGTTTCAATCGACATACGTGGATGCTTACTGTCGATCATGCAGTGTGACAAATATTCAACCATTTCTGCATCAGGCATTTCATCACGCTCGATTAAAGGGTGAATGTCCGCTAGATTCAAACCTGTGAAATTGCCCGCTTTCATTGTCGCAAGGTCGGAACCGCTTCCTTTAACCCACATGACTTCAATTTCCCGGCCACGAAAATCTTTTTCCATTGTTTTCATGGATGTATTGCCACCTCCCCAGTTGCAGACGGCTCGATCTGTACCGATTAAATTAGACCGATAAACCAGTTCTTCTACTCCAGATGTTACTTTTGACGCTTCTTTATCATTCCATAAATTATTAACCATTTTGTTTTACCCCCGTTTATCTTTATTTGTGTTTGTTTTATTGTATAACACTTTTGTTTTCATTTGAAGAAGTTTTTTTAATTGTTACCAATTTTACGAAAACAAGGAAAATCGTTGAGAGTGAAAGACCAAAGATGTATCCCATTTTCGATAGTCCAACTCATTCTGCAAGGTAAAATCAGCTTAAAAATCACGATTTTCCTTAGATGAAGTCTGTAAAATAAACGTAAATACAACAAATGACCAGGAATGTAACCACCACGTCCCTTCCATCTTAGAAAAAGAAAGATGCAAAACTTCCCAAAGACTTCGCAGGACATTTCCTACGGAAAGACTTAATTTTCACGTGTAAACAGGCAGCTAGACAAACTTCTTTCTAATCCAAATACCATCGATACAATAATGCTTCTCAATCCTTTTTACTGAAATTAAGAGATACATTGTTTTTAATCGAATTCCATTTGAAAAATCGGTGCTGTGGTTCAAATAAGAAACGGTCTTGGGCTTTCACACCAAAGATGGGGTTAACCTTTTGATATTGTCTTTCGTTTTAGTACATTTGAAGCTTTTTTTTCTATTTAAAATCAAAGATTCACAAAAGAGTGGATTGGGTACAATATGAAATGAACAAGTAAACGTTATCGTAGTATTAGAAGTTTCGGGAGGAAGTTTATATGATTAATGAAAAAGTGGCTTTGATATTAGAAGATAAAATTAACGTTATTAAAAGTGATGAAACATCCATTTATTTAGTCGGCCCAATCAAATTACCCGTTAACTTAGAGGGCGAAACAATTATATTCCAGTGGTATTGCTGGTTAAGATGTGAGAATATGGCGGGTCATTTTTGTGGTGACGGCACTTATAATATAGAAAAGATCATTGAAACTTTAGCCTCTTCCAACTTAGCGGAAATGCAGCAATCAAGTGTGTTACTGTATGGAGATTTCCAACATTCAGCTGAAGCCCTTATTCGGATGCATAGTATTTGTCATACTGGGGATATATTTGGCAGCAAACGCTGTGATTGTGGCTTTCAATTAAAGCAGGCTATGAAAATGATTGCAGCTCAAGGATCCGGAGCTTTATTTTATTTAGCGAATCACGAAGGAAGAGGCATCGGATTATTTAGTAAAGCCATGGCTTATGTTCTGCAAGAAAAAGGATTGGATACGGTTGAAGCGAATTTGGAGCTTGGGTTTGTGGATGATGCACGTAACTATGATGACGCCATTCGGGTGTTAAAAAAACTGCGCTCTAATCCAGTGACGCTTATCACCAACAATCCGAAAAAATTAGAGGCCCTTCAAAACTCAGGTGCGAATGTTGCAGGCAGAGTTCCGTTATGGGGTGATATTTCCGAGTTTAATGAAAAATATTTAAAAACTAAAGTGGTTCGTTCCGGTCATTTAAAAGATAGTAAAAACGAATGACTTATTTTTTTATATGAAATTGTTTATACCCCTGAATAGGTTTGAATTTTCGGAATAATCGTGGGACCTCTAGAATCGATGAATGTATTATCCTGTAGATATGCTTTAAAAAATCATTTGTCATGGAAATCAAATGTGTTATTAAAAGATTATTTGATAAAAAGGTAAAAAAGATTTTCGATTCGACCAAACTATTTGTTGAAAAAGGAATTTATTCCAAAAAACATATTCAATACTGAGTTTCTCACAATGTCATTCAATACAATCGCAGATTTTTGATAAAAAAAAGAGGGGATATCCCCCCTCTTTCTATATCATATTATCGTTGTTATATACCCTATGTCCCCAAAGCTACAAGTTTGATGACCTTCCCTTCCTTATTGCTTTTGCTGCTCGTGCAGAACACAATCATTCTTCCCGATGATATGGTTAATCAGGAGGATAACAAGGGTGTAACCGCACCGATATAAATATTTTCTATTTCCTCATGGATTACCGATAGATACCAGACAGTTGTCGTAACTACTGCAAAGAGCATTCCCAATACTGCACCTCGGCCACTGCTAAAACGCGGGAAATAAATCATCAAAACAACATTGACGGCTAGAGTGGTTCTTAATGCCCTAGCAAAGCAGACCGTACTTAGTATATCTGGAGCGAAAATCGCAAATGAAATGGGAATCCGCCCTAAAACAATTGTGGCAGTCCTGGCAAATCGCAGTGAATTCAATAGAAAAGCAGCCGGAGTTGAATTACAAAAAGAACCCTTAATGTTTTTCCTAACCCTTCTGAGTTAACTTTGGACTTTTCCATTAATGACAACACACTTCCCATTTGAAGATTGCTTTATCACCCTTCCATCCTTGATGTATACAGTGTAAGTATTATTGACTTTAGCATCTGATCTTGCTAGGTCTCCCATTCCTGCTATGATATTTTTGACAGCTTCCCTCTTCAGATTATTCATAACTTGCTTTTTCCATTGTTCCCGTTTGTTTTTTTGTATATTTTCATCAACCATCAGGATCCCATCCTTCTTGTTTGATTTATGTCTTCCCCGATAATAGTGTATTATTTTTTTATCATCTTGTTACCCATATGCTTTTCCTTATTGGGGGCTTTTATTTTTAACAGCCAGGTTACGGTAAAAATGAAAAAATATACAAGTATAGGGGCTATAAATAAAGGGGCTCACGCTAGTGATAACAAGAAATTACATAAAAACAGGATGCAACGGAAAGTTGCACCCTGTCTGAAAAAGGGGTTTGCTTCATTTCGAATCAGCATAAATTCTCTGCGATAAACACCTCATCTACATTAGAGTAAATACGGGTATCTGACTAGAGTTTTCCATCCAAAGCAACCATCCCCTATATCTTAAAAGTTTTAGCAACTTTCAATGCATAAATGACAATTATTGAATGAGTTTTCTGCTTTTACGTGCAAGCGAACCATCTCCTTGCTCGAATCGATTTTTTAATGAAGCTACCTGTAGTTAAGTTAAACGTCTTTAACTAACACCTCATTTACTATATGATGTGAATCATACGTAATCAGTAGCCCCTTCTTCTTTATTTATAATGACCATTAGCGGTAAAAAAATAACTGGTTGTTTATGGATATCGAGAATTGTTTAAAATCAATTTATAGCTATATAATGAAAAACTCATTAGTACTCTTTCTAACGATTTTCAGTAAACAAAAAAAGGCATTTAATGGTAATTTAAGTGAAAATCTTCGCAATCTCAATGACATAACAAATGCTTTGTTCCCTAACTATTTTTTTGCACATTAATTAGTGGTATTAAAGCTAAACTAAACAGACAAACTCTAAGCTCAACTCTGTCAGTTGAAATGACGGGAAATGAGCAAAAATAAAAAGGCCGCAAGTCAGTTAGTTTTCCGACTTTCTGGGACAGGCCCTTGCAGTCTTTACTTTATCATTAATATAGAAAGGACAAAGCGAATAACCTCGCTTTGTCCTTACCTCATAGCATTATGAAGAATTGATTATTGCGCTTTCAAATCTGCACGATAATCGTCTATAATCGCTTGTATCTCCGGATCTGCCGGAACATTTGTGACGTCGTAGAGGAATCCATTGGATTCGACCAAAGTCATTTTGGCGTCAACGACTTCAAAAGTCAAATTCAGGCGGCCCAAATAATGTTCTTGTTCTCCGCCAGCTTGAGTAATTGGCACCATCACCTCTCCGTTGAATTCGTATTCGGGAGTTTCGATGACCTTGTGTGTATCTGCCCCGATTACCGCTGAAACTCCGGAAACCTGAGCCAGCTTATGGTCTTCAGGATTTCCGGCATGCGAAAGGACAATGTTAACATCTGACTTTTCACTCACTTCAGGAAGCAACGCATTCAAGGCTTGAACCGGTTCGATGAAATCGAGGTCTGCAACATCATCCCAACCGCGAATTTCCGGCTTCATCGATGTGAGGCCGATCATGCCGATTTTAACGCCATTGAAAGCAAAGATCTTCCAAGGTTTTACATTCTGAATGTACTTTCCTGTTTCCCTGTCAATTACATTACCAGTAAGGATGGGGAAATTCACGTTGCGGTGGTAATCCTTTAACTGTTCATAACGGCTGTCCGGTGTGCCCTCCCCGACAGGGTAAACGCGGAAGTCGTTGTTTCCTAGAGCCATCGCATCATAGTCCAAAGCTTTCAAAAGGGACGTCTCCAACTCTCCTTGACCCGCCTGAAACTCGCCGCGCAGGAAGACATCCCCGCCATCGACGAGAAGCACATTCTCCTCTTCATTGCGCACATTTTCAATGATGGTGGCATACTTCGCAATAGAATTGTGATGAAGGGTTCCATCATCCAGCGAGACGATGTCATCCAGATGACCATGAAAGTCATTCGTCTGGAGAATGGTGAGTTTAAACTTCTCTCCCTCCTTGAGCTTTTCCTCCGCATCTGCCGTAACGGGCTTGGCGACAAAAACGGCAGCCATCGCCAGCGAAAAGCAGCCCGTCAAAAATATCTTTCCCATTTTTTTCATACTATTTCCTCCAAGCAAATTACTCTATTAAGTTGTAAAACAAGTTATTTAGTTTCCGGTCTTTTCGGATTTCTCAAGACCTACTAGTTTATTTTTCTCTTCAGAGTTAGTTTTTTCTTCTTTGTCATGGCTGATCAAGTCATTTGTTGCTTTTTTAAATTCTTTTAAAGTGTTTCCAAAAGCACTTCCGATTTCCGGTAATTTCGAAGGACCAAAAATGATTAACGCAATGACTAGAATGAGAATTAGACCGGGGATGCCGATACTAGATAACAAACGTCTCACCTCCTATACCATGATGGTTTGATAGTACTCAAAAAATGCGTTCATTACTTATAAAATTGGCATACCATGACGCTCTAAAGCTGCTGCTTCTAATATAGACATGCCTTGTTCATCTGCAAATGCAGTAAGTTTATCCGAAACGACAGGAGCAAGACTTGCTGGCGGTTGAGCCTGGTTCATAGCTCGTCTGCGGGTAGAATTTCTGCGTGCAAATGGCCCCCAAATCGCAAAGGTGATACCTGGTGTTTGCATATTTACAAAGAAAGTATTTCCATCTGGAGAAAATGTAGGGCCAGCAAATTCAGAACCGTTCATCATATTTTCAGCAAAAGTATAAATATTTCCTTCAGGAGTTAATCCGACAATACGATCATTACCGCCACCATCTTCGGCGATCCAAAGATCTCCCCAAGGAGTGATTGTAATGTTATCCGGTGCTTCTAAATCATTTTTATCAGTAGACTCATAGAATAGTTCTAAGGTGTTTGTCGCTGGAGTGTAGCGATAAACACGGCCAAGGCGTGCTGAACCTGCACTTGTATCATCAAACCATAAAGTACCTTCAGAAAAATAAGCCCCTTCTAAGCGGCTAAACTGAATACAGCCTTTATCCTTAGCATCTTGCTGTGCGATTTCAGGATTTAATTTTTTCCAAACAATCCCGAATTTTTGTCTAGTACTAAATTGACTTGCTGCTGCAGCCGGCAATTCCTCGATTGCTGCCGCTTCAAGTAGACCGCCCTTTTGCAGAGAACCTAGCTTTTGACTTCGGTCATGTGGTGTAAAACGGTACAAGAAGCTTGGACTTGCGTCTTCGGTTAAATACCAAATTCCTGTTGAAGGGTCAACATGCCCAGCTTCATGGGAGAAATAACCCATATCACGGATCGGTGTTCTTGACATTTCGTTTTCAGGATCAAGCGGATTTACTTCAAATACAAAGCCATGTCCCATATCACGAGTTTCTTCCATTGTTAACCAAGTGCCCCAAGTCGTAGCACCACCAGCACAGTTACGGATTGTACCTGAACTTGATACATACTGATCAATGACCTTGTTATTTTGTCCAACGATTAATGTGGTTGTGCCGCCGGCAGCACCAGCACTCCAAGGTTTTTTTCCGTTTACAGGGTAATCCGAATTTGTCCCATTTTCATGGTTTCTTACAAGAATGGTTGTACCCTTCTCTCCTTTATAGGCAGCCATTCCATCGTGGGCAGAAGGGACAAGGTCACCATTAGGCATGATATCACCAGTTCGTGAAAGCATTTTGTAATGAAATCCCCTTGGCAGATCAAGAACTCCATTTGGATCTTTTACTAGTGGGCCATAGCCACCAAATCCACTTGTTGGATTGCTGGATTCCGCAGCAAATCCTTTTGTAGCTCCCGCAAGAGAAAATACCCCTGTTGAACCAAGTGTTAATGCTAATGTACTCATTCCGCCAACTTTTAAGAAATTACGTCTGTTTAAACCGCTATTGCTAGATTTCATCAACATTACCTCCAAAAAATCTTTTTTAGGGATGCTATATTCCTTATAGCAAACTCTACCCTTAAAATTAACAGACCATTTTAAATGCTCTGTTAAACCCATGTGATTTTATTCCTTCACATGAAAGATAAACCAAAAGTCATGGTTTATTCGAAAACAAAGGAGGTTATAACGACATTTATAACATGTAAAGGATGGAAATTGGTGGAATTAGTCAAAAATGGAGAAAAAACTAAGGATTTTGTCATAAAAAGAATGATGCAGAATATTAAAGCTTATTAATAGTTTGTAAATATAAGAGATACACTATGACAAACTAGTTAACCGATTAATTCTACCCAAATCCAATAAAATTTTTGAAAGGGGTATCGGTTAAAGACATGCTATATAATTGATCTAGAAATATTCTAGTTGTAAACCTACTCCCACTTACTCGCATGTTTTGAATTACTGCCATTTTTCAAAATGTTAAATACTAATAATTTAAAAATATCCATCAGTCTCAAGCATATGCTCATATTTACATGCATGATAACTTTTTAATTCGTATAATAGAATAAATGGGAATCAAAGTGAGTCTAATTTACAAAAGGAGGGAGCAGATTTGTTCTGTGGAACCAAAAGGCGAAGAAATAAACAGTTTAGCATTAAAAGTCAAAGAGATTATTCAATCTTCAGGATGTCAAAATGAAGATGTAATCTTTCTGTGCATTGGTTCAGATCGATCGGTTGGGGATTCATTGGGCCCTTTAGTCGGGACGATGCTAAAAGAACACACGGTGCCTTATCGTGTTTACGGTACCTTGGAAAATCCCGTTCATGCATTTAATTTAAAAGAGACGTTGAAAGAAATTAAAAAACAATTCAAAAGGCCTCTTATTTTTAGTGTGGATGCTTGTTTAGGGGATCAAAACCAGGTCGGTTATGTTTTCTTGAAGGATGGACCTCTTGTCCCAGGGAAAGCTTTAAAAAAAGTATTACCTGAAGTGGGAGACTATCACATTATAGGAATGGTAAATTATATAGATCCGCTGCCAACGATGCAATTTTTAAATGATACTCGTCTTTACACGGTTATGAATTTGGCGAATAAAATCGTAAAAATCATTACTCAAGCGACCGGCGAGACTTCTAGACCTTTTTAAAAGAATGGGCTGTCCCAAAAACCACTAATAATAATTGGTTTTGGCACAGCCCTAATTTTTTAAGTTCGAGAATTTAAATGATAACGTTATACTTAAATAATAGCCCCTGTCAAGATAGCAGTAATAATAAGGACTAATGAACAAATTAGAGCCCATTTAAATGCATACCGCTGTAGTTCCCCGATATCTGTCTTTACCATCCCTACCAGTAAAAGAGTCGAGGCCACGAGTGGACTTAAGAAATGTACAGGCTGCCCCAGTACGGAAGCTCTGGCAATTTCTAAAGGACTCACACCATAAGCTTCTCCTGCTTCGGCAAGAATTGGTAAAACACCAAAGTAGTAAGCATCATTTGATAAAACGAACGTAAATGGCATACTTGTGAACGCAACGACCATCGGTAAAAAAGAGCCTAAAGAATCCGGAATGATGGCCACTAATGAATTTGCTATGGCGTCTACCATTTTCGTTCCGGAAAAGATCCCTGTGAAAATACCAGCCGCAAATACTAATGTAACAACGGTTATAGCGTTTCCTGCATGTGACCCGATTCGCTCTTTTTGCTGTTCTAAATTAGGGTAATTAATGATCGAAGCAAGAACAAACCCGATTAGAAACAACACCGGTACAGGTACTAAGCCCATTACAAGTACGACCATGACTGTGAGCGTCAACAAAAGATTGACCCATATTAATTTAGGGCGCTTTAAATCGTCTTGTATGGCGGAAGCTACAGCTGCTTCAGCAAGAGCCTCTTTCATTTCAGGTGCAGATTTGATATAAACAACGCCAAGCCTTTTGCGCTCTTTTTTACCAAGTACATAAGCGGTAAAAAGAATAGCTGCTATTCCTGAGAATAGTGTTGGGATAATCGGGACAAAGAATTCATTTGCATCCAGACCTAATGATGCTATTGCTCTAGTTGCAGGTCCTCCCCAAGGAGTCATACCACTCATAATACTGACAGCCAGCATAGAAATAGTGGCAAGAATAAGTGGATTCATACCAAGTCGTAAGTAAAGAGGCAGCATGGCGGAAATCGTAATCATATGAGTCGTGGTACCATCACCATCCAAGGCAACGGTCATTGCGATTACCGCTGTTCCTATCGCTATTTTAACCGGATCCCCTTTTACGATTTTCAACATAGTTTTAATAAGTGGATCAAATAATCCAGCGTCAATCAGAACTCCGAAAAACAAAATAGCGAACAATAGCAAAGCGGCTGAAGGTGCGACAACCTTTAATCCATCGAGCATCATATCTCCGAGCTCTGGACCAAATCCGCCAATTAATGCAAAGATAATTGGAATGACTACAAGAGAATTAACAGGTGATAACCGTTTAGACATGATTAAATAAGTAAAGACAACGACCATTGAAATTCCAAGTAAAGTTAGAATATTAATCCCTCCTATTAAAGAAACCGCTTACAAATTGGATAAAGAGTCTTGAATAATTAAAAAATATTACATATTATTTTCTGCTTCCCTGTTGCTTTGTTTTCTATTTTTAGAATAGTTCATATCATTAAATAAGTGAAATACATATTTTTTGTACTTTTTCGAAAAAAAAACTTATAATCCACTTTATATTAAATTAAGAAATCCAAAAAGCACAATGAAATTGTCAATAATTTCATTGTGCTTTTTCGTTAAAGATTGGAATTTTTATTCAAGAAATCAATAAAGTTTTTCACAGTAGAGAGTTTTAATGAATCCTGATTATACATTAACCAAGTATTTCTTAACACCGGCTTCCCATTTTTGTAGGATAACCCGTATGTATGCAAATTATCTGAAGGCTGCAGGCATATTTCCGGCAGAATAGAAACACCAAGATCATTTTTGACCATCTCTTTGCACGTCTCCTGCCGATCCGTTTCCATGGTTACAAATGGTGGCTCTGGGAATCTATCATGCCACCAGCCATTTATTAAGTTTTTTAAAGAACTGTCGGTCTTATAATTTATGAATGGAAGTTCTGGCAAATTATCCAAGTCTACCTCTTTCTTAGAAATTAAACAAAGTCTTTCTTTATGCAGTAACGATTTGATTCCATACCATTCATAATTTCCACGCAGAATGCCTAATTGAACACTAGAGGAATCCAGAAGATGCATGATTTCAGTACTCCAGCCTGTATTCACATTAAATTGTACATGAGGATATTGTGTTGAAAACTTTTTCAATATTTCTGGTAGTTTATATTGGGCGAAGTTGCTGGAAACGCCAAGCCTTAACGTTCCTCTTACCTCATTTTTCATATTCAGCATATAATCTTTCGTTTTTTGCAACTTTTTCACCATTTCTTCCGCATAACCCGCTAAATGTATCCCTTCTGAAGTGAACTCAATGCCTCCTTTTATTTTGAAAAATAGGTTTGTGCTAAATTCTTTTTCTAAATTTTTAAGCCGGTACGTTAACGCCGGCTGCGATATATATAAACGCTCTGCGGCACGGCTAATGTTTTTTTCTTCATATAGTACCCTTATCGCAATCCAATCTTTTTCGTCCACTTAACCATCCCCCACTTTTTGGATTATAAGTTTTTTTATCATTTTTATTAAAAAAATATGTATTTTACTTATGAATAAACATATCATACTATATTTTCAAAGGAACCGGTAGTGCTATAAATATTGATTTGAGAAAAGGTGGTTATACAATGAAAGTACCTGTAGTTGTAATGCGCGGAGGGACAAGTAAAGGTGTGTTCCTTAATTTTGATCATATGCCTTCGAATCCCTTACACTGGGAGGATTTCTTACTTGACGTGATGGGCAGTCCGGATCGGAGACAGATCGATGGTCTTGGAGGAGCGAATTCATTGACAAGTAAAGCAGCGATCATCAAAAAATCAGAATCACCAGAATTCGATGTGGAATATACATTTGCTCAGGTCAGCATCGATAATCAAATGGTCGATTTTAAAGGAAATTGTGGAAATATTTCATCTGCTGTAGGACCTTACGCAATTGAGCAAGGATTAGTCCCTGTAAAAGAACCTGTTACAACGGTGAAAATTTTTAACGTGAATACACAAAAACTGATTATTGCAGAAGTTGAGGTTGAAAATGGACAAGTGAAATCAGAAGGATGCTGCTCAATACCTGGGGTGCCTGGTAAAGGATCACCTATTTATCTTTCTTTTACTCGTGCAGAAGGAGCAGTTACAGGAAAACTTTTCCCTACAGGAAATCCGATTGACATGATTAAAACCAAGGATAGGCTAATTCAAGTTTCAATTATTGATGTTGCCAATCCACTCGTTTTTGTAAGGGCACAGGATATTGGTCTAAGCGGAACCGAATTACCCAATGATTATTCACAGGAAAAATTAAATGAACTGGAAGAAATCCGGTCAATTGCAGCTGAAATGTGTCAATTTTCCGATAAGAAATCAGCTACTGTCAAATCTCCTGCTGTACCTAAAATGACTCTAATTGCTCCTCCTATGGATTACGTCGATCTAAACGGATCTGAAAGAAAAGCGTCAGAGATGGATTTGATGATCCGGATGATGTCAATGCAAAAGCCCCATCAAGCGCTTGCAATTACAGGAGCCATCTGTGCAACAGCAGGGGCTTACTTACAGGATACGGTTTTATCTGAGATGGTGAACATTAAACACGAAATTTTCCGATTAGCCCATCCTGCGGGGATAATGGAAACAAAGGTTGATTTCTTGGCAGGACACATACGTGCTATTAAAGTGGTACGCACAGCAAGAATCATTTTGGAGGGATACGTGTACACGAAAAAAAATTACGAGCATTCCTATCAATTAGCTTGATTTGAATTGATCTGCAAATTACAGCAAAAAATTTTCTATCACTTGGAGGCTTGGCAAATGTGGGTCATCACTATCTTTTTAAAGGAAAATATTAAAATATTTGAATTTGACACAGAAAAAGAAGCGAAAGAAATATTCAAAAATATGAAAGGCACTAAAATTCTTTCCGAAATAGTTTACTTTAATGATCCTTGTTCTGTATAAGTGAGACTTCAAAAGAGCCCAAACTCTATAAACTAGGATTGAGAATATAAGTGAATTTCCCCAAATAAGCTAAACCCCCTATACAAATTAGGGTACAGATACAGATTTTTATGGTTACTATATTATTTAAAAAAAGCTAATAACTATCTATTGTTTAGAGAAAAATACCAATACACAAATCCCTCCCCTTTTCATGCTGAATTTTAGCATCGGAGTGATAAACAGCAATATAACTGGTAAATCTTGATAAGTTAGAACTGACTTCATAAGCGTTAATGCTGATCCTTTCAAGCTAGTGCTGAACTCGAAAAGCTAGTACTGAAGAACCTTATTGTCTGGCCATCAGGACGCTTAAAGCTATACAATCACTCCATCTGAAAAAACTCCAATAGATAATCTGTTACTAAGTTTGACCTTTTATATTCCTATATGATATGAGTTTTAGTCAAAGCATAAAGACTTTAAATATGTTAAAATACCAAACAGCCAAGGACTTTTTAAGCCTTGGCTATTTTTCATTCTTCTACTTCACGTATCTCTATTATTTTTTGGACACATTCTTATCTAATAAACCATTCAAGGAAAAGACTCAGTGATTATTGATCGTTTCAACCTTTTCTTGAGTATAGCGTGCTGCTGATGAACCAGCTAATTTTCCAAAGACTGCTCCAGACATTAACCCGGATCCACCAGGATAGTTTTCATAAAAAATCCCCCCAATCATTTCACCAGCCGCAAAGAGACCTTTTATCGGTTGTTCTTCTTTGTCTAACACATGACCCGTTGTATCTACATGCAGACCACCGAACGAGAAGGTTATACCGCACGTTACAGGGAAAGCATAGAATGGACCTTGCTCAATTCGAAGTGCCCAGTTGGATTTAGGAGGGGTAATTCCTTTCGTTCCTTTGCCATCTTTCTCTGCTGGTCTATACTCGCCATCTTGTACCGCACTGTTATACTCTTCGATCGTTTTTAGAAATTGTGTTTGATTGACCGGCAGTAAACTAGCCAACTCTCCAAGCGTATCTGCTTTATAAATAGTCGCTTCTTCAAGGTCATATTCTTTACGCAGCATCGGGCGTACCTGTGCATCATAAATTTGATATGCCACATGTCCAGGCTGTTTTAATACCTCACGGCCGTATTTGGCATAGGTGTAATTTCGTAAATCTGCTCCTTCATCAACAAACCGTTTCCCTTCATTATTAAGCATGACGCTGTACGGATAAGAATGCTTTTTAAAAATATCCCCCGGCTTCGTGAAGTCCCCTACTTTTGGCGCATTATAATCTGTCCCAATAGAATGACATCCAGACCACTGCCCAAATTTTTGAGCCCCCACTGCCATAGCCATGGAAATGCCGTCTCCTGTGTTGAACTCGGTTCCACGAACAATAGCCGCTTCCCATTCTTCACCAATATTTTCACTTCTCATTTTCTTATTGGCTTCAAAGCCGCCACAAGCCAAAATCACACCGGATGTCTGAACAGTTACCATTGTATGACCCTTCTCAACAACGACACCGGTTATTGTGTTATCCTCTGATACAAGCTCCACAGCACGTGAATCGTACCAAACGTCGATGCCAATTTCTTCTGTCCGCGCAAAGAGCTGTCTCATTAAGCCAACGCCTTTATCCTCCGTTTTGATAGGCAGTCCTCCCCAGAAATTGCGCTTGCCAGCTTGTACGAAAGATTGATTTTCATAATTCAATTCAAATTTTATTCCCTGATCACGCATCCACGCAATTGTTTCATATGATCTAGAAACCAGCTGCTTTGCTAACTCAGGATTACTTTGTCCACCTGTTACTCGCATTAGATCTTTGTAATAATCGGTTTCCGTGTATTCAGGCATTACAATTAATTCGGATTCTTCATCTGTTAATTCAGGTATTATATTTCTGATTGCGTCTAAATTATTGTATGCAACACGAATGGCTCCATCCGTGAAGAAAGAGTTCCCTCCACGCTTTTCCACTGGTCCCCGTTCTAATACAAGAACTCTAGCACCTCCCTCTTTTGCTGAGATCGCGGCACATAAAGCTGCGTTTCCTGCCCCTACTACAACTACATCATAATTTTGTGTATTTGACATTTTTACCCCTCCTGTTAAGTTGTGATAACTCTTCATGTAAATAATAAGTGAAAATAATGAATAAAAATAATATTGTTTTTTTATTCATTGCCATAGAAAAAATTTATGAAAGAATGCTGGAAACGCAAAACTATAGTGAGTCTATTGATTTACATAAAAAGATAGATTTCTTTTTTCATTAGTTGTATTATACTTTTAGAAATCAAATAAATTATCATTTTTTATAATTACCCATAAATATTTTTTATGGTTAAAGGAGAAAAATTTTATGGATGAAAAAGACTGGCTTATATTAATTACTCTTTACGAAGAAAGAAATATAACAAAGGCAGCACAACGACTATTTATTTCCCAGCCAGCTTTATCCTATCGTATAAAACAGCTGGAAAAAGAGTTCAAAACAAATTTAATCTCTAGAGGCAAAAGAGGTGTCGAGTTTACAGTTGAAGGGGAATACCTCGTTCAATACTCAAAAAATATGCGTAAGCAATTAGGAGCTGCAAAAGAGCATATTTCAAATTTGGATAAAAAAGTAAAAGGAACTTTGCGATTGGGTGTATCTGGCTTGTTTGCCCGATATAAACTACCATTATTATTAAAAGAATTTCTAACTCTATATCCAGAGGTTGAAATCAGTTTGAAAACTGGATGGAGTTCTCAAATTCATCAAATGCTTCAAAAAGAAGAAGCACATCTCGGGATAGTTAGAGGTCCTTACAAATGGCAGGAAAATAAAGTGTTATTTCAAGAAGAAAAGATTTGTATTGCCTCCAGTAAAAAAATTGAATTAAAAGAACTTCCTTTTCTTCCTAGAGTTAATTATCAGACAGACCAATCGTTAAGAAATACTATTGAAAACTGGTGGCAGGAAACATTTGCGTTACCACCTAAGATTTCAATGGAGGTAGATCGGATTGAAACATGTAAGGAACTGGTTCTTAATGGTTTAGGATATGCCATTTTACCAGAAATCTGTATTAAAAATGATGAACCACTGTATACTTTCCCCATTGTATTAAGCGATAATAGCTATTTGCTTAGAGAAACTTGGGTATTTTATCGGGATGTGACTATGGATTTGGCACAAGTAAAAGCATTTATTGATTTTCTTAATGATTCTAAACAATGAAACAAGACGAAACGAGTAAAACTAATACAAAGGAAGAGAATTAATATGAAAAAGTGGGATTTAAATAATGCAAGCAAGACAATCCAATTTTCGGCTGCACTTCTAACTGCTTTTATTGGAGGCGGCCTTTTCTCTCTTATCAGGTTTCCAATCCCCTGGCTACTTGGTCCAATGGCAGCCCTATTAATTGCATCACGTTTCAAAAACGTTAAATTAATTTGGCCCGTTTCGATGAGAAATACTGGATTAATTATTGTAGGTTATTCAATAGGCATCTCCTTTACCAAGAGCTCACTGTCTGATATGATTAGTCACCTTCCCTCAATGTTGATCCTTACAACCTTAATTGTCCTTGTGTGTGCATGTTCTGCTTTGGTTATGTCAAAATATTCCGGCATTGACTATCCTACATCTTTAACGAGTAGTATTCCTGGAGGTTTGTCACAAATCGTTGTGTTTGCAGAAGATATGAAAGGTATTGATATTACTACAGTAACCTTTTTCCATGTTACAAGAGTGATAATGGTTGTTTTCTTAGTCCCCCTTTTAATTATCAGTCCCATTTTTGCAGCGAATAGTACCAATGATTCCTCTAAAATAACGGATAACGTTATTCCAGAGTGGAGTGGTTTATTTCCTCTTATCTTTCTGTTCGCCCTTATTTGTTTTCTGGCAGCAAGAATAGGTAAAATATTCAAATTACCAGCTCCTTACTTTTTAGGACCAGTAATCGTTGCTGCTGCAATAGGTCTTTTAGGTTTGCAGGGACCACCACTTCCTCCTACACTTCTTGATATATCTCAATTTATGGTTGGCGGTTATATCGGTTTACTATTAAAACCGGAACAACTTAACAACAAAAGAAAAACCTTATTATTGGCTTTGATGAACGGACTAATTTTGATTAGCGCAACAATGTTTTTTAGTTTTCTACTGACCCAGTATTATGATTTATCGACTATTACGGGTTTTTTAAGTTTAGCCCCTGGTGGAATGGATCAAATGGGAATCATTGCACAAGAAGTAAATGCTGATGTATCTACTGTTACCAGCTATCAACTATTTCGGATGGCTTTTATTTATGCCGCAGTGCCTCCATTACTGAAATTGGTATTAAAAATAAGTTTAAGAAGAAAAGACAAGAACAGTAATGTAAAACTAAATGTTAAATAAAAAAGGAGGAAGCTTTGCTCAAGGACAATGAAAAGTCTGATTTATAAAGAAAAGAAGGTTATCTTACACAAAATTGATGACCTTCTTTTTTGTTACTAAAAGTTGCATTAAATATTAAAAAAATTTCGTTATTGAATCACTTATCCTATGGCTTTATTTGCTCCCCTCCCCATTCTTTTTTAAAGAATAAATTATTTTGATACCAATACAAAAAAAATATGTATTTAACTTATTGTCCTCTCTGTATTACCTTTAATAAAGAAAAGCGCATAAGCATAGTGTAAAACTTATTAATCTACAAGTTAATTTTTCTGAAGAGTCACAAAATTATTTCTTAGTCATCCAGAGATCATTTGAAAGCGCATTCAAAATATGGGAGGGGATTTAATAATGTTTCTTACAATTTTAGGCATCTCCATGGTTACCGTTTTTACCTATTTAATTATGTCCAAACGTTTATCGCCCATTGTTGCTTTAACTTTAGTTCCGATCGTTTTTGCAGTAGTTGGTGGTTTTGGAAGTAAAATTGGCACTATGATGATGGAAGGCATTAAGCTAGTCGCTCCTTCTGCAGCTCTATTATTATTCGCCATATTGTTTTTTGGTATTATGATAGACACGGGATTATTTGACCCACTTATCAAAAAGTTATTAGAAGTTGTCAAGGGAGATCCTGTCAAAATTTCGATAGGTACCACAATTCTTGCATTACTCGTGGCCCTAGATGGAGACGGTACAACAACGTATATCATTACTGTTTCAGCTATATATCCACTTTATAAACGAATCGGTATGAATCCATTGGTTTTAGCCACAGTAGCCATGCTAGCTTTAAGTGTTATGAGTGGCATGACCCCCTGGGGTGGACCTGCTACCAGAGCAATAGCAGTATTGGGACTTGATGCATCCGAATTTTTTGTTCCACTTATTCCTACCATGATCGGTGGTGCTATTTGGGTTATTTTCGTCGCATTTATTTTAGGGAAAAAAGAACGTAAACGACTGGGTGTAATACACATAGAAGAGTTAAAAAATGAAATAGCTGCTACTGTAGAAAATGAAGCCACTGATGCATTTCCTCATATTGACATTAAACGCCCTCGTTTTTTGTGGATTAACTTATTAATTGTGGTAGGCATTATGGTCATTCTCATTATGGGATTGGTACCTTCCCCTATTTTATTTTTGGTCGGTTTCGCTATTGCTTTAATGATTAACTACCCTAATCTGGAAATGCAAAAAAGACGTATATTAGCACATTCTGGAAATGCCCTAATTGTTGTTCTACTAGTTTTTGCAGCTGGAGTATTTGCAGGAATCTTTTCCGGTACAAAAATGGTTGATGCTATTGCTAATGGACTGGTTGCGATAATACCTGCTTCATTAGGACAGTTTTTCCCTGTCATTGTTGGCATTACAAGTATGCCATTCACTTTCGTTTTATCTAATGATGCCTATTATTTTGGAGTTCTCCCTATTCTTGCAGAGGCAGCTTCAGCTTATGGTATTAGTCCGTTAGAAATTGCTCGCGCTTCTATATTGGGACAACCCGCTCATTTAATGAGTCCACTTGTTGCATCAACCATTCTATTGGTTGGCATGGTTGATAAAGACCTTGGGGAATATCAGAAATTTGCATACAAATGGGCCATCTTGACATCGTTAACCTTAACAGTGTTAGCTATAATTAGCGGCGCTATTTCTTTTTTGTAAATTATAAAAGTCCTTGTTTACTTGTTTGCTAGTAAATATCCGCAGGATCCTTTCCAAAAACAACTACTAAGGACTTTTGATCAATTTCATAATGATGAGGACCTAACAACTCTTGAAAGAAAGACTCAGCGACGTATAATTAACAGATTATCACATATTCTTCACTTAGTACTCTAATATCCCATTTGAAAGACAATGAAGAAGTAGTTGAAATTAAGCTGGTCTTAAAAATGTTGCGTCTGATAAAGTTTTGGTTATTACAAAAAATATATTCTTATTTTGTTATGAAACTGCCCTGATAGTTGCATAAAGTAAAAAGCTGCTCTAAAGACAGCTTCAATCTTATTAATTGCTCTCAAATCATAACCAATTGTATTTGAACTATACCGTAAATAACTGTTTCAAAAGCTAAAAGCAGTTGTATTTCTTAGATGAAATCAACTGCTTTCGTTGTGTTTTTTTGTTCCCTATATGGAAACCTCTAAAGGTTAAGGCTTTTATGGAATCATTACTTAATAAATCCGTTGAGAAATTGATATAACTCTTCTAATTCACTTTCTTTTGCAACAATACAGTTAGGGTATTGTTTTATCTCTGCTATGCTGGATAATTTAAAATCATTGGGAGTCGGGAGTCCAGAAGCACAAATCATTAAAAAGTCAGCAAAGTGAATTAACCCAGTCACTGCTGACGTTTTTATGGTCATTTGCCCCATTGCTCGCCCTGCAAACAAACCCTTCATTGCACTTTTTCCACCTGTTCTTTCTATTACTATTCTACTTTCGTCTATTATTACTTTTGTTCCTGATTTTAAATCAAAAGTTTTCATCTTCTTAACCTCCTACTTTTCCTTTAATATTACAACATCTTTATATGATGGCTTATATATGTCATTTGCTTGAAAATGATCTTCAACTAACCTGCCCAGTTTTTTGAATAAGGAAAAGGTAGCAGCAACACCCCTAGTTAAAGTGTTATTATAAAGATTCATCAACAAGTTCTTTTTGGCAATTTGGGAAATATTTTTATTTCATCATACACTTACTCTAATTTTACACATTATACATCTAGTGTTAATTAAAGTGTGAGGGATTTGAATATACAAAAAAAGAATAAATGGTGTTTGTCCCTAAATAGAAATATAATTTAATAGATATATGAAAAAGTAAGTATGAAAAGGTGGAGTTTCATTGGATATTTTATGGTGGGGGTTAACGATCGTCTTATTTGCTTTAAGTTTTGTAGGAATTGTCTATCCTATTATTCCTTCGGTTGTTGCTATTTGGGGAGGATTTGCAGTTTATCAATTCCTCATTAATTCTGATGAGTTATCGTTATGGTTCTGGATCAGTATGGTTGTGTTGAGCGGTGTATTAATCGCGGCCGACATTATCGCAAATAGTTATTTTGTTAAAAAGTATGGGGGATCAAAAACATCCGAGACAATAGCAGCTATTGCCACGATTGTTGGTTCATTTGTCTTTCCTCCTTTTGGAATAATTCTCGTACCATTTTTAGCAGTCCTCGTTTCGGAATTAATCATTCAAAAAGATATAATGAAGGCTACTAAAGTTGGGTTTGCAACTATCATCGGTTTTTTAGGCGGCAGCTTAGCCAAAGTATTAATTCAATTATTGATGATTGTTTGGTTTATTTTAGCGGTAATTTTTTAATTATTTGTAAACGGCCACAATAAGAAAAAGCTGACTTTCAACAGTCAGCTTTTTCTATTAACAGAAGTCCCATTTACTTATCTGGTACAGATAATAAGAAAAAAAGTGATGGAGGAAAAGGAACTATTATTGTGGCCTATTGTGAACAATTCTTTAACGATGGAACTCTTTTTAGAATTCTAATATAATTTTCACAACTGCTTCCTTCCGTGTCAAAACTCAAGACATTATCCCCACCCAAGTTTTCACAGCCGTCGCTAAAATCAATAAAGCCAGTATAACTTGCAGCACTTTTACATTCATATTTTTACCGGCCATCGCCCCAAGCGGAGATGCTATTAAACTCGCTCCCACCATAATCAATGCCGGATAGAAGTCAACTTGTCCCGTTGAGATTTTCCCTGCTGTTGCACCAATGGATGAAATGAATGTGATAGCTAATGAAGACGCAATCGTGACCCTGGTCGGTATTCTTAAAACGATAAGCATAATCGGAACTAATAGAAAGCCTCCTCCGGCACCGACTATCCCGGCACCTAAACCTACGATTAAGGCAAGAATGGCCGCAAGCCATTTGTTGAAGGTAACTTGATCCAAAGGAATGTCATCTATCCCTTTCTTCGGAATGAACATCATGACAGCCGCTATCAACGCCAAAATGCCATAGACGATATTCACTCCGTTTTCCGACATCGATTGTGATCCAAAACTTCCAACCACGCTTCCGATTAACACACTGATCCCCATATAGAGAATCAGCGTTTTATTTAAATGTCCGCTCTTACGATAGCTCCATATTCCTCCGATGGAAGCGAATAAGACTTGTACAGCACTTATACCTGTCACATCATGGGCACTAAATGCCGCTAAACCGAAGATTGGGGGAATAAACAGCAGCATTGGATAATTTATTATCGAACCGCCGATGCCGAGCATCCCTGAAACGTAGGAACCTATAAAACCAATCAAAAAGATGGTAATGATAAAGGTGATATCCATTGTAAGTGCCTCCCTTAAAAGAAGGGAACCCTAATGGTTCCCTTCTTTTATCAGCCTTTTCTAATCCAAAATTTCAGTATATCATTTTCTTCTGCCGTTTCCACCAGTTCATGGCCACCGGATTTTGACCAAGCGGCTAAGTCTGCTTTAGCTCCTTTATCGGTTACATGTATTTCCAGCACTTGCCCGGTTTGCAAATCATTCATCGCTTTTCTCGTTTTAACGATCGGCATTGGACAAGCTAGTCCCTTAGCATTTAACACTTTATCTGAATGCATATTTCATTCCTCCTATTTTCTTGGCTTTTTATCGGTATTAACGAACCGCACAGCGATTTGGCCCGATTTCCATTTCACGCTGTTTTTCATCATCAGGCTCGATTTTCCCCATATTGGTTTCGCGAATTTCTTGATAAGCGTTTGGCTGAGGCGGTAAATTACCTGTTACCAGCTCTCTGAATTCCGTTTCATCTACAATGTTCAATCCATGATTTTCAGCAAACAGCGCACCCAACTTTTTAGCGACACTTCCATCTTCATTCAATTCATCAACGATCATGAAATGTGATGGCAATACGATTAACTCGTCTGATAATCCTCTATAACGTGTATACAGTGTTTCTCTCAAGTCGCCTACCCAATCCTCAGCCAATCCAGCTAGGTCCGGTCTGCCAATCGAATCGATGAATAGTATATCCCCGCTTAACAAGTATTTTTGATCGACCACAAATGAAGTCGAACCAATGGTATGGCCCGGGGAATATATTGCTTGAATATCAATCGAAGTATGACCAATCGTTATCACTTTCCCGCTTTCTAATGGCTGATATTCAAAGGTTACTTCAGCCGCATCTTTTGGCGGCAGCCAGTAAGTTGCATTTGTTACTTCCGCTATTCGTCTTCCACCTGAAATATGATCGGCATGTAAGTGTGTATCCAGAACATGTGTAATTTTCACCCCGATATCATCGGCGAAATCAAGGTAGGCATCGATCATTCGAGTAGAATCGATAATGGCTGCTTCACCATTGGTAACGACCATGTATGATAGACAGCCTTTACCTAGTCGAACAAATTGGTAAATTCCGCCGCCATTGATCAATTCACCGATTTTCACAGGTTCCAAGTGTTCACTCCATGCTTTCATCCCGCCCTTTAAATAAGAAACGTCCAATCCAGCATCAGATAACATTTCAGCTACCATAACGGAAGATCCTTCCTTTGCACATACTACCAGGATTTCTTTATTGGCCGGGATTTGATCGATTATTTCTTCCACGCCATCCAGTAGATCAAAGTAAGGGATATTAAGGAATTCAAAATTCTCCCCTTCAATTTTCCAATCATTGTAGTCACTTTCATTTCGAACATCCAAAATAAATAAGTCGGTTTTATTGATTACTTTCTTTGAAACCTCAGCGGCTGTCATTTGCTTAAACGCCATTTTATATACCCCCCACAGTATCAATGATGTCAAAAATTTTTCCTTCATTAAAAGGTTAATGTAGCATCAGCATTCTTAGCGAACTCCAAAAATGTGACCGCTCCACCTACTAAGATACGGTCAACGAAAGCTTCTTTTTCCATGCCCAATACGGCCTTGGTCTTTTAACAACTGTACGTTCATTTCCTGTGCAATGGAAACTAAATCTGAAATGGAAGAAACATTTGCCTTTCTAATACCTTCGAAATTAAAGCAAATCGCCACTTCTTGATCTGTTGCTACTGCCGTTATGATGTTAAACCCTTAATACTTTTTATTCATTCACGGATTTTTGTGAAGGACCGTTCCATTGGCTCATGCCGGGTACAACATTGAATACCCGTTCAAAACCGGCCGCCGTCAGTTTTTGTGCAGCAAGATCACTTCGGCTGCCTGTACGGCAAACCACAAAAATCTGTGATTCTTTATCAAGTTCACCCATATGTTGTTCCAATTCACCCATTGGAAGGGATCTAGCTGCTGGTATATGATTAAAAGCATACTCTGCCGATTCTCGTACATCCAGGATGATCGCATTTCGGTTTTCCTGCATTAGTTGAAGAAGTTCTTCATTTGAAATGATTTTTTCATGCTTCTTCACTGCTGTTTCTTCTCCGATTGCTTTCCGAAGATAATGTTTTAGTATTGTTCCTTCTTCAACCGTACCCAAATATTGGTGACCTGAACTTTCCGCCCAGGCTTTCATGTCGGCGGTTGACCCTTTATCAGTTGCTTGAACTTCGAGTACCTCCCCCGCTTCCAGGACATTCATGGCTTTTTTCGTTTTTACGATTGGCATTGGACAGGCTAAACCTTTAGCATCCAAAACAGAATTTGTTTTAATCATTTTAGTTCCTCCTTGAGTCTTTTATAGGGATGGGGGTATATTCGGATATAAAATTATTCTGTGGGACCTTCCCATTCATTCATACCACCCATCATGTTCAACACCTTATATCCATGATCCTCAAGTAACTGTGCTGCCCTTGAACTTCTGCCCCCTGAACGGCAGACGATGATATATTCTTTTGATTTATCCAGATCCTGCATTCTAAATTCCACCAGACCCAACGGGATATTCAAAGCTTTTGGTATTTTCCCTGCCTTTACTTCATCCACTTCCCGCACATCAATAATATGGACTGGGGAGTATCCCTTCAATAATGCGTCCACTTCATTCGGTAAAATTTCTTTCATTTTTTTAAGATCCTCCTTTTATTCGCGCCAAGAATTCATACCGCCTTTTACGTTTGTAACTTCATTAAACCCGAGTTTCTTCAATGCTTTACTCGCATTACTGCTCCTCATTCCGCTTTGGCAGATAACAATTACTTCTTTATCTTTTGAAAGTTCATGTGCCCTTTTGCCAAATTCGTTTAGAGGTATATTTTTAAAGTCCTTAATGTGATTGCCCCTATATTCATTAGGAGTACGAACATCGATGAATTGCCTATTTCCTTTATTATTCAACACAGCTTTTAACTCAACCACATTTATATTTTTTATCCCCTTTGCCGGGACAAATCGCTGATATAAAAACCAAACGATGAAACCTAATATGATGAGATTAAATATAGTTCCCATTTGAACCCCCCATTTATATAAATAAGTTTACATTTCCATCCTCTGCTTCAGCTAAATAAGCTGCAACACCTGCATACTCAATTCCATCCAATAATTCCTCTTGCTGTAAACCCAATAAATCCATTGTCATCGTACAGGCTATAAGTTTGATTTCCTGTTCTTGGGCCAACTCAATTAAATTTGGGAGTGACATGGCATTATGCTTTTTCATTACATGTTTGATCATTTTAGGTCCCATCCCTGCAAAGTTCATGTTTGATAGACCCATTTTATCAGAACCACGAGGCATCATTTTTGCAAACATTTTTTCAAGAAATCCTTTTTTTAATGAAATCGGCTCATCCTTCCTTAAAGCATTCAATCCCCAGAATGTATGGAAGATAGTCACTTCATGATCGTAAGCAGCCGCCCCATTTGCTATGATATAAGCAGCCATTGCCTTATCATAATCACCACTAAATAAAATGATCGTCGTTCTTTTCTTTTCAGTCATTTATGTTTTCCCCCTGATTCATTCTTATATACCCTACAGGGTATATATTATGCTAAAAAATATAGTTCGTCAACCCACTTCACTAAAAATGAATGGAATAGGGTTTTCTTTATTTAATTGGTCCATGATTAATTGAAGACAAAATTTCATTCACTTCGAATATTTTTCCATTAACCTTCTCTATACCAAACCCTTTTAACCGTGCTGTGTGCATTGACAAGTACTTACATGCGGATTCCTTCGTTTCAAACAGATAAATGCCACCAGCTTCCTTTGCCTCACTGTCTTCGGTCCAAATCTTCCAGATCAATCCTTCTTCATCATTAATGCTTTTTGCTAAAACAGTAAATTCTTTTACCATTTCGTGACCAAATGGCCCCTCCATTTTAAAATCCACTTGTAAAATATAAGACATGAAAAACACTCCTTTTTCTACTAGTCAGGTCAAATTCTTTTACCTGCTTTTAATTAGTAAATTAACCGCTTCCTTGACTAAATGATCAGTGCCTTCTCCTTTCTCGACGTTTTCCCGAACGCATTGCTCTAGATTGGCACTTACGATAACACCCATGGTCCTATCGATGGCATTACGTACAGCAGACAACTGAGTGACGACATCCCTGCAATCTTTTCCCTGCTCCATCATTCCAAGAACACCCTTGATTTGTCCTTCAATCCGCTTCAAGCGATGAATGCTGCTTTTATCAAACTCCATACTCCGCCTCCCATCTATTTACAACAATAGCTAATCTTTTTTCCGTTAAAAAGAGAAGTGCATCCCCAAACTCACTTCCAGTTTATTAGAAGCAATGACATGAATGTTTTCAAGTCAGGTTTCTTCATTAAAACGTTTTAGTCGGCATAATCAAACTTATCGTGCTTATGCTTATAAGCCGCTAGCCAATTAAATCGTATTTTACTCGTGAGTTTAGGAATTTTACTCGTGAATTTTGCATTTTATTCTTGAATTTGAGTGCCTTTTTCATGAACTTGGGCATTTTTCTCGTGAATTTGCACGTTTTACTCGTGAGTTTGGGCGTTTTACTCGTGAGTTTATGTGTTCTTAACTTGTGAGTTTATATTATACCTATAGGGGTATATTGTCAAGCTAGAGTTAGACTAACTTATATTGTTTAGCATCAAGATTTGAGGAGAATTCTTCAAACTCGTTTTAACCGGGGGGATGAAAAACTTGTCTTGATATAGATGTTTCTGAAAGCTTATGAAATTTCCAAACTAATCTCCCTCTAGTAAATTTCTCTTGAACCGATAATGTCTATCCTGCCATTGGATATAAGATGGCATCAACTACTATTATCAACTTGATTTCATAATGACTATTTTTTTGAAGGTTCCTACTGACTCCACCACTTATAGTAAAAAAAAAGTAGTGCAAACCTATCCCTTGGTTTGCACTACTTTTTTTATTTACCCAATTCTTCTATGGTAGGTATAAGATCTCGAATACTTTTCATATATTCAAGGCTTTGAATAGTTTCTAATAAACTCTTCGCAGATTCTTTTCCTAGAATTGGCGTTGTCAGCCAGAAAAACTTCTCTTTTTTTTCTTCAACGTTTAACGGATAATCAAAGTCTCCTCTTGCTTGTATAATATCGGATTGATAAGTGTTACCATCCTGCATTACTATTTTAACCATACTTAATGCCTTTTCAGGAAATGCTTCGTTAAGTTTTTGATCAACTACTACTGTAATCTTGTCCATCATGCTAAGAATAATTGTATCATTCAGATGTTCTAGTACTTGTTTTGGTCCCACTTCACCGTAAGAAAGAAATGCTGCAACAGGAAAAAGTAAATTATACTGTGCTTCCTCTGTATTTTCTGGATATTCTTTCGATAATGCTGCAGATTCTGTAAATGTATGAATGACTATTTTTTTTATATTTTGGGATATTAGTATATGCCGGCTTTGAATTTCCCTGATTGCTTCAATAGCTGGCTGTGCCCACCGACAGCATGCATGCGGCTTATAATACAGTTCATTTACTCGATAATTTTTTCCTAAATCGTCTATAAGCCCCTCAGCTTCTTCTGTTGTAAATAATGATGGAATCCCTGTATAGCCTGCTTTTGCCAAATGGGCAGCACTGACCCCGGCCATACACCCCCAATTAATCCCGTCTTTTAACATGGAAGGATGTTCGATGCAGCGCATCATAGGAGAATAAGCACCAAAATATTCTGCATTGCCCAGTGCGTGCTCAATTGTTCCTCCCTTAAGTCCTAAAATGTACGAAACACCTGCGGCAGCTCCAACAGCTCCCCATGAACCGGTGCAGTGATAATCTAGCCGGGTCAGGTGTGCAACAATACCTGCACGGATCCCCACTTCATAGCCTATAAGAAGTGCCGTCAAAAATTCTGCTCCACTTATATTATGATCCTCTGCAACGGCGATCACCGCGGGAAAAATAACTGCCCCGGGATGTCCTTTTGTGAGGCGATGACCATCATCTAAATCGAGGGCATTTGCCAATGTCGCATTAACAAAAGCTGCTCCGGCAGGCGTTAATCTTTCTGGGAACAGGAAAAGCGAACTGTTTCCCATCCCCCACTGCGAAACAGCAAATTCTTTTGCAATCTCTGCCGCTTTCGTATTGCGGCCTGCAATGGTACAAGCGATAATGTCTGCTAAAGCTTCTTTGAGTGATGTTAGTGTGCCACTGTCTAAACTCTGAATCGACTCAGATTCAATATAGGTGATGAGCGAATTATTAGCTTTCATCTCAATCTAGCATTCCCTGTTCATCCAGCCATGTTTTAGCCACTTCATTAATATCTTCATGCTTAATATCAACACGATAATTTAAATTCTTCATTGTATCTGAATCTAACTTATCTGAAAGTGCATTAAGAAGATCTCTTAATTCCGGATTTTTCTTTAATACTTCTTGACGAATGACAGGTGCTCCATTATATGCCGGAAAAAACTGACTATCATCTTCTAACACAACAAGTTTAAAACCTTCAATGCGTCCATCTGTCGCAAAACCTACCGCTACATCAACCTGGCCTTCTTTTAAAGAGTTATATAGAAGTCCTGTATCCATTTTGACAACATTTTTAGCTGGTAAAGAGAAATTATATTTTTTCTCCAAACCTTTCATTCCATCTTTTCTCGCATAGAACTCAGAGTTCGATCCAAATTTTAATTTACTAGAATCTTGATTTACAATATCAGCTAGATCCGATATGGATTTGATTCCTAACTCTTTAGCATAATCTTCGCGCATTAAAATAGCATATGTGTTATTAAATTCGGATTTATTTAACCATTCAAGTTTATTCTTTTTGTCGATTTCTTTTACTTTTTCATATGCCTTTTCGGGATCAGTTTCAACAGGTTCCTTTAAATAAACCATAAGTGCTGTACCCGTATACTCCCAGTACACATCGAGCTGACCATTTTCAAGCGCGGAACGTGCCACTGTACTGCCCATACTACTTGCTTCGTCGACTTTGTATCCTTTTTCTTTCAAATAAATAGAAGTAATTTGTGTCAAAATGTGCTGTTCAGTAAAATCCTTTCCTCCCACTGTAATTTTCCCTTTATTTTCATTTGAACCGGCATTAGACTCCGAAGAACTGCATGCTGTAAGCATACAGGCAAGAAGTGCGACACAAAATAACATGCTAAATTTTCTCATTTTTACTTCCCCCTTTATTGTCTTAAATAAAATCAGCTTTTCTTTGCAATCCTCTCGGAGTAGTGGCTACTTCAATTTTCCCTAATAAGAAATCAATAGCAATGGCCAAAAAGATAACGGGCATGGCACCTGCGAGCATAATGCCTGGATCGTAAAGTGAGATTCCGGTGAATATAAGGTCACCTAACCCACCTCCTCCAATTAAGAAAGCAAGTGCGGCTGATCCCACATTAATAACGGTTGCGGTCCGAATGCCTGCAAGAATTGCATATGACGCATTAGGGAGTTCAAGCTTGAAAAGAATGAGTTTTTGCGTCATACCCATTCCTGTTCCAGCATCAATGATCGATGGAGGAACCGATTGAATTCCAGCAATTGTATTCCGTAAAATTGGAAGAAGTGAGCTGAACCACAGCGCAAATACCGCGGTTTGCCAGCCTAAACCTAGATAACTCATGACAAGCGCTAAAATGGCTATACTTGGCACCGTTTGTCCGATATTCGCAAAATTAACTACAATAAATTCAAATTTTTTAAACTGAGGTCTCGTAATAAAAATCCCAAGAGGCACGGCCACAAGAATGGCTGCCATGGATGAAAGCGCCACCAATTTCATGTGCTGTCCAGCTAAATGAAGAAGTTCACCAGAGTTATCTTTTATATATTGAAATGCACCTGATTGGAGAGCATAAGCTAGCAGTGCAACAATAATCAACATTAACAAAGCGCGAATCAATATTTCTATCTTGTTTATTTCCTTCATTAAGACACCCACCTTATTGAATTATTGACTTTAACTTCGAAGGGTGAACACCTGTCAAAACTTCAAAGTCACCAATGCTTAATACTCCGCTTGGCTGTCCTTTATGATCCAAAATCACAGCTTCCCCTTTTGGTGATGATAATAATAGAGACAGTGCTGTTCGAAGATCTGCATCAATATTAACCACATATTCGCTAGATTCAATTTTTATATTCATTTTTCGATTTACCTTTTTCGCTTTATTTAATAGATCCCTGACCGTTAATAGTTGTAAACGTTTAATTTCACGATCACTTCCAATAAAGTTGTTCACAAAATCATTTTTGGGATTAGACAAAATCTCATCCGGTGTTCCATACTGCATGATTTGGCCATCGTTAAATATAGCAATTTTATCCCCAAGACACAAAGCCTCATCAATATCGTGACTAATAAATAAGATCGTTTTCTTTACGTCTTTTTGAATTCGTAAAAATTCCTTTTGCAACCGATCGCGAATAATCGGATCTAGTGCCCCAAATGGTTCATCCATCAACATAACTGGCGGGTCTGCCGCCAGCGCCCTTGCCACTCCAATACGCTGTTGCTGTCCGCCTGATAATTCCCAAGGATAACGCTTTCGGTATTCCTCATGGTTTAACCCCATCATCTCCATTAATTCTTTGTATCGTTTTTTCATTTCCCCTTCGTTCCAATCCAGCATCTTTGGTACAACATTAATGTTTTGTTCAATTGTCATATTCGGAAACAAACCATTTTGTTGAATTACATAACCGATTGAACGTCTCAATTCGATTGGATCCAATGAGTAAATATCTTTTCCTCCGACTTCAATAGTCCCCTCTGTGATAGAAACCAAACGATTAACCATTCGTAAAAGAGTTGTTTTCCCACAACCTGAGGGACCAAGAAATACACAAATTTCTCCTTTTTCAATTGTCATATTTACATTATCTACTGCCTTCACCGATTTTCCAGAGCTTTTGTATACCTTCGACACATTTTTAAATGTAATCATAAGTCATCCCCTTCCTTATCCTATATGAGCTTTTTTGGGCGAAACCCGTTTTTGTACCTGACCTAGTAAATAGTCAGCAGCGATCGCTAATATTGAAACGGCAATGGCTCCAGCTTGAACCATCTCTGTGTAACTTGTGGATATTCCTCTTGCGATATATACCCCAAGTCCACCAGCACCGATATAGGCAGCAATTGCCCCAATTCCAATCGTTAATACAACGGCCATTCTAATTCCTGCCATAATTACTGGAAGGGCAATTGGGATTTCAACTTTTAAAAGACGTTGCCATGCCGTCATTCCCATTCCTATTGCAGCGTCGCGCATATTGGGATCTACATTTTTAACAGCGATGAATGTATTACGGATGATTGGAAGCTGCGAGTACAAGACCAATGCGATAAACGCTGGTAAAAACCCAATCCCTTGATTAATGATAGATAAAATCGGAATCATGATACCGAACAGTGCAATACTTGGTATCGTCATAATAATACCTGCTACTGCCAGTACAAGATTTGATAACTTTTCATGCTGTGTAATATAAACTCCAAATGGAACACCGAGTAATATGGCTACACCAACTGCTAATCCAACTAATTGGATGTGCTCCCATGTCATTGCTAAAAGCTCTCCCCAGTTCGACCCGATAAAGTCCAATAAATCCACTTTTTTACCCTCCTTTAATTTAAATGATTCGATTATGACTTAATAGTCTTGCATAGTTCAGGTCACTTTTTTATTTAGTTGTAAAAATAAATTGCTTCTTAATTTGGTCTAATGTCACTTCTATTAATGTTTTCCTACTTAATTAAACAAGCTTCTGCTAAAATTTCCACAATGTGTTTAGCATCCACATTTCTTGTACCGCTTCTCTCTACACCTAGCTTCATTTGGAGCAGGCACCCCGGATTTGTTGTAACTATTGTTTTTGCATTTGTTTTTCCCGCCATATACATCTTTTCGTCTAATATTTTCATCGATTCATCAAAATTCATTAAATTATAAATACCGCCAGATGCACAGCAACGGTCACTTCCCTCCATCTCCATATAACTTGCCCCTGGTATGGATCTAAGAAGCTTCCTAGGTTCTTGAAATACTCCCTGGACATTTCTCAAATGGCAAGAATCTTGATACGTAATAATACCAACCCATTCTTTTTTAAACGGGAGAGGACCAAATTTCACCAGAATTTCGGTAATATCTTTTGATTTCCTAACAAATGCTTCACTGCGCTTTTTCCATTCTGAATCATGGTTAAATAAGTGATTATACTCACTAAGCATCGCTCCGCAGCCCCCAGCGTTATTGACATAATAATCAGCACCGGATGCTTCAAATGCTTCTATATTGGCTTTTGCGAGTTTTACAGCCCCATCCTTCATTCCTTGATGGGAATGAAGTGCACCGCAACATTTTTGATTTTTCGGAATAATCACTTCACAGCCAATTACTTGAAGCAGTTCAATTGTTAACCTATTAATCTTTGACATGATAGCGTCCATGATGCATCCCGGGAAAAAGGCAATTACTGCTTTTGTCTCGCCTAATGCTGGAAATTTTTGTCCGTATTTATATCGTTTGATTGGTGCTTCGATCTCCGGCAGGATCTTTTCAAACTGTCCCATGGGCTCTGACACTTTGTTAATCATTTTTGTTTTTTGCACCACTTTATTTATTTTTGTTTTTTGATATAGCCACGTTAGATTGCCTAATGTACGAAGACGATTGCGATGCGGAAATAAACTGGTCAGCGTAAAATCGACCACTTTTGTTTGAATCTTAGGTTTATTTTTTTGCTTTTTATGATGTTCATGCTTTTGATGTTCTGTAATGACTTCTTTAGCTGCCTCATAAATTTGTCCGTATGGTACATTAACCGGGCACGCTACTTCACAGGCTCTGCAACCAAGACAAAGGTCAATTGGCTCAGCTAGATCTTTTTGAAGATCGATTTTTCCCTCTGCAGCCATTTTAACCAGGTTAATTCGTCCGCGAGGTGATTGTGATTCTTTCCCCATAGATTCATAGGTTGGACAAGCAGGAAGACAATATCCGCATTGCACACATTGATTGGTTGCTTCATACGAAAGATCACGCAATTTTTGAGTAAACTTATCTGTAATTGCTAATTCCTTTTCGTGAGGTGCTTTATTCATGTTAATTCCACCTTTAGTTTTCCAGGCTGTGGAAATATTTTTCCTGGGTTTAATATAGAGTTTGGATCCCATGCATCTTTAATTTTTTTCATCATTTGCAGTCCATCTAATCCAAGCTCCAATTCCATATAAGGAGATTTTAATATCCCAATCCCATGTTCCCCTGAAAGCGTACCGCCAAGTTCGATGGCAGCTTCAAAAATTTCACTGACTGCATCTTCGACACGTTTCATTTCTTCGATATTTCTCTTGTCGGTAATAATATTGGGATGGAGGTTACCGTCCCCCGCGTGACCAAAAACAACCAGGTTCAACTGATATTTCTCACGAATTTGATAAAGCTTTTCAATCATCTCAGGGATTTGGCTTCTTGGTACTGTCGCATCTTCAGAAATTTTGGTTGGTCCCATTTGTGTAATAGCTGGAGAAACCATTTTACGAGCTTTCCAAATCTCATCACGCTCAGCATCTGTTTTCGCCACTTTAACACTAGTCGCCCCTTGTAAAAGACAGATATCTTCACATTTTTTTATTTCTTCATCGATTGCCGCAGGATGGCCGTCCACTTCAATAATGACGATGGCTTCCGCCTCAATGGGCAAACCTGCTGGTGAGTAATTTTCAACCGCACGAATACATGCATTATCCATTAATTCCATCGCACTTGGTAATATTCCATTTGATAATATTTTTGTTATGGCATGCCCTGAATCAGCAATTCTTACAAATGAAGCTAAAAGTGTTTTTCTTGCAAGCGGCTTTGGTATTAGACGCAAAATGGCTTCTGTTACAATACCCAGTGTGCCTTCCGAACCAACTATGAGTCTTGTTAAATCGTAGCCAGTCACATTTTTAACTGTTCGACCTCCTGTACGAATAATTTCTCCAGTTGGTGTAACAACTTCTAAACCAATTACATATTCCTTCGTAGTACCATATTTCAAGCCCTTTGGACCACTTGAATTTTCCAACAAATTCCCTCCAATTGTTGAAACATGGGAACTGCTTGGGTCCGGTGGATAAAATAAGCCTACCTCTTCTGCTTTTTGTTGTATGTCACTTGTAATTACACTTGGTGAGGAGATTGCCAGTAAATTTTCACGGTCAATCACAAGTTTTTTTTCAAATTGTGACATATCTAGAATCATGCCCCCTTCAACAGCAAGGGAACCCCCGCTTAAGGAGGTAGCCGCTCCTCTAGGATAAACAGGAATTTTAAATTCGTTTGCAAGCTTGACCAAGTCAGCAACTTCTACTTTATTTTTTGGTTGAATAACGATTTCCGGCAAGTATTCACCGAATGATGCATCAAAGCTATAAGAATAAAGCTCTGCTAAATCTGTCAGTACCCTTTCTTTTGGAACGATGGTATATATAAGCCTTAATAGCTGCTCTTTCATCACTTGTCATCCTCACTTTTCAATATCTAAAAGCTGCTTTGGATTATGAATGATCATCCTTTCAATCTCGGTTTCTGTTATACCTTCTTCGATCATTGCACTGACAAAGCGACTTAATGCTTCTATTGGCGGAATATTGTGTTCTTGGCCATAATCTGTTACAAGCACACATGACGCTGGACCAATTTCCCGTATTGACTTAGCCATTTGTGTTATCGTTAAATCTTGAAAATCCTCACCGCAGGCTAAATAGCATTTCTCGATTATAGCGCCTTTTTTGGCAAACTCTTTTTGCTTTTCTATTGATACTGGGGCAATGCCTAGATCTGCATGCTGAATTAAGATCTTGTCGATATGATGTTCATTGGCTGCGTCAATTAACACAGAGACTTCTTCTTCCGATAGATGACCTGTTGCAAGGGTGATATTTGCTTCACTGATAAGTTCCAGAATTTCAATGACTTCTGGTTTTATCTGTCTGTTCTCATCCAAAATAGTTAAACCTTCTTCAATGGGCAGGCTTCGTTCACTATTGAAAAAGCGGGTCTTTTTTTTGGCAAAATTACAACAATGCTGATTTGCTGAAATAGTCGGCATCCAAATTATTTTGGCACCTTGCCTTATTGCTGCATCAACCGCTTTGGGTGATAAGCCACCTGTAAATTCATTTAAAACAAGTCCACCGTAAACATGAAGTTCTGGCTCTTTTAAACGGATTAATGTCGTGCGGTCCACAGTTGATGCCTCATGTGCTTTTAATACGGCACCTGCCATTTTAGCTTTTTTTAAGTCTTCTATAAATTCCCAATCAGTCTGCTTTCTTGGGAAAATACTAGGATACGTATGGCAATGTAACTCTATTGCACCTTCTAATAACGGATGAAAATCCATCTATGCCACTCCTTTTTAAAAGTTAATTCTTTAATAAATTAATGCAAGTAACATGCCAACTATATATGGGCTTTTTTTCAATTTCTACATATCTTTTTGATATAGTTTGTAAAAAAATTTTTCGCTTTGAAAAAATACTTTTACAAACTTTGAGGATTGCCAAAAACATATGAAAACGAAAAAAAAGAAGAATTAAAATAATTCTTCCTTTTTTTGCTTAATTTCTTCAGATGACTTATTCATTTGTTCATGATACTTATTTATCTTGTAAAATAGCCGCTGTCTTGAAATTCCCAGCTCTCTGGCTGCTGCGGAAATTTGCCCATCGTTCTCTTCAACCGCAGACAATATAAATTGCCGTTCAATGTCTTCCATTTGTTCTGGAAGCGTTCTCTTTTTATTAAAAGAAACGATTGAAGGAAACTCTGCATTCATTTCACTAGATCCCCTAATTTCAGAAGGGAAATCTTGTAACGACAAGTCTTCCTCCTTACATAAAACTGCTGCTCGCTCAACGGCATTTTGAAGCTCCCGAACATTTCCTGGCCATTCATATGCTTTCAATATATTCATAAGCTGAGGTGACACTCGAAAATTTTTCTTCATTTTTTTACGGTGCTTCTCCAAAAATTCCCCAACCAGAAGGGGAACATCTTCTTTTCTTTCTCTAAGTGCTGGAATATGCATATCTATAATATTCAAGCGATAATACAAATCTTCACGGAAATTCCCCTCTTGTACCATTTGTTTCAAATTACGATTTGTTGCAGAAATAATTCGAACGTCTACTTGTTTTAATTGATTGCTACCAAGACGCATGAAGGATTTCTCCTGCACGACTTGAAGAAGCTTAGCTTGAAGCGTAAGTGGCACTTCGCCAATTTCATCCAAGAAGATAGTACCATTTTGTGCTGCTTCAAATTTCCCTGCACGACTTGCTGTGGCACCGGTAAATGCACCCTTTTCATAACCGAAAATCTCGCTTTCCAGCAAATTTTCAGGGATAGCAGCGCAGTTTACAGCAATGAATTGACCGTTATTGCGATCACTTAAGGAATGAATCATCTTGGCGATCATACTTTTTCCTGTTCCGCTTTCCCCATGAAGAAGAACCGTTGCATCTGTAGCGGAGACACGTTCAATTAATTCGTAAATCTGCTTCATTTGCTTGCTTATACTAATAAAGCCCTCTATAGATTCAAGTTTGTTTAACTGACTTTTCAGTTGGATATTCTCTTGTTTCACTTCAAGTAGTGTATAAGCTCTGTTAATAACAAGTTCTATTTCCTCTAGTTTTGCTGGTTTTTCTAAATAATCAAATGCACCTGCCCTTATAGCGGATACAGCGCTTTCTATATCGCCATAAGCCGTCATGATGACAAATACCTTTTGAGGATAGAGTGCCATGAATTCCTCTAAAAGTTCCAAACCATTTGCATCTGGAAGATTTAAATCGAGGAAAACAAGGTTGGGGCCGTCTTCTTTCATTCTTCTTCGTGCTTCTTGTCCATTGGCAGCAAGAATTACTTCATATCCCTTCTTGCGAAATGACAATGATAGAACACGCAAAAGTCTAATTTCATCATCCACAAACAGAATGCTCTTCATATTCATTCTCCTCATGTTTTAGTATTTCAATATGTATTGTGGTTCCTTGAGAGAATACGCTTTCCGCCCATATCTTCCCACCATGTTGAACTATAATTTCGTGAGCAATAGATAAACCTAAACCTGTTCCCTCTGGTTTCGTGGAATAAAACGGATTGAAGACCCAGTTTAATTTTTCTTTCCTAATGCCTTCTCCAGTATCCGAAATGGAAAGCTGCCAATATGCCCCTTTCTCTTTAAGCGCAACATGAATATTACCCTCATCTTTTATCGCTTGAATACTGTTCAAAAATATATTTAAAAGCAATTGAGTCAATTTATGCCGGTCCCCCAAAACGGGAGCTTTACTAAAATTGTATTCGGTTGTGACCATAATGTTTGCATCATTAAATTTTCTTCTTAATAAATTAAGCAATTCATCAGTAATCATAACCAAATCTGTCAGAACATGATTGTTATATTCATCATCTTTTGTTAGCTTCAGAAAATCAGTTAGCAGTTTGTTCATGCGATCAGAGGCTGTTAAAATATCTCCTGTCAATTCATCAATCACTTCTTTTTCTTTAAATTCATCTTCTATTTGTAGGCGAATTGTTTCAGCAGCAACCTGAATAATACTTAAAGGATTTTTTATTTCATGGGCAATCCCAGCAGTGAGCTCACCAAGGGATGCTAGCCGTTCACTTTGTTTTAAGTATTCTTCAAGCTTCTTCACTTCACTTACATCACGAATGACAAGAATGGCGCCGATGTACTCATTTTGTTCTCCTTTAAGAAGAGATGCATAGATACGGACATCATGAAACCCCTTTTCTTTATCAATAATATAGCTTTCTACTTCTTCAAAAGACTTGCCTGCATTAAACGTTTTTAAAAGAACGAACTCTTGTATATCATGTTTTATCGGCAAATTAAAAATAAGCTGATTTAATACTTCTTCCCGGCTATAAAGCATTAAATCTTCTGCTCCTTTATTAAAGGTCATAATTCTACCATCTTTGTCCGTAGTAATAACACAATATGGAATGGACTCCAAGATATAAAACATACTTCTTTCTTTTTCCCTCAATTCCGTTGCCATCTCTGATAAAACAATCGATAATTCCTCAATTTCATCATTTGTTTTCACTTTAATGAATTCTTTACGCTTACCTACTTTATATTCTTGTACATGCTTGATGAGCTTCGTGACAGGAAGAATCACTCTTGATGCACTGAACATAGCAAGTCCTATTGCGATAATGAAAACGATGGTAAAACCTTGTAAAAGTAAACTTTGGACCACTCGTGCAGGCTTTAGCGCTTGTTTAATCGGTTCTCCCACAATCAAACTAATATCTCCCAAGAGAATGGGCCGATACGCAATGGCCATTTCTTTGTTGAAAATCTCGCCATTCCAAATATCTATATCTTCTTTTTGAAGATGAATCCCAACTTCATGATTTTTAATGGATTTGCCAATATAACTTTGGTCGGTATGTGCAATAATTGTTCCATTGCGGTCAATTATTGCATTCACACCCTCTTCCCCGATTGCAAATTTTTGAAGGTGTTCTGATAAAATGTTTAAATTTAAATAAGCGACTACACTCCCCTTAAATTCTCCCTTTTCATTAATGGATGGATATGCAATCGCAATGGTCTTGCGGCCGTCAGGCAGTTCCATCATATTTGAAATATAGCTTGTCTGACTCCAGGTGAGCCTTTTTAAAATAGTACCATTTTCAATAAAATCAGAAAATGGTACATTCGGAATACGTTGGTTCAACTGATTCTCTTTATATACTTCTATGAACAGATAAAGTGGATCCTGTGCCAAAATCGTCTCTATTTCTACATGAAAAGCATTCTCTGCTTTGTTATCAATATTTGTAACAATGGGCGATACCTGTCTCATATCGGAAATTGAATTTTTGAAAATATTCTCTGTTTGGTTGCCAAGGGTTTTGGCTATAAGTTCATCTCGATATTCCATTTGTGACCGTACAGATCCATTCATTACATGTATGGCAATCAAATAAAGAGAGGCCAGTACAAACAAAATGACAACTAAAACAATAGTTACATAACGCTTCATTAGCCTTGATTGAAATACTTTCATTTACAAAACCTCGATATGTGAGAAATGAAAAAAGCACTTTATACATTGTTATTAAATTACTTTTTATTTGTGCTTCTTAACACCCTCACTTTTAATTGTTACCTATTATTAAAGTATACTAACGATTCAAAGCGCTTACATTTGTAACTTCTTTACCAGTTCCCGATAAAAAATCGGCCTTCTTGATAGTAATAGCTTATGCTGATCAAACCACCAATTTTGTTCCATTTTAGAATTAGCCACTATCAATACCTCTTCACTGTGAGAAGAGGCAACTACGGGCATGTCACTTCCATAAATCGGATCAGGTGTATAAACGGCACTCCCACCTTTACAATCAATATCTGAACCTATAAAATTCGCAATGAGTGTTTTTGTTTGCGAAAATCTTGCTGTGGCGTCCCATGTCGTCATCGAATTTATCGGAAACTTATTTTCCATTATTTTTTCAGGAAGCGCCAGTGTTGCACCAAATTCACCATGCCAGCATGAGGGGATGGTAATAAAATCGGCACGTTTTACGGCAATAATGCCCGCTACCTCAGGATATGCAGCATCACTACCGACTATAAGGCCCACACGCCCTATATCCGTTACATTTGCTACTACCATTTCCCAACCGGCAGAGGCCCAGCGTTCGTCCGATTCTGACAAATGAATTTTACGGGCTTTGGTAACCCTATCGTCCTCTGGCGTCAGAAGAACCACTGTATTATAAAGGAGATTCTTTTCTTCCTCTATCATACCAAAAATGATATTAATTTGATATTCAGTTGAAAGCATTCTCATTTCTCTTATGGTTTCTCCATATATGGGTTCAGCAAGTTTCCGGATTTCCTCAGGGCTAAGTGAATTAACGGGACCTGTTAAGGAAAGTTCCGGGCAAATAACTAGTGATAACAAGCTTTTTTGTTTTTTAGCCTTGAAGCTAGCATCCGCCAGGAGGTTTTTTATTTTCTTAAGATTTTCTTTTTTATCTCCTATTACCGGTTCATACTGCAATAAAGCAGTAGAAGTCTTTTTTTCATAAGTCCCGGTATCCATTTGCTTTGATGGTGATTTTTTATACTCCCAAGGTCCGACGTGTAACATTAAATCAGAATATAGGTCTGGCTTTCGTTTTTCCATTCTTTTTTTTGCGGGATTTTCATATAAAGCAGGGTCAATATCCGCATATAAAATGACTGTCTCATCTCTCGCGTGACTTTTTTCTACGTATGGGGTTTCAGCAAGTTTCCTACCTAAAGGTGACCAAATGGCACTTGCACCGATCATATGGTAATCGGTTTCGGTATTGGAACGATTCGCACCAATGACGTACAGACCGTTCATTTCAGCCCATGCCTGCAGCATCGAAAGCGATCCACCTGTTGAATTCGTCGGAAAGCAAAGAATATCCGCTCCCTTCACAGCAACGATCCGGGCCGATTCAAAATAGCTTGAATCCATACAAATAATGACTGCAATCCTCCCAATAGACGTTTCGTATACCGGAATGCCCATGTCCCCCCAATGTGCCCAGCTATCTTCTGTTGCCCATTGATGCACTTTCCTGTATTTTCCGATATATCCCATAGGACCCACAAGCGCAGCCGAATTATAGCAAAGTCCGTCTTCTTCATCTACCTCCGCCATTCCTATGATAATATGTGTATCGTAAAATTTTGCGACTTCTTCAAAACGTTTAGTGGTTTTCCCCGGGATCGTATCTGCAAATGGAAGTATAGACTGACGATTCTCGTAATGATAGCCTGTTGTAGCCATTTCCGGTGTGACAATCAATTTGGCTCCATTCTTCGCTGCTTCTGTTACCGCCTCAAGCAAATGATCAATATTGTTGTCCAATTGATTTAATAGTGGATTAAACTCAATAATGGCTGCTTTGAAAGGATGCTTATTATCCATAAAGTTGCTCCTTTTGATTCAAAATATGAAAAGACAGATGACAAAATAATTTGCCACCTGTCACGCGATTATCTATTTTACCCTTGCATTTGGATGACTTTAATATTTTCTTCCTTTTTTATTAGAATTTCACCAAAGAAAGCTTTAAGCGTTTCAATTAAATCTTGGAAAACTTCATGCTCATGATACATGAAATCATTATGCTTACCATTTATTATATAAAGTTTTTTCGGTTCATTTGCTGCTTCGTACAGTTCATTTGCCTCATCAAGTGGATGTAATAAGTTTTCTTTTCCATGGGCAATGAAAAGCGGCACCGTTACATTTTTCACTTCTTCTTCTGCGTTCATGCTAATTATTGAGTCTGTAAACTGTAATACTGTCTGCTTACCAAATGGGGACAGAACGGCCAGTTCCTTTTCTACATAATCCGCTGTGGCCGGATCAAGTGGATAATGAATAAACGTACTTGCAAGTTGGGACTTCCCAGTTAATACCCGTTGTTCTCGATCTTTTTCAATCGTTTTCAAGATTTCATTCCATTCAACATAGGAATGAATAGAGCGTAACCATCTTTGGCCATTATAAAAACCATTTAGTGCTGCAACTGCCTTAACCCGTTTGTCTCTTGCGGCCACACGGACCACATTCGAACCGCCCATACCCCATCCTATTAATCCTATTCTATCTGAATCTACTTCTTCCTGGAGGGAGAGGAATGTTATCGCATTTTGAATATCTTCTACCTGCTCATCCAAAATAACGCGACCTTCTTCACCTTCACTTTTTGCGAAGCTCCGATAATCAAATCCTAAGCAGACATAACCTGCCGCTGTTAAATTTTTCGCAAATAACTTTGGATAAAATTCATTAAACCCTTGATATCCAGAATTCGGAATAATAGCCGGTCTTTTTTCTCCTTTTTTATAATCGTCTGGAAGATACACTGTGCCATCTAATTTGTAACCTTCACTATAAAATTGAATTTGACGCTCTATCATTTCCCTACCTCCAATAATTTTAATTAGCTTTCGTTACTAGTAATTGCAAGCAGCGTGCCAGATTGGAATTTGAACATTAGGATAAGAAAAATGGAGAAAATAAAAGGGAAATCTCAAAATTGTCATAGCAAAGATCTATTAAACCAGAAAATGTGTTAAAATTTTTTTACATGGAAAATTATTTTTATGACAAATAGAGTTATGAGCCGTCTATTGAATCTAACATGCATACAAATACTCTTATTAGCTTCAATTGCTTATTAAATTAAACATCATCAACTATCCATTCTAGTTTTCATATTTCTAAGCAAGTTATAACAATTTAAAATAAAAAGCCACCATATACGGCAGCCTTCACTTATTACTTCAATTCTTTAATTATTTCAGCACCACAAGAGTTGTCGATTATACAGCGCCATGTACCCTTGGAATCCTTTTTATATACATATGTCGCAGTTCTTTCCATAGAAAATTCTTGCGTTTGATATTTACTTTGTTGAACAAAATCAACTTCTTTAGCTAATTGTTGTAGAGAAGATAGAGAGAAATAGGCGTGAAGTTCTTGAAAATAAAGATTCATTTCGTGACAGAAAAACTCATAAAAAACGCCATCCTTTCTGTATATTTCTACAAAAAGAATAGCGTTTTTTTAACTAACCTGCCCCTTTAGTTCATTAAGATAAACCGAAATTAGATCATTTCGGTTTTTCTTATTAATATACGGTTAAACTCTTTTCAAAACAATACGACTTTTTTATAAACAGTACAACTTTTTTCAAATCCACAAAAAGCTAACTCTAGATAGCCAGTGGAATCAAGTGTACAACCTGTTTTTTTTCATTCAGTTAGTGATTTAATCAAAAAAGATTAAATGCAAATCACTGTCAGTCCTTGATTTCGTAAAAAATTCCGCTTCATTTCCACCATCAACAAAATTACCAATACCCCAGAAATACCCACATTTTCCTCGTTCTATATATCTTGTTCCTACATGATCATTATAACTATCAGGATCGTACTCCCATAATTCAACTTTTAACTTTCCTGCTGGACCCACGTAAGGATCGCGACAAATCTTATAATCTCCACCAGTAGAGGTATACACATGACTTTCAGCACCATTAGAATAAAGAGTTTCTTCTCCTAAGTAATCCCAGCCACTTGCAAATGTAGAAGAAGGAACCAACAACGCAGCTACCAATGCTACGACACTCATTAAAAACTTTTTCATGCTCATTCTTCCTTTCCCGTTTAGACTTGAAAAAACTATAATCCATATAATATGTTTCTTTGAAAAAAGTTTGATTAAAAATCACTTAGAATCCTTTAATCGAAAATGAATGAAGCAGTGCAACTTTAGGTGTTCTTCTACCCTCTGAATGTAAAGCGTCTCAAACAGCTCATGATTAACCTCAAAGCTAATCATTTGCTCTCCCACTATCTATTTTGATTACAACCGAAACTTCCAAACATTCGGGACGACTTTTTCTAAAAAATAGCGCCTCGTAGTATGGCGTGATGCTTCTGATTTCGGTCAAATTTTATTAAAAAGATTAGAAACGACTTCCATATTCCCCCTCCTAATTATGACTATTGAGGTTAATTTACATGATCCTGAATTTATTTATAATACGCAAGTACATAATTTCTAGTGGGCAAAGCCAACATATAGGGAGATAAAATTGAAATAGTCGAGGTGGAAATAATTTGAAGGCATCTGATTTGTTTGTAAGGTGTTTAGAGAATGAAGGGGTTCAGTATATTTTTGGGATACCTGGTGAGGAAAATACGGATCTTATTGATTCTCTAATAGATTCTGACATTGAATTTATCTTGGTTCATCATGAACAAGCTGCAGCTTTTATGGCAGACATCTATGGCCGGCTAACTGGAAAGCCTGGCGTCTGCTTGGGCACATTGGGACCGGGTGCAACTAATTTATTGACAGGTATAGGAAATGCTTATCTGGATTATTCCCCTGTTGTCGCGATTACAGGTCAGGCTGGCCTTGATCGAATTCATAAAGAGTCACATCAATATGTGGACATTATTGGGGTTTTTGAGGAAGTAACGAAATGGAATCAACAAATTAAGGTGCCGCATACGATTCCGGAAATTATCCGTAAAGCATTTAAGACTGCAGTCATAGAAAAGCCAGGAGCTGTTCATATAGAACTCCCGGAAGATGTGGCGCTGATGGATACAGAAGGTGAACCACTTCCGGTTACACCAACGCCTAGATCCCGCCCAGCCGAGGAAGAAATCAAAAAAGCTGTCGAATTGATAAATCGCGCTAAAAGACCTATTATTCTAGCTGGTAATGGCGTAGTCCGTGATGAAGCTGCTGAGTCCTTACGGAAATTTGCAGAAGAGAAGCAGATTCCCGTTGTTAATTCGTTCATGGCCAAAGGAGTTTTACCTTCTGACCATCCATTGACCCTTTTTACAGTAGGGATGCAAGCAAGGGATTATGTTCTATGCGGGTTTGATTTGGCCGATCTTATTATCACCGTCGGCTATGATTTTGTCGAGTATTTGCCAAAATATTGGAACGTAGAGGCAATGAATCCGATTATTCATATTGATGCCCGACCGGCTGAGATTGATGCCTATTACCCCGTTCAAGCTGAATTAATCGGAAATGTTACTGAGGCACTTGAAGCCCTGACTACTGGTGTAGCAAAAAAGGAGCTTTGGCCAGAAGTGAAAAAGTTAAGGTCTCAAATCATTGAAAAATTTCATTCTTCTGATGATGTATCAGGAAGCCCTATCATCCCTCAGCGAATTATTGCCGATATAAAAAAGGCGGAAAAAGGGAATGCCATTGTCATTTCGGATGTGGGCGCCCATAAATTATGGATTGCCAGGATGTATCAGCCGGAAAAGCCTAATCACACTATCATTTCTAATGGCTTTGCATCAATGGGTATTGCGGTTCCCGGTGCCATTGCGGCCAAATTGGCAAAGCCTGATAAACCTGTCATTGCGGTTACAGGGGATGGTGGATTTCTGATGAATGGGGTTGAATTGGCAACTGCCAAACGTCTGGGTCTTGCCTTCGTTATTGTCATTTTCCATGATTCAAAATTTGGCCTTATCGAGTGGAAGCAATTGAATAAATTTGATCGTACGAATGCGATTGAATTTACAGATCCAGACTTTTTAGGATTCGCAAAAAGTTTTGGGGTTAAAGGAGTGAAAGTAACCCACTCCGATGAATTGCTTCATGCATTAGAAGAAGCGATTTCGAGTCAGGAAATTGTCTTGATTGATGTGGATGTCGATTATTCGGAAAATGTAAAGTTATCGAAAACACTAGGTGATTATATTTGTAAATTATAAAGAGCATGTATTATTGGAGGAATGTCAAATGAAGAAAAAGTGGCAATTGTGGATCGGTGGCAAATGGCGGGAGGCTAAATCGTATGAGCCTTTATTCAATCCCCATACAAATGAAGAAATTGCACAAATCGGACAGGCTGAACCAGCGGATGCCATTGAAGCGATTGTTGAGGCAAATGCCGCTTTTCAGAAATACCGATCCTACCCGGCTCATGAACGAGCAGAAATTTTATTTAAAGCTGCAGCAATCATGGAAGAACGCAGTGAAGAGCTTGCGAAAATCATTTCTCTAGAGGCGGCGAAAACGATTCGAAATGCTCGTGAAGAAATGAATCGTACGGTTCAGACCTATCGTTTTGCTGCAGAAGCGTCCAAGAACAATTATGGAGAACAAATCCCGATGGATGCGGCAGTTGGCGGGGTAAACCGTTTTGGCTTCACGGTTCGCACCCCGATTGGCGTCGTTACTGCGATTACCCCATTTAACTTTCCCTTTAATCTGGTCGCACATAAAGTTGGTCCAGCTATTGCGGCTGGAAACTCGATTGTGTTAAAACCTGCCGAACAAACCCCGTTGAGTTCACTGGTTCTTGCCGATATTTTTAAAGAAGCAGGGTTGCCAGATGGAGTATTGAACATCATACCGGGCAAAGGGGATGTTTTAAGTGAAGCATTGACGACCCATCCACATGTAAAAAAAGTGACTTTTACAGGCAGTGTAGAGGTCGGACACCTTATCCAGCAGCAGGCAGGCTTCCGTAAGCTTACCCTTGAACTCGGATCTAATTCGCCGTTCATCATTGATGAAGGAGTCGACATCGATAAAATCATTCAAAGAAGTGTGATGGGTTCATTTACGAATAATGGTCAGGTGTGTATCTCGATTCAACGAATTTATGTCCACAAATCACTATACCAACAATTTTTAAATCGATTCGTAAGTACAACAAAACAGCTTGTCATCGGTTCCCCACTGGACGAAAATACAAATATTACAGCGGTTATTTCAAAAAAATCATTGGAACGATTACAAAGTTGGATTGACGAGGCAGTACAGGAAGGAGCAAAAATTGAGTGCGGCGGTACAGTGGAAGGCAATGTACTTTTGCCTACCGTTTTAACCAATGTAAATCGTGACTCAAAGGTATTTCGTTTCGAAGTATTTGGTCCAATTGTCTGCATTTTCCCATTCGATACGCTGGATGATGCCATCAATGATGCAAATGATTCGCGTTACGGATTGAACTCAGGAGTGATGACTCCGAGTATAGAACGAGCTTTTTATGCGGCGGAACGCTTGGAAACAGGTGGAGTCGTAATCAATGATATCCCAACTTACCGAATTGATAATATGCCTTATGGTGGCTGGAAGGACAGCGGAGTTGGCCGAGAAGGCGTCAAATATGCGATGCAAGAAATGATGGAGCAGAAGTTTATCAGCTTTAAAATAAGCGACAATTGAACATAGGGAAAATTATAAACCCTTATTATATGAGACGGCGATATCTTAAAGATTTCGTCTTCTTTTTTTGTCGTAAATTTATGTTTTGATTGTAGCCGTTGTTCTTTTTATTGGGTACAGTCATTTCTTCATTTCATCATCACTTCTATACATAGGCGATTTTTTACATACAGATGTAATCTAGTTGTAAAAGATAAAAAGCCACCAAATACGGCAGCTTTCACTTATTACTTCAATTCTTCAATTATTTCAGCACCATAAGAGTTGTCGATTATACAGCGCCATGTACCGGTGGAATCTTTTTTAAATACATATGTCGCGGTTCTTTCCATAGAGAATTCGGAATCTTCCTTTTGATTGGCACTTAGCTGGGCTTTTGCCACAACCAATGCCGTATCACCCGTTTCGATTATTGCCATCTTATCTTGATTGACGATTAAACTATGGTTAAAGTATTCAGCGATAGCAATGAATGCCCGACGGATTTCCGCTTTCCCTTTTGCAAATGTTCCAGGTTTGACAACTAAAGTTGCATCCTCTGAATAGAACTCCATTAAATGATCGAAATTCTCATTATTTATTGCCCTGTCCGCATTTTTTATGATTTGTTCCAGCTCATGATTCTGCATATTCACCATCCTATTCAGCTTCTTTTAATTGGACCGCTCTTATACCAATTGATGTTCGACTGTCATGATGGAATATCCTGCTCAAGAAGATTTTAAATAAAAGTTGATATCCAATCGTATATCTTTCAGCTAAAAAACGTAAAGAAATCAATATGTCAGTTGCTGTTTCCATTGTTCTAATGAGGCAAGCAAGTTAGGCATTCCTTCCTGACCGAAATATTCCAGAGAAACAAAGCCTGTATAATTCCGCTTTCTCAATTCTTCGAGTAAGCGAATATTGTCAACATCCCCACTAAAAATGGGGGCTGGTTTGTTTTTATATCGCTCTTTATGATTGTAGTGATAATTTTTTAAATGTACATGGCTGACATGGGGGAAGATGGATTCCAATACCTCCTTCGGATTCAATTGATCAACGTATAAGTTAGCACCATCGAAAATCAGTTTTATCCGTGGATGGTCAATATCTTCTAAAAGCTTTTGAATGGCTTCGAGGTTATCAGCAAAAGAGTCATAGTGAATTTCTATTGCTACATCCACTCCATAGAGATCGGCCATTTGCCCTAATTTATTTAATTCGGTAGCCGTTTCCGACCATTGCTCCGGTGAGGCATTCCTTGATGCTATATGTCCTGCGAAAGTCCGTATTAATGGGCAGTTCAATTGATGGGCCATATCTAACAATTTTCTTGCTTGATTGATTTCGTTTTGATGTTCTTTTTGGTTCCAGAGTTTCGAAAAAGTCGTATATCCACTAATGGATGGTATTTGTAAATCATTATTTTCAAGTAATTTGGCTAACTTGTCCAGTGGTCCATGCTTCTCCTGAAATCGTTCTATATGTTTATTCCATAATTCAAGTCCTTTAACATCCGCTTGCAACGGAAGCAGCCAATTTATTATTTCCTCTATGTCCCATTCTTTAAATCCTGTAGTGCATAAACTCAGTTTCAATGTAATTCCGCCTTTCTCTTTTTATTTTTTCATTGTGATTTCTATACGCTGTACTTTTCCGAGAAGGAAGATATAAGCAAAAGCGCCAATTAGGGCCACTACGGATATAAAGGTTAACGCTGCTGCATAAGAATGTGTCGCACTAATGATTAAACCGACGATTAACGGAGATAATGCCCCTCCAATGTTTGCTACAAAATATAGTGAGGAACCCGTTAGGCCTACCATTCCTTTCGGGGCAATATCAGCTAAAAGTGCTCCGGTAACTGTTGATGCCATCCCCTGTCCAAAGAATGCTATCGCCATAAAGGTGATGACTATGTTTGGTGAATCCGTATAATTCCCTCCAAGAATCAAACAAGACAGTAACAATCCGACAATGATGGGAAGTTTACGTGCCATTCCTGTTGATACCCCGCGTGTCAGCATCCAATCGGAACATCGGCCGCCAATGAGGGTTCCTAATATGGCTACGATGTAAGGAATACTCGCATAAATTCCAGTTTTCAACATCGTCATTCCCTTTTCATCGATCAAGTAGGATGGAAACCAAGTCATAAAGAAAAACAAAGTAGTTTGAATGGAAAATTGCCCGATGAACATTCCCCAAATTTGACGGTGTTTAAGCAGTTGGCCTATTCGGTTCCAGGAGAAAGGATGCTTCTCTTCAGTTCCGATCATCCCTCCGCCTTCTTTGATATAGTTTAGCTCTTCCTGGGAAATCCGCATATGTTCCCTAGGGTTCCGATAGAATCCATACCAAACAAATCCAATAAGAATCCCTATGATTCCGGCGATATAAAAAAGGTAATTCCATCCGAAGGTTATGATGATCCAAGTAAAAACTGGAGTCAGGAAGGCTAACCCAATATATTGGGTACCCGTATAAATCCCTACAGCAGTAGCACGTTCTTTTTTAGGAAACCACTCGGATACACACCAGGCATTAGTAGGTATGGAGGGAGATTCAAAGGCACCCAGTCCTATGCGATATGTAATAAGTGACGATATATTTTTCGCGGTTCCTACCATGAATGTAAATACAGACCATAAAACGAGGGAAACCGTGTATACCTTTCGAGGACCGAATCTATCAAGAAAGTAGCCGCTAAATAGCATGGAGAAGGTATAGCTCCAGCCAAATACGGAAAATATGATTCCCATCATAGCCGGATCAATATGTAAATCGGCTTGAATATTCGGAGCAGCAAGCGAAATGATGGCACGGTCGATGTAATTAATACACGTGACTAAAGCAATTAGAAATAAGATGAACCATCGAACAGTTTTCTGTTTTCCTTTTTTTGATCTGTCAGTTACCGGTTCCGATGTGCGATCTTCTATTATTGCCTTTAATTCTGAGCTCAATATTTTTCCCCCTTAACCTAATGCCCAATATTAGTACATCGTTCTACTAAATTTTAATTTTATTGAAATTTTATAAATGCCAATATGTTTCCTTCCTTTACTTACAACATGAGTTTAATATTTTCAAGAGCAGCCCCTAGAACCATTGAATTGCAGATCCCCTTGCTGCAATGTTAAACAACTAAGGGGATTATATTCCGAATTGTGAATCATTTCTTTAAATAGTTACAGTCTTCTCTGATTCTACCTCTTCATTGTCCTCCTTGACTACCCTGTCAAAAGATCCATGTTTTTCTTGGACCAGAATATAACCGACCGCTGCGATGATACTTGGCAGGGCAAATGTAGCAAAAGCCACCTTCGGATCCATGCCTGTTGACAAAAGAAAGGCAATTAAAGTGGGAGCGAGAATTGAGCCAATCCTGCCGATAGCTTGCGAATAGCCCATACCCGTCGTACGGATTTCACGGGGGTAATATTCTGTGATATACGGATTGGCTAAGTTCATGGCACCAACAGTACAGGCACCCCCCATAAAAATCAGTAAATATACCCCGATGTTATTAGTCGTAGCGCTCAATGCGACAAAGGTAACGGCCCCTAATAAGAATAGTGTAACAAGAATTTTACGATGTCCCATTTTTCCAGCATAATAACCGCCTACTAAGGAACCTCCAATTTGACCAAGGCACAAAACCAGGTTAAATGAAAGGCTTGAGGTGATACTGAATCCGGAATCCTGCATCATTTTTGGAAGCCATGTATTTAATCCGTAAGCCATCATCAATGTACAGAACACAGCCACCCATATGGAAACCGTACTGAATGCCCGTTTGTTCGTGAATAGTTTTTTTACTGGAGATCCTTTTCCCCTCTGTTCAGCTTCACTAAGCCTGAAATCGTCTGTTTCTTTAAAATCCCCTTCTGGTTTGACTTTATTGAGGATTTCAACAACCTTCCCAATTTCCTTCTTTGCTAAATAGTAGGAAAGGGATTCAGGAAACTGCTTCATGAATATTGGAAGTGTAAGTAATGGCAAAATTCCAATAAAGTATAATACACGCCAATCCGTATAAGGAATGATATACATACCCACTAATGATGCCATGATTCCACCGATTGAATAGCCACAATACATCGCAGCTACAATGATGGCCCGATTTTGTTTTGGGGAATATTCAGTCATTAGCGATATAACATTGGGCATTAATGCTCCCATTCCAATTGCAGCAATGAAACGCATTACTGTGAACCATGTGAGGTTGGGTGCAATCCCTGCCCCCAAGGTAAATACGCTGAACAAAATCATACAAATGACGAGAACATTCTTCCGGCCATATTTATCTGCGATCGGTGCTAAAATCAGGGCGCCAATCATCATGCCGAATAAGGAATAACTGCCGACTGCCCCCGCCTGAATGGAAGTTAAATCCCACTCTTCCATCATCCAAGGCAAACCCACACCATACATGGCTATTTCATACCCGTCGAAAGCGATGGCATAAAAACACCAAAGAAAAACAAGTAAATGAAAGCGGTTAAATTTACTGACAGCAATGATATCCGAAGCTACTACACTACGCATTTTCCGCCTCCCATCATAAAAATATCGGTTTCGAATGTATTTTCCGAGTTCTAAAATAGAAACCCGGAAAATAATCGGAAGAATCAGATAATATTCATTGGAATTGCCCATTAACAAAGCATCTTTAGTATTCTTATTACCTAAGGGAACAAAATCCTTCTTAGAAAATCTTCACATGTATATTCTTATCGATGATTAGTTTTTCACGACAGCCTTATTGAAAACAGGTTTATCTTGTAATCTAAGTTCAAAATCTAAATGAGCCGTATAATAATCATTTTTCAATCCTTTTTCTGCACCGGAATGTTTTTCTAACTTTGTAATTAAGCTTCCGCGAACACCTTGTGCAACATCATTTTCTAAATATTCATCGCCTTCAAAATATATTTGTGTTACTAATCTATCGCCATTTTCCGGTTGGAATAAGAGATGCAAATGTGCTGGACGAAATGAATGATGATCAATCCACTTTAAGAATTGACCAGAAGGTCCATCTGTTGGAATTGAATAATTACCTGGTACAACTGTTTTTATTTCAAAATTACCATTCGCATCCGTATAAAAAGCACCACGTAAATTATCATCTGGAATACCTTCAGCGAAGTATGAGTATTCACCGTTTGTATCAGCCTGCCACATATCTATTTTGGTATTTGACAACGGATTTCCATTAACATCTTTAACAGATCCTGAAAAGTAAAGGACGTCACCTGGTTCATTTTCACGTTGTGGCAACACTCCGGGATTTTGAACGACTGGCGTATTTTCTATGTAATAAGGTCCTAGAATAGTAGGTTCCGTTCCTTTTACACTTTTATACATTTCCTGAAGTGCATGAGTTTCAAAGAAAACATCCATAAATAACGGAATTTCCCCTGCCCTGCCTAATTGATCCATCCAATCAACAAGAGCTTGATATTCATTGTGATCAATTTCGTATTCGCTAACTAATTCCTTGAATTTAACTACCAATCCATTATAAACGTCGATTACTTTTTGATTCTTCATAATACTTCCTCCAATTTTTTAAAGTTTTTATATTTGTTGATTTTCAATGATGGTACTGATTCCTAATCCACCTGCTATACATAATGTGATTAGCCCATATCTTTTTCCGGTTCTTTCTAACTCATGTATCAATTTGGTTGCTAAAATTGCTCCAGTGGCACCAATTGGATGTCCCATGGCAATGGCACCGCCATTAGGATTCACCTTATTCATATCAAGCTTCAATTCTTTGATTACTGCCAAAGCTTGTGCAGAAAAGGCTTCGTTCAGTTCAATTAAATCAATATCATTCAGTTTCAACCCTGACATTTGAAGCGCTTTCAAGGTGGAGTTGACAGGCCCAAGCCCCATGAAATTTGGTGATACGCCTGCTGCCGCTTGAGCAATCACTCTTGCTTTCGGCTTTTTACCACGCCTTTTTGCTGCTTCTTCCGACATAAGTATCAGAGCGGATGCACCATCATTTCTTCCACTACTATTTCCAGCGGTTACCGTTCCATTCTTCTTGAAAACCGGTTCTAAATTAGCCAGCTTTTCCAGACTGGTTTCTCTTGGGTGCTCATCCACATTAAATTCCATTAACCCTTTTTTCGTTTTAATTTGATACGGAACGATTTCTTTCGTAAATATTTCAGTAGAAATTGCCCGTTTTGCATTTTCTTGGCTCCTTAAAGCAAATTCATCTTGTTCAGTCCTTGAAATGGAATATTTTTCAGCCAGATTTTCTGCTGTCATTCCCATCGTTAACATCCCGTAATCTTCAACGGGCTGTGAACCTGGCTGGCTTTCCGTATTCGGATCCAATAACTGTCCATTCCCTGATTTCAATCCAAAACGGATATTTCTCATATAGTATGGGGCCGTGCTCATTGATTCCGCTCCGCCTGCAATGATTACATCCCCAAATCCGCATTGAATTTGTTGACTGGCAGAATTGATCGCTTGAATGCCGGATCCGCATTGTCTGTGTACGGTATAACCTGGTACTTCTACAGGAAAACCTGCCCGGAGTGATGCAACTCTTGCCAAATTTGACGCGTCTGAACTTTGTTTGGCTTGTCCCATAATCACTTCATCAATACTCTCTTTAGGAATATCCGCTCTCTTGATAACTTCATCAAGGACAGCAGCTGCCAGGAAATCGGCAGGAACATTCTCCAATGCTCCCCCTAATTTCCCTATAGCGGTGCGAACCGAGTCTATTATTACTACATTGCTCAATTTTCTACCTCCTGCTATTTTTATTTCTTTCTTCTAAACTATCCTTATATCTTTGGTGAGCTATTTTCAGGGCAACAATCACAGACTGCTGCGATGGAGCTAAAAAGTCCGTTTTAATATTCTCTATTAAAGAATCAATATCTTTACTAAAATCAAAACCAACTATCATTCGCTTAAAAAAATCCTGGGCCAAAGTTGTTAAAAACGTAAATTCTGCATTAATGATTATGTGACTTTCTTTGTGAATTTCCAGTACCATCCCAGCGTATTTATAATTTTCATACATGCTCGTATTTTGCGGTGCCTTCGCATAGGCCGTGATTAATAATGTTGGCTGTCCCATATAAAACTACATCCTCTCAAGATTACTTGCATAAACCAGTGGGTGTTACATAATCCCCATTCCAGTTTATATTAATTAAAGACCTCTTGAAAAATGTTTTACCTTTTCCATATCCATCTCCATGCCAAATCCTGGACCATCCGGGATGATTATTTCATAATTCTCATATTTTATTTCGTTTAGCGTAATATTTTCTTTGAAAAGTAACGGTCCAAATAATTCTGTACCGAATTCAAATTTTGGAATGGTTGAATAAAGTTGTGCACAAATGGCCGTTCCTAATGATGATTCAATCATCGTTCCTCCATACAAACCAAAGCCTACACCTTCAGCAATCGCAGCCACCTTTTTCGTTTGGGTCATCCCTCCATGTTTACATATTTTCAAGGCGAAGGAATTACCTGCCCTATGTTTAGCTATTTGGAATGAATCTTGTAATGAATTCAATGATTCATCGGCCATGATCGGGACCTTAAAACGATTGGTCAATCTTGACATCCCTTCATTATCCCAAGCTGGCAGCGGCTGTTCGACCATGGAAACCCCGCCTTCCTGTAAAGCTTCAATGCAATAAATAGCCGTTGTTTCATCCCATGCTTGATTAACATCAACAGTAATGCGTGCTTGATCTCCCACGGCTTCAATAATTTTCAATACATGCTCCACATTCTTATATGGATTACCTTTGCCAATTTTCAATTTAAAGATATTATGACGTTTTTGGTGTAAGGATTCTTTCGCTTCTTCGATATCTTTACTCGTATCCCCACTTGCCAAAGTCCATGCCACTGGCAATGATTTATGAATTTGTCCTCCGAATAATTCATAAGCGGGGATGTTTCTCCTTCTGGCTACTAAATCCACCATGGCTGATTCAACGACAGCCTTCGCAAAATTGTTTCCTCTAACATTTAGTGAAACTTCATGCATGATTTTGTCGTAATGGACGGGGTTTTTTCCAATGATAAGCGGGGCGATATATGTATCAATATTCACTTTGATCGCCTCAGGCGTCCCCTCACCATATGAAGCCCCGCCTATTGTCGCCACTTCCGCCCAACCTTCCGCACCCTCTTCATCCATGACACGGGCAAGAATGATCGTTTGTTCCACGATCGTATGCATGGCAAGCTGATGAGGACGAATTGTGGGTAAATCAATAATGTATACATCAACTGAACGTATTTTCATTTAATCCACCTTTTTAACATTTAATAGATAAAATCCGCTTCTGTTTTTGCTCTTACTTCTTCGATCGTTATACCTGGCATTAATTCAATCAATTTCAACTGTTTTTCAATTACTTCAAAGACTGCCAACTCGGTGATGATCAAGTCAACGCTTCTAGTGGAAGTAATCGGGTAGGTACATTCATTTAAAACTTTACTTTTACCTTCCTTACTTGTATGTGTCATGGTCACGATCACTTTTTTGGCGCCAACCAACAGGTCCATCGCTCCTCCAACACCCATGATATTCTTGCCTGGTACCGCCCAATTTGCAATTTCCCCGGTTTGACCTACCTGCAAAACACCTAAGATGGCAACATCAATGTGCCCTCCACGGATCATTGCAAACGATTCAGCACTATTAAAGAATGATGCACCAATCGATTCCCCTACTGGCAACTTGCCTGCATTAACTAAATTGGGATCGATTTCATCTTCCTCTACATCAGCAACTCCCAATAATCCATTTTCCGTATGGAAAAAAACATTTTCATCATCAATGTACTTTGCAACCAAGGTCGGAATCCCGATTCCAAGGTTCACTATACAAGGACCCGTCAATTCTTTTGCCGCGCGTCTTGCTATCATATTTTGCATTAATTCTTTGTCACTCATAAACTTTGACACCTTCCTTCGTCAGGATTTTCTTTGCCTTAATAATTCCATCGACGAATAGATGCGGTGTTACAATCTCTTCTGGCGAGAGTTCTCCAGGTTCAACTATCTCATCCACTTCCGCAATTACGACATCTGCAGCTGTTGCCATTCCCGGATTAAAGTTTCGAGCCGTTTTATAATAAACAAGATTACCAAGTGTATCTGCCTTCCATGCCCTGATCAAAGCTACATTTGCTCTTATGGCAGGTTCAAAAATATATGTAGCCCCATTTATTTCCCTTTCTTCTTTTCCTTTAGCTAAATCGGTCCCTACACCCGTTTTCGTATAGTAACCGCCTATGCCAGCACCGCCAGCACGAATGGATTCCGCTAATGTCCCCTGTGGTAATAGTTCTAATTCAATTTCCCCACGTTGGTAAAACTCCCCAATTTCACGATTGCTTGTAAAATAAGAACCAATCGCCTTTTTTATTTTCTTCTGGCTTAGGAGAACTCCCAGCCCTTTTCCTTTCTCGCCTAAATTGTTACTGATTACCGTCAAGCCTGCTACATCCTTTTTGGCCAAACCATCTATTAATGTAAGAGGGGCACCGATCAAGCCAAATCCACCTACCATTAATGTATGACCGTTCTTCACACAAGATAAAGCTGCTTCTATATCTTGATGTACTTTCGTCATGTTTTCCCCACCAATCTCACGTTACTTATTTTCAATCAATGAATCACTTGCCTCAAACCAAGCAGGTATTCCAGCAGTCAATAAGCAAATTAGACCCACTTCAGCTAATTGTTCTTCCGAGGCTCCATTTAACCTTGCCGCCTCCATCCATTCCCCAACCTGTTCCCCTTTTAATTCTGTAATGAATATTCCTGTCATCAGGAGATGTTTTAGCCTTTTTGAAACCACTGAATCACTTAATATATAATCTTTGAGGGAGTTTTGGTCTTCCGATTTAACCAGTTTCAAAACATTCGAGACGAATCCCGTCTCCTCATCCCCTAATAGTTCAATCATATAAAGCAGGATTTCTTCTGCTGTTCCTTGATGGCCACTTATTTCGGGATATCGAATGCCTTTAAGTGTAAGAGCATACTCCAAAGACTTCATTCCTGTTTTTAATGCTTCTGTTCCGTTATATAAGTATGAAACTATTAGATATTCCACCAGTTCAGGTAATGTTGCCCCGCCATCGATTGCCCCTTTTGTATGGTAAACCATACTTCGTTCATACAACCTCGCAGCATTCATGCCTACCAGTAATATATCTTTCTCCTTCTTCGTCAAGGCTCCCTCTTGCATGATGTTACTGCGTAAGTTGGTATAGTGATCAAGTGCATAGGGGCTATAATCGTGCATTTTTTTCACCCAGCCTGGTACAACATCATAAACTTCTTTGAAATACAATAATCCCTCGCTCATTCGTCTGCACCTCTTTATATTAATTGTGAATCAAGTATCGAAAGTGCCCTTATAGGTGAGGCTGTTGCATTTTTTAGTTTTAAAGGGATCCCGAAAAAAAGAAAGCGAGAATGCTTAGGTAATTTTTCAAGATTCACTAGATTTTCAACGATATATATATCATGGTTCAGTAATTTTTGATGAATTCCGCTTTCTGAGTCCTGGTTCAAATCGGCATTGGGCAAATCCAAACCGACAATATGTATTTGCTTTTCAATAAACCATTGGGCCACACTATCATCTAAGGCCTGCGCTTCAAAAAAGCCTTCTTCCCCCCATGATTTCCCCCATGTCCTGATGAGGACGATATCGTTTTTTTCTACATACACCCCCTGCCTGCGTTCCGCCTCTTCAAGTAAAGCTTTCGTAACCGGTTCATGTGTCGCTTTTAACATGCTTACATCCAGTATGAGGGCATCACCAAACATATTCTTCAGATTGATGTTTTCAACCGACTCCCCGTTTTCAAAGTAATGTGAAGGCACATCGACATGAGTCCCACTATGGTCAGAAAAAGAAATCAACTTGGAACGGTATCCTCTAGGAAGTGAATCAGATTTCCCCTTTTGTTCAAGAGGTTCATCTTTAATGCCTATTGCAGGTAAATCAATATTTGTAACTAGACCATCGTAAAGTTCCAATGTTAAATCAATGATTTTCAACCATAAAACCCCCAAATTCATTAAGCGTTTACATTATCACGACAAAAATGGCTACCCTAAACATTACTATCAATAAATGACAGCAGGTGTTTAAGGTAGCCAGTTGTTCACTAGTTGTTATTAAAAAAGGTTATTTTTTAATAGCTAATGAATAGGCAATAATTAAGTTTTTTATATATTCTTAATATTACACTATTTTCTGTTAATTTCAATATCTTTTTTTAAAAATAACTGCAAAAAATCAAATTCGTTTTAAAAAAGATTTTATTCCTTCATTAATCTCCACTCTATTTTCAAACACCATTGTATAGTGATTACATGTAGAAACGATCATTTCGATATCAGGCGTATATTTCTTCGTATCAGCATAGGCTTCTTCATAAAATAATGGAGGAAATTCCCCTATTTTCCCACTGGCATACACCAATAACGTTTTACAGGAAATTTGTCTACAAATCTCTTTAGGGACAAAAGAATAAAAACTATCAAAATCCCTAAGAATGCTATCTTCTGATGATTTATTCTCCCAGTGACCATCCACTTCATGAACCTCATACTCCGCCACACTTTGCAGGTGATCCGTCCATTTGATACCCAAACGGCTATAGATTTCCTTAATTTCAGCAATATAACTTTCCTGAGATTCATATTCTTTACTTAATCGGCCTAGTGATGGTTGTACGATGTCCCTTTGTTGTTGAGAGGAAATGGCCGCACCATCCAATAATATCAAGGCCTGTACCGAGGTTAATTTGCTTGCTACAACGCTTGAGATGAAGGCTCCCATTGAATACCCTATCAAAATCGGATTTTCAACCTTTAATTCTTGAATTAACTCAATTACATCTTCTGCATGTTTAAAAAGTGAAGACTGTACATCTGCCCTCGAACTATTTCCCCTCCCTCTTAGGTCAATCGAGATGACTCTGTACTCGCCTTTTAACATTTCTGCATAATAATGCATTTGCTTATGATTACCCGTTAAACCATGTATGGCGATGATTGGCCCTTTCTCTCCAGGATAATCTGCAATTTGAATCCTTTTGTTCCCCAATTCCTTTACATACATTTCCATAGTGACATTCCCCATTTCATGGTTATTAACATAAATCAGCCAGCATATTTAATAAAAAAAGCTATCTTAACTTCACCATCAAGGTAACTTGATCGAGAAATTAAGATAGCCAGTCAGTTCATTAATTTTCATTAAAAAAGGGCTTTTTTTAATGGTTAATGAATAGGCAAGTTATAAATACATGTAATGATTCCATTTTACATGAAGTTCTGATTTTTACAATTATTATTTGATAATTTAGATTTCTCAGTAACTTAAAGTCGGTACCTGGGAATTTTATTGAAGGAGATCCCCTATGGTCTCACTCCAACGTTCAACAACTTCTTTAGGGTTTTTCAAGTCGATTTTAATTCCAGAGCGTATTTCAGCATACTTAGCCATATCCTCCCGTGCCTCTACTATTTGGGCGTGGAATCTTACTCTTTTATATTGGACATATGGCAGTTCTTTTAATCTCTCTAATGAAAGGCGAATATATTGTGCTTTACCTTTCCAAAACAAAACCAGTGTAGCTTTATGGGTACGAATGACATTGGCTGTAGTCGAAGTATCCGGCCATAGGCCAATCCTTAATTCCTTCCGGCTTACCGCTACGATCTCACCTACGCTAATCATTGCAGTATGCGGCCATCCTTCTTCACTTATCGTTAACAGCATCATGGCTTCATGCTGCTTATCGACAAGTTCTTTACCATTTAACAAGTCGAATATCTCTTCTGGCATTTTCATCCCATTCATTTTTTCACCTTTTTCTTTAATTCCCTAGTAATCTGTTATATTTTGGTGCGATATTTCATTCCGTCCCACCGTTTCGCACCGAGAGTATCGATTTCAAATTGATCTAACGCACGATAAGCCAGATGATCAATGATATCGTTAACATTCTCAGGATGATTATAAAAGGCTGGCATCGGAGGGAATATAATGGTCCCCATTTTGGAAAGCGCCGTCATATTCTCCAAATGAATCGTATTCAGAGGGGTTTCTCTAGTCATTAGTAATAATTTTTTTCTTTCTTTCAACATGACGTCAGCAGATCGCGTTAATAAATTATCCGCTAGCCCCATGCGAATGGAAGCTAGTGTTTTCATACTGCAAGGTGCTACGATCATGCCATCAACCCGGTACGATCCACTTGAAATTCTTGCTGCTTGATCTTTGTAAGAATAGGAATGATCAGCTAATCCCTCCACTTCTTTAACAGAATATGATGTTTCATGTTGAATGGTGGCATGTGCCCACGGGGACATGATTAAATGGGTCTCCACTTCACTGCTTTTAAGCATCTGAAGAATCCTAATTCCGAAAATGGCTCCAGTCGCTCCTGTTATTCCAACAATGATTTTCATTAATTCCCCTCCTTACATTAGTCATCGAATCGAAACTTTATGGAAACTTATGCATTGGAAAATCCAGGAATGAATCGACTTGGATCCACCTCTTTAAATTCGGACCTTTTAAATTCATCTTTTAAATGAAATGGTACTGTGCAGTCAAAAATGGTTTTACAGGAAATTCCCTTTTCCTGAATGGTAGGGCTGTATGCGGGATCTTGTGTAGGATCTAACGGGTGACAGCGCACTCCAGGAATGAAAACCGTATCAACATCACCTTGGTAACGAGTATTTAACGCCCATAAAACATCATTGCTATCGAAGGGATCCACATCTTCATCCACGATGAATACATGCTTAAGTTCAGAAAAGGCAGAGAATGCCAATAGTGCAGCTTGTCTTTGGCGCCCTTCATCACTTGGCTGACTTTTCTTGAATTGAAGAACAGCCATGTATTTACCTCCTCCTGAAGTATGGGCATAAACATTCAATAATTTGCCTGGCATGGACTTTTCCACCATTTGCAGAATGCTTGCTTCAGTTGGAATGCCAGCCATATTAACATGCTCCTCACTTGGACCAATAACTGTTTGCATGATTGGATTGACTCGGTGCGTTACGGCTTTCACTTTGATTAGAGGCAGATCCGCAACAGCTGAACCTGTATAACCAGGGAATTCCGGCATTGCTTTTCCAGTATTGGTGTTTTGATCTTCCCGAACGCGCACTCCGGGAACCAATTCCCCTTCTATTACATATTCAGCATTCGCGATAGCTTTTTCATCAATTGTCAAGCATTGGACCAACTCTACCGCTTCTTTCCTGATCGCCCCTGCAACACTCAGCTCATTAAAGCCAAGGGGAGTCGTAGGTGCTTCAAAACAAGCAGCGACTTCAATAGCAGGGTCAACACCGATACTAATGGAAATTGGTAACGGTTTTCCTGCTTTTTCAGCCTTTTCACGAAAAACTTCTAAATGACGGCCAGGAACAAAATACATGGACATCTCATCTTTACTTTGTAAACATAATCGGTGTATCGTTATATCAGATTCACCGGTTTCTGAATCAGAGGCATAGCACATTCCTATGGTGATATACGGACCTGCATCTTCCTCTGTATTCGTAGGCGCAGGTATTAATTTTCTAATATCGAAACCGGGATCTTCTGCATAGTGAACCACTTCTTGAGCTTTCGCTTTATCATTCGAAATGGTGATTGGATCAATTGGGTTTTTTACAGCTTCATTTAAAAGGAACCCGAGCCGCTCGGGTTTTGTATCCAGCATGTGGCCGACTCTTTCCCGGCTGGCTAAAAGTCCGATTACCACGCTTGAATCTTCATGACCCAAAACATGATTGAAAACCATGGCAGGACCGATTTTTGTTGGACGCATCACTGTCCCGCCAGCACCGATATGACGATACACGCCAGATAATTCAGCATGAGGATTGACTGGTTCATCCGTTTCAATCAATTGTCCTGGAATCGACTTCAGTAGTTCCAGCGCAGAACGTAAATCTGTCACTTTATTCATTTTTTCAGACATAATAAATCCCCCTGTCACTTTAAGATCAGTATCCTATGTATAGTCACATTCAAATAACCTATATGTTATCGGTTACAATTGATATTCTAAAGTGTATTTCTACTATACAGTCAATGGATATTTGAAAATTCAAGTAATTTTCTCTACAGGGATTTGCAGCTGACAAAAATCAACACTACTATCATTCTCGTAAAAGGTCGTATCCAATAAGCAAGCGTCCACAACGTCCCCAATAATTCTATAGTGATTTTCACTGATCCATTGAACCAATTCATTTAAAAACTCAATGTTATATGGCATTCCATATTTATATACACAGGCATATTGCCCAGCAGGCAACGTCATCATGTTATCCATATCAGGATCTATAAAAGGTAATGCAGTATATATTCCCGCACCCTCGAAAACATCATCCATTCCAAGTTTATCCTTTAAAATAACCGTGCCAAATCCCTCAGACGGAAGCATTTCATGTTTACTTAATACATTCCAAGCTTTCATAAGCGTTAAATGTAATTCTTCACGGCACAAATCATTTTCAAATGGTATAAATAAGACATGCCTTTCAGGAAATTCTTCTATAATAGGTTTATCCAATTCACTTTTAATATTTTTGGCTTCTGAATATTTCATTAATCTCTGTTGAATAAATGTACGGGTATTCATCAAGGCATTTATTTCTTTATCAATGAATTCTTGATGAAATTCCAAAAGTGACATGGCAGTGGTTAAATTCCGATTTCCTATATGGTCCTTAATATCATTCAGTTTGATGCCAATCGACTTCAAAAAGCAAATTTCCCTTAGAAACGGAATCTGAATGGCACTATAATATCGATAACCATGTTCATCTATATGTACCGGTTTAAATAAACCGATCTTATCGTAATAAATGAGTGTTTGCCTTGAGATACTGTGAATGGAAGCCATTTCACTGATTGATAAGTAATTGTCCATATGCGCTACTCCTCTGCAAATACTTTTTGTGAATTTCCTTCTAAGTCTTATATCATATATTAATTTTTTAATTTCCCTCCTTCCATTCGGCAGCTACAACCGCTTGGAGAGGGTCAGTATTCTAAAGAAATCTTCAATCCCCTCTAACTTTACCATTTTTCCATTTAAAATGAATGGATTTTAAAGGTCCTGCCTATCGAAAAAATGGATCACATCAGCATCTTCATTAATTAGGCAATAGGTGAGAAAGTGAAATTCAATAGATTAAATTTTAAATTGAGTATAAAAAATACTAAGACAGGGGGTTCCGTCGCTTAAGGATTAATGGATTTTTTCACTATAGTCAGCAGTAACATCATTACCAGCTTTATTTACATAAATGATTGATTGGCTATTGGTGGAGATTCTAAACAGCTAGCTTGCGCACCCTAGATATCGATAATAAATTGTATCCTTCTGGATTGTAAAAACCGGAGGGATTAGAAGAATAAATAGGTTGAATCAGGTAATTTGTCAACTCAAATGAAACTAAATTTTAAAAACACTCGGAACTGGTGGAGAAGAAGGAGAAGTAAAACGAGTAGAATACACACGATTGCCCTGGAAGGTAAAAGATGGACCATCGATTGTTAATCCGACTGCCGGATTATTAGGATCGCCTGCTACCAATAAAAAATATCCTACCCCAGACGGTTGAGGGGAGGCTATTACAAAACTACCTCCAATTTCTTTATAAAGGTCAATTTTTGCATTCATGACTTAAATAAGAACTTCGTCAATCTATCTACTAAAAAACGAGCACCTCTTGGGCGATCGTTTTTCATGAATATTTTTTCAAATGTGATTCACAAAACATATCCTGCTTCTTTTCGTTCTACACTATTTCCAGCTGAAACCGCGTTATTTTCTGAAATTCGAAGTTAATGCCCTTCTAAAAGAGTTTTAGTTTAACTCTTACATTGACACAAAAAAAAGCAGAGTCTATAAATTTACCTCTGCTCTTTTTTTATCAAAATTCTTTGATACTGTGACAGATCTTTTGACACTCACACGACCTTTTGTGTCTGTTTCATTTAAAATGATTTTAGTACCAACTTTTGGATTTGGAAAAATTTACATTTCATGTTCCGTAGGCATTAGCATTGGCTGAATAGATTTTTGTTCCAATTTTCCCTGTTACTTTTGCATACTTCTCCATTTTCCCTTTAGTTGTGTAGTATTCAACTGGATTAATAGTCGGCATGTTTGGCGTAACTTTTGTAACGGATATTTTTCCAGATGCATCTTTTGCTGGTACTGAGATGCTGGTACTTGCATTTTGAATGGGAATAGCTACCTCTTATTCGAATTTTAGCCATGCTTTTCCAATACCACTGCCACCGCCTGTAATAATAACAGTTTTTTGATTCATATCTTTCCTCAATATCCCAATTTTAAAGTTCCAAGCGCCTTCGCTGTTAACTATTAGACTTTTTGTTTAGTAAGCCTTAATTAAACATAAACGGATGGTGCCGTTTTTAAGTATTCCCTGTGTATTTGAGCCGCAATAATATTCTTTTGAATTTCTGAAGTTCCCTCATAGATTTTTGTGATGCGTGCATCACGATAATATCTTTCAATCGGAAAATCTTTAATGTATCCAATACCGCCATGAATTTGTACAGCCTTGTCCGCGATTCGATTATATATTTCGGAACCAAGAAGTTTTGCCATTGCTGCTTCTTTGATCACGTTCATTTTTTGATCAACCATCCAAGCGACTCTATAGGTAACAGACCTTAATGTTTCAACGTCTAATGCTATTTCAGCTAAGTAATGCTGAATAATTTGCTGATCAAAGATTGGTTTGCCGAACTGCTCTCTTTCATGTGCATACTTGACAGATAATTCGTATAACTTTTGACAGGAGCCAAGGTTTCGGGCCGCTAGACCTGCACGACCATTCGCAAGAATTTTTAAAGCATTTACATATCCTAGTCCTTCTTCACCAAGTACATTTTCTACCGGAACTTCACAATCCTCAAAAAAGATTTCAGAAGAATGAGAGCCTCTTAGTCCCATTTTTTCTTCAGTTTTCCCGATCACTAATCCTTTACAATCTTTTTCAACGATAAAGGAGGTGATTCCTTTTGCTCCTTTATTAGGATCAGTAACAGCCATAACCGTAAATACATCGGCAATAGGACCGTTCGTGATATAATGTTTAGAGCCATTAAGAATATATTTATCACCTTTTCGGATTGCTTTTGTCTTTAAGGCAACGGCATTTGAACCGGCACTCGGTTCAGTTAATGCGAATGCTCCAATAAGGTCTCCAGTTGCCATCCTTGGTAAATACTTTATTTTTTGATCTTCATTACCCATCTCAACAATCCCAACTGAACCAATACCAGTATGAGCACCAATAACAGTTGTATATCCATTTGATGTACGACCAATTTCTTCGTAAATCGCACATTTTCCTACCATATCAATTCCTAAACCACCATACTCCTCTGGAATGCTAAGCCCAAATAATCCTAGTTCCTTACTCATTTTCATTATATGATCTGGTATTCTATCGTCCCTTTCAATCTGATCAGCAAGGGGATCCACTGTATTATCAACAAAATCTCTGATTGTATTTTTCATTTCTATTAATTCGGATGATAATGTAAAATTCATATAAAGACACTCCTTTTAATTTAACTAGTAGTTTTAAACATAAAGTAAAATTCCAAGTTTATATTTTTTAAGGATCAAATTTATTTTTTTGGCAGTGAATCTACCTTCTCTTTGAACTCTTCTACAAGTTTGCGTCTTAAAATTTTTCCCACTGATGTCTTAGGAAGCTCGTCACGAAATTCAATTACTCGTGGTATTTTATATCTTGCCAATCGACCTTCACACCAGCTTATTAAATCTTCTCCGGTAATACTTGCATCCTTTTTCAATACCACGATTGCTAATAATTTTTCACCAAGGTACGAATCAGGCACACCAAACGTACACGCTTCAGCAACTTCAGGATTTTGATACAGTACTTCCTCGACTTCAGCTGGATAAATATTCAACCCACCCGCAATGACCATATCTTTTTTTCTACCTACTATAAAGTAATAATCATCTTCATCACGCATTGCTATATCTCCTGTATATAGCCAGCCATCACGAATCGTAAGAGCGGTTTCTTCAGGTTTATTCCAGTAACCCTTCATTACTTGCGGCCCTTTTATAATAAGCTCACCACTCTCGCCAGGCGCCAACTCTTTAGTACCTGTTTCTACATTTACTATTTTAGATTCTGTTAAAGGTATTGGGACTCCCACGCTACCAATCTTCCGTTCTCCTTTTACTGGAGTTCGATGAGTTGATGTTGTTGCTTCTGATAAACCATATCCTTCAAAAATACGCGCTCCAGATTTTCGTTCTAATTCTTTTAAGACTTCTACAGGAAGGGGGGCAGAACCGGAAACACAGATTTTAAAGCAAGATAAGTCATACTTTCCTAGATCTGGATGGTTCAATAAAGCAATATACATAGTAGGTGAGCCTGTCATCATAGTTGGTCTGTATATACTAATAGCCTGCAATACCTTGTTTACTTCGAATTTATCTAGAATAATATATGTAGCTGCAATTCGTACAGTATTATTCATATTCGTCATGGCCATAGCATGGGTTAGAGGTGCAACACCTAATATTCGCTCTTCACCTTTTTTCATTACCGTTGAGATAACTTCCCCAGATTGATGAATATTGCAAATTATATTAAAATGTGTCAGCATAACTCCTTTAGATTTGCCCGTTGTTCCACCCGTATACTGTAATACAGCCAAATCTTCTTTTGGATCAATATTTAGTGGAGGAAGTTCAGAATTATTTTCTTTTAATAATATTTGATCAAGGTTGTTCTCATCCTTAGTGAAAAGTACCTTAACGTTTTCAAATCGCTTTATTAATTTGAACTTTTCAGATTGATGCCGTTCGCAAATGAACCATTTTGGATTTGCGTCATCTAGCATATACTCGAGCTCAGATGTTTGATATAAAGGATTAACTTGCACCACAATTCCACCTAAACGCAGAGTAGCATAATAAGAAATTATATAATGAATACTATTTGGTACCATTAAACCGACTCGATCCCCTTTTTGAAACCCTTTCTTATATAAGACCGAGGCAAAAGTATCTACGAATTCCTTTAACTGAGTATAATTCAACTTAATTCGACCATCTATCACAGCTAATTGATCAGGATATTCTAACGCCGTTTGTTTTAACATCTCGTAGATTGATAGTCGAGATATATTATCAATATTTATCACAATCACTTCCCCCCTAGTATGAATGTTCTTTCAGATTATTATCATTCATATGCTGACCAAACTCTGGAGCTGATATTTGATAGTTTGAGATATCTTTCTTTTTTAAGATTTACTGTTGATGTATAGAGAAAGCCTTCTTTTTTACTATACAGCATAATCTTTAAATGTTTGTTAATAGGTTATTTCCCGGTTTCAAGCACAATTCACAAAGCAATCTACAACTAATAAATACCGTTCCTAATTTGCAAATCCTGCTGGTGAAACTATTTATTAAGCACCTAATTGATTAATAATCATCAAACTAACGGTTCATACGGGAATACATCAGCACTTACTTCAAGTGGTGTAAAGCTCGATTGTAAAGATCCTATAATAGAATTTAGACTATCAATCGTCCATCCTTCTGCATTATAAACTGACCGAACCGGACGAGGTTGAGAAAAGACCATGATCTCCTTGCCTCTAACACCAAATATTTGTCCTGAAACATCAGAAGCTTCATCTGAACATAAAAAGGCTACTAACGGTGCAATGTGAGCTGGTGATAGCTGTTTTAGTTTATCCACTCTAGCTTTTTCCTTATCTGTATCAGTTGGAATGGAGCCAATTAACCTACTCCAAGCAAATGGAGCTACAGCATTAGCGGTTACATTATAGCGAGCCATGTCTAAAGCTGTTATTTTGTTAAGACCAGCAATCCCTAATTTTGCAGCAGCATAGTTAGCTTGACCAACATTACCAATTAAGCCTGATGTTGAAGTGAAGTTAATAAATCGCCCGCTTTTTTGTTCCTTGAAATAGGGTGCAGCTGCTCTTGTCATATTAAAGGAACCTTTTAAATGAACCGAGATGACTGCATCCCATTCTTCTTCACTCATTTTAAAAAGCATACGATCCCTTAAAATTCCTGCATTATTTACCACAATATCAATACGACCAAAGTCAGTAATTGCCGTTTCCACAATTTTGTTTGCGCTATCATATTCTGCAACTGATTCGTAATTAGCTACTGCTTCTCCACCTAACTCTCTAATTTCCTGAACAACTTCGTCTGCTACTTTTGTATCATTACCCTTACCATCAGAACTGCCTCCTAAATCATTGACGACTACTTTTGCTCCTTCATTAGCAAGTAGTAAGGATATTTCTCTTCCGATTCCCCGTCCAGCGCCTGTAACAATCGCAACTTTATTTTCTAATTTTTTCATAATTATCCACCCCTTCATTTTTTTACTTTCTGCATTTGCCTTCCAGTAATTAGGTATTTAATAATTTGAAATTTGTCTAATAAACTCTAAAATACTTGGTAATTGAGGTGATTCTAGCCACTTCTTGTATCATTAAGAAGTGAAGTTTATATTTTTTTTAAAACCTATCTCATATTTTTTTCAAAATCTGAATGAAGTTCATCACGGAAATCAGGGTGAGCAATTGCTATTAAAGCTTGTGCCCTCTCACTGAGTGATTTTCCAAACAGAGATGCAATTCCAAACTCCGTTACAACGTAATCAATTTCAGATTTAATAGATGTAACATATGGAATTTTAACTTTTATTCGTGATTGAGCCCCTTTTTTGGCTGTGGAAGGAAGAGCAATAATAGCCTTGCCACCTTTTGAAAGTCTTGCTCCATGAATAAAATCCATTTGTCCGCCAACTCCTGCTACTGGGAAATCGCCCACTTGCTCAGCATTTATTTGACCCGATAGATCAACTTCTAATGCCGAATTGATAGAATGAAAATTACGCATTTTTGATATAACTGCAGGATTGTGTGTATAATCTGAGGGGTATAATTGAATTTCTTTATTCATGTGGGAATATTTATATAATTCTTTTGTTCCAGTTAAAGTTGTACATACTGTTTTATACTGATTAATCTCTTTATGCTCATTCGTAATAACGCCTAGATCGATTAACTCTGTAACAGGATCTGTGATCGATCCTGAATGAATACCAAGGCCTTTTTTCGATTTAAGAGATATTAAGACACTATCCGCAATCTTCCCAAGCCCTACTTGAATGGTAGCATGATCAGGTATCAATTCTGCAACGTATCTTCCTATTTTCATATCATCTTCTGACGGTTTTCCATTCGGAATAGAAAGTAATGGCCGATCGGAAAGCACAAATTGATCAATCTCTGATACATGTACAAGTGTCTCTCCATATGTGAGAGGTAGTTCATTGTTTACTTGTGCAATAACTGTTGCTGCTCTTTTAATTAAGGTTTGTACTGTATCTACGGACAACCCTAAATTACAATAGCCTTCATCGTTTGGGGATGATACTTGTATAAGGGCTACGTCTATTTTTTCTTGGTCTACCCAGCGAGGTATTTCTGAGAGATTAACCGGTAAATAGTCACATGCGTAATTCATATATGCACTTTTTAAGAGAGAAGACCCCAAAAAAGTACGAATTTTAAAGTGTGAGTGACACGTTTGATCAGCATATATACATGGACTGCCAATAACTGCATTATATAGATAAACATTCTGTAAACGTGCCTTTTGGCGAACCAGTTCCTCTACTAGTGTTTGCGGTTCATTGCAAAAAGGTGCAAGAAAGACCTTTTGAAAAGACTGGATAGTAGAAATCGCCTGTTCAGCGCTTGTTTGTCGCGTGTTATATAGAGTAGCCCACTTTTTGATTGTCATGATTATTTCACCTCCGCCGTTATTGTAATAAATCAATGAATTGCCTTTTAAACAAACGTGCACTTGATTATTAAGATTTTTTTTAAAACGCCATTAAATATTTCAAACTTGCATATTCTCGACTACAGTAGTTATTCCTAAGCCACCGCCAATGCAAAATGTGACTAATCCATACTTTTCTCCACGTCTTTCCATTTCATGAAGCAATTTTGTCATTAAAACGCCACCAGTTCCACCGATTGGATGACCTAAAGCAATTGCACCACCATTAACGTTAACACGGTCAATATTAAGTCCTAGTTCTTTAATAACAGCAAGAGACTGTGCTGCAAACGCCTCGTTTAACTCAATAAGTCCGATATCATCGATTGTTAATCCTACTTGTTTCAATGCTTTTCGTGTTGCAGGAGCAGGGCCAATTCCCATAATCTCTGGTGATACACCTGCTGCCGCTTGAGCAATAATTTTCGCTTTCGGTTTTTTACCAAAGCGTTCTGCCGCTTCGTCAGACATCAACAATACAACTCCTGCCCCATCATTACGTCCGCTTGTATTGCCTGCAGTAACCGTACCGTTTTCTTTAAAAACCGGCTTTAACTGAGATAATTTTTCCATGTTTGTTTCTCTTGGATGTTCGTCAACTTTAAATGGGACCAATCCTTTTTTTGTCTTTACTTCAAAGGGAACAATTTGATCGGTAAACAATCCTGTCGATATAGCTCTTTGGGCATTTTCTTGACTTCTAAGAGCAAATTCATCTTGTTCTGTACGAGAAATGGAGTATTTTTCTGCTAAGTTTTCTGCTGTCATACCCATTGTTAAATGTCCGTATGTTTCAATAGGCTGTGCCCGTGGCTGACTTTCAGTATTAGGGTCCAAAATTTCACCATTTCCTGCTCTATATCCAAAACGTGCATTTCGGAGATAGAACGGTGCTGTACTCATACTTTCTGCTCCACCCGCAATTATTACATCTGATAATCCACACATTATTTGCTGAGCCCCGCTATTCATAGCTTGTATACCGGATCCACATTGACGATGGACAGTATACCCTGTAATTTCAATTGGGAATTCAGCGCGTAAAAGTGCTAAGCGAGCCAAATTAGGTGAATCTGTACTTTGTTTTGCCTGACCGATAATCACTTCATCAATGTCCCTTTTATCGATACCCGTACGGATCAAAATTTCGTCCAGTACTTTTGCAGCTAAATAATCAACCTCTACATCTTTTAATGTTCCACCCATTCGACCGACTGCAGTACGAACAGAATCAATAATGACTGCATTTCTCATCTTAACCTCTCCTAACTTATATGTTATTTATTACCTTGTTGAAAGACTTTTGGCTAAAGGTCCTACTTTTATTAGTTCGTTATAATCAATTCCTGTTTGACACCCCATACGTGAGACCATGTTTAATAATTCCTCTGTTGAAACATTGCCCGTTGCCCCGGGAGTATACGGACAACCCCCAAGACCTCCAACAGAGCTATCAAACTTCGATATACCTGCCTGCATAGAGGCGATTACATTTGCTAACGCCATTTTTTTTGTATTATGAAAATGTCCTACAAAGGTAGTATCCGGATATTGGTCCCGTAATCTAGAAAATCGCTCATACACCATTTTGGGATCAGCCTGCCCGTTTGTATCTCCTACATCTATTTCATCTGCTCCAAACTCAATAAAGCGCTCACAAACATTTTTCACTTCATCAAATATTACAGGCCCTTGAAAAGGACAAGTGAAAGCCATTGAAATATAAGCTCGAATAAACATTCCTTCTTTTTTTGCTCTGGCGAACATTGGCTTACACTCTTCTAATGATTCTGAAGTTGTTTTATTAATATTCTTTTTATTGAATTCAGAACTTGCCCCTACAAATACTGCAATTTGAGGGGATTTTGCTTCAATTGCGCGTTCCAAGGCCTTGTAGTTGGGTGTTAACGCAATATAATTAATTCCAAGTTCATTACAGAAACGTGCAATTTCCTCAGAATCAGCCATTTGCGGTACCCACTTCGGATGAACAAAAGATGTGGTTTCCATACGTGAAAATCCTGCTTTTGCTAGCTGGGTAATTAATTCTTTCTTCTGTTCTGTCGATATCGCTTCGGGCTCATTTTGTAAACCATCACGAGGCCCTACTTCAATAATTTCAATTTCCTTAGGAATAAACACTGGACCATCCCCCTGAATTAATACGATCTCGGTAATCCTAGAACATGTTCAGCTACAAAAGAAAGAATTAGATTTGTAGAAATAGGTGCAACTTGATATAATCTCGTTTCTTTGAATTTTCGTTCTACATCATACTCTTCTGCAAATCCAAAACCGCCATGTGTTTGTAGGGCAGAATTTGCTGCTTCCCATGAAGCATCTGCAGCAAGAAGCTTAGCCATATTAGCCTCCGCCCCACATTTTTGACCAGAGTCAAATAATTGAGCTGCCTTAAAACGCATAAGATCTGCTGCTTCTATATTTACATGTGCACGAGCAATCGGAAATTGAATCCCTTGATTTTGTCCGATAGGTCGATTGAAAACAACTCTTTCTTTTGCATAATTTGTAGCTCGCTCTATGAACCACCGACCATCTCCAATACATTCTGCAGCAATCAGAATACGTTCTGCATTCATACCATCTAAAATATACTTAAAACCTTGCCCTTCTTCTCCGATAAGATTTTCAACCGGTACTTCTAAATCCTCAATAAATAACTCAGTAGTTGCATGGTTCATCATCGTACGGATAGGTTTAATGGATAGGCCATTACCAATTGCTTCCCTAAGATCGACTAGCAAAACAGAAAGCCCTTCTGTCTTTTTCTTCACTTGCTCAAGTGGAGTCGTCCGGACAAGTAAGATCATTAAGTCTGAATGTTCTGTCCGTGAAATAAATACCTTTTGTCCATTTACAATATACTTATCTCCTCTACGCTCGGCGAAAGTGGTTAATTTCGTCGTATCTGTACCAGTATTTGGTTCAGTTACACCAAATGCTTGCAATCTTAATGAGCCATCAGCAATTTTCGGTAAATATTTCTCCTTTTGTTCAATATTACCATGTCGAAGCAGTGTACCCATTGTGTACATTTGAGCGTGACAAGCTCCTGCATTTCCACCTGAACGATTAATTTCTTCTAAAATAATAGAAGCTTCTGTTATTCCAAGACCAGATCCACCATACTCTTCTGGAATAAGAGCAGCTAAAAATCCGTTTCTAGTAATCTCATTAACAAATTCATCTGGATATGCTAATTTTGCGTCTAATTCTCTCCAATAAGAGTCAGAGTATTTGCTGCAAACATTGCGAACGCTTTGTCTTAATTCATCATGGAATTGAGTATTTACTTTTACAGTTGATGCTGTCATAAAGAATTCCTCCTATTAAATAGTTTATTGATTTTCGATTAGGAAATTATAAAATGCTTACTTTAGAGTGCACGACATACAGCTCCGAAGGGTAGGACGTGCATGTGCAGCCGTTGCGACCGGAAGTCGCGGTTTTTGACTGCAATCCCTAGCCTTAGCTAGGCGCTTGCGCTTTTGTTTTTTGAAATTGAGGTTTGCGTTTTTCAAAGAAAGCCTTGACACCTTCTTTAAAATGATCTGATTCAAAACACATCCCTTGAGCAAACCCCTCTAATTCAAGAGTATCGTTAATGTCTGTCAGAACACTTTTGTTTACTAACTTTTTCATTAAACCTAATGCCATATCAGGTCCTTCAGCAAGCTTTAATGCTATAGAGTTTACTTCTCCCATTAGAAAATCATCTTCAACAACACGATTAATGATTCCAATATTTTGTGCCTGTTCTGCAGTAATTTTTTCCCCTAAAAACATTAACTCTAGTGCACGGTGACGGCCTATTAATCTTGGTAAAAAGTGAATAGAACCGAGATCCGGGATTAACCCTACCTTTACAAAGCTCTGTATCAAAGCGGATGAACGACTAGCTACAATCATATCGCAAGCTAACGCAAGGCTAACACCAGCCCCGGCAGCCGTACCGTTTATTGCCGCTATTACAGGCTTTTCTAAATTTAAGATTGAATGAATCATTTCATGACCAGACTGTAACCGTTTTCTTCCTGTAAAAGCATCAATTTCTTTTAAAGCACTTAAATCACCACCAGCTGAAAAAGCTTTCCCCTCACCTGTTAAAACAATGACTTTTACTTCATTATTATTTTTCATTTGGGTGAAAAAATCTCTTAGCTCTTCCCTCATTTCTAAACCGAGAGCATTTCTGACTTCTGGACGATTTAATTTAACAGTACAAACTCCGTTATGCGTTGTAATTTGCAAATTTTTATACGTCACCTTTTTATTCACACCCTTTTCTTTTATATGAATATGCTAATTTATTTACCAGAAAACTGTGGTAAACGCTTTTCGACAAAAGCGCGGACTCCTTCTAAACGATCCTCGGTATTGATACATCGATTGTAATAACTTATTTCTATTTTCCTAGCTTCTTTATTTGGCATTCCAAATAATTCATCTATAGATGCTTTACAATTTTGAACAGCTAAAGGAGCATTAACAGCAATTTTCCCAGCCAATTCTAGCGCTTTTTCTCGTAATTCATTTGATTTCGCAAGGATATTTAAAAGTCCTGCTCGATCAGCTTCTTCACCGGAAACCATACTTCCTGTACAAACCCATTCTTTTGCACGATGAACACCAATTCGTTTAGCCAATAATCTTGTACCTCCACCGCCAGGCATAATTCCTCTTGTTACTTCGGGCAACCCGAATATTGCGGTTTCTGCTGCTACAATCATGTCGCAATTTAAAACAATTTCAAAACCTCCAGCTAATGCGTACCCATCTACTACTGCAATAACCGGCTGCCTCATATCTTGAATGCTATTAAACATTTTCTGAAATAGTTCATGCTGTTCCTTCCATTCTGTTTCAGTCATATTATTTCGCTCTTTTAAATCTGCTCCGGAACAAAATGATGTATCGTTAGAGGATGTCATCAAAACAGCCCTAATATTACTTTTGTCTATTGTTTGACAAATCTCAAGAATCTCTTCAGCCATCTTTGTCGTAAATGCATTTCTGGCTTCTGGACGATTTAATACAATTTCTGCTATAACTCCTTCTTTTCCAACTCGGTTCCATTCAACAAACGCCATAATTTGTTCGCCTCCATTTACCACCTTTGTTATTATAAAATTCAAAATATTCATGTCATATTTTGATGCCTTTTTACCAAATACCCCGCTATTGCTTTCCCTCAATTAACCTCACTTTCATTTACTATACCTTTCATAAGGTTTTCAATTATATGTATGCAATTTTTATGCCAAATTATTTAAACCTTTAATAAAATATGTCAATAAATCCGTTTGATGTGGATTAACCTCACTGTATCCGTACCAGAGAGTCCATCAACTAGTTAAGGTGTTATCCACCCAAAACCCAAAACTAGATAGTTATACAGCTTGTACCTTTTGGCTAAAGTTGTTCGATAAATCGGACAGTGTTTTTATTCTGATACAATTAAAATCCTATTTTAAAAGAAAAAGGCTAGACGACCCATTGAAGTAAATAGTTTAATCGCAGCATTATAAAGCTACCATTAAACTAAATATTGAATTCTTTTTTCGGGTATTTTTTTTGGGAAGTACTTCTCTGACTATTTACAACGCAAGAATCGTTCCAATTTATATTTCACTATAAAATCACGAAATAATGTACTTCTCTTGATGTTTGTACATAAATACAAACGAATAACATGATACAAATGTATCAATTGGGAGACAGCAATACATTACAATAGACAATTTAGTGTTTAGTAACTTAACCTGTCTCGATAATAGGAACTCAAGGGAATTGGACATATGCCCAAGAGTAAAAGAGCTTTATGTTGCTTTGAAATAAAGTTTGATCAAATTGCTAGTTAGAAACTTGATAAACGAACAAAATGAAAGAGCGTGTTTTGAAAATAAGATTGATCAAACACGCCCTTACAATATTCAATTGAATCATTCTTTTATAAAAAAGTTTGATCATTTCAGTAATCCTTATGCCATTAAAGCGCCCGATTGTGGAAGACACACTATTAAGGAAAAGTAACCCAATAAAACTCCGATAATAAAATGTTCAGTTGTTTATGGCAATTTCCCAAGTGGGTATTTAGGTATTCGGGATAGAACAAGATATCATCAAGTTTATTAATCGGGGACCACTTATAAATTAGTCTATCTCGCCTATTTCCACAAAACTCCTGATCACAAGTATAACAAAGCAATAAAAGTCCCTAATTCATCGATGACTAAAATGTCGACTCTACTCTAGAAACAAACACTAATTTCCCTTTATAATGCCGATAATACTACTTAATTGTAGTATTACGTCTTTTTATGATTCAAGTTGTGTTGAGACAATGAGGATAAAGCTTTAAATTACATTGTTGCCTTAAAAGATACAAACAAAGACTTTATCGTTGTCAACCGTTAAGACATACATATCAGTCTTACCACTCCTGGGGCGAGTTGAGGAGGTCATCGACTCCCCTTAACCAACCGACAGCTTTTTAAATGACGAATATTCCTTAATAATCCAAATCAAGGTGTTTTAAATTACTTGATTTTTATAATTTTTTCAATTTTATTTAACGAATAGTCAACCCAAAATTTAATCATTTTTTCAACTAACTGCTGTATTATTTAAATGTAATAATTAACATTCTACATAAATACTTAAAATGTCTTTCAATTCACTCTTCCACATGGAATGCAAACAAAAAGGCATGCCTTTTTATTTGCGTGCTTCGATTAACGTTTAATTTATATACCTTTCAAAGATATTTAAAATAGATTCCTCTCCCTCACTTTAATAACATTTATATTAGATTAGCCAAGCACCAAATCTCAAAAAACAACAATCTTTTAAAAAGACTTCACTAAAAATGGAAGCGTTTTTCCACCTTGTTATGCGCTTTGTGATGGGCCATTAACCCATATACTTCTAGTGCGGATGGTTATCTGAGAAGCTCCTGAATTTCATCGGAAAAACCATATCAAACTTTAGTTAAAACAGAGTGCCCATATAAATGTTCTCCTTTATCAAATTGTGATAACCCATAAATTATCCCTGCCAATCATTTAACGACGGATCCTGATACCTTCTTACCAATTACCCCGCTAATTCTGAGATTTTCAATGGTATCACTTGAATAATCTAATTGCTGAAGAATCTCCTCTGTGTGCTCTCCGAGTATCGGTGCGTGAGCATGTATTTTTCCTGGTGTCTCCGAAAATTTGATTGGAAATCCAATTTGCTTGATGTTACCGGCAACTGGATGTTTCATTTCGGTAAATAATTCTCTTTCGATAATTTGAGGATCCGAAAAGATTTGCTCTATATCATTGACAGGTCCTACGCATGTCTCTTCTAAAGCTAATAAGTCTAACCATTCTTGCTGATTTTTTTTCTTGAATACCTCTGACATTTCTAGCTTTAATTGTTCTTGAACATCATCATTACCTCCATGAAGTTCAATCCATTCAGGTTTCCCTATTAATTCACAAATTTTCTTCCAGAATTTCTCTTCGGAAGCTCCAACAGAAAGATATTTATTATCTTTTGTTTCATATACTTGATAAAATGCATATTGACCATCTAATCGATTTCCCCCTCTTTCTGGAACTTTTCCTGAAGCAAAGTAATCTGATGCTGAAGCATATAACCAGGTAACGGCACCATCCATCATTGAAATATCAATATATTGCCCTTTTCCAGTTCTTTCTTTGTTTAATAGTGCCATACAGATCCCAGATAGAGCCATCAATGCACCTCCACCTATATCTGCAATTTGTACACCAGGAACGACTGGTTTTCCATTTTTTTCGCCAATTAAGCCTAATATTCCACTGTAGCCGATATAATTAATATCATGTCCTGGTAAATCGCGATAAGGTCCAGTTTGCCCATATCCAGTTAATGAACAATAAACGATTCCTCTATTAATCTTTGAGATTTCATCAAAACCTATCCCTAGACGACTCATTACCCCAGGACGGAAGCTTTCCAAAATGACGTCAGCACTTTCCGCCATTTTTTTAAAAATTTCTTTCCCTTCTTCTGTCTTAAGGTTCAATTCAACACTTTTTTTATTTCGATTTATTGTTAAATGTCTAGCACCTATTTCTTCAATAGCTGGTTTTCTCCAACGTATATAGTCACCTCGCTCTGGCTCTTCAATTTTTATTACTTCTGCTCCGTAGTCTGCCATCATAAGTGAGCAGTAAGGTCCAGGAAGTAATCTTGATAAATCTAATACCTTAATTCCACTAAGTGCTCCCACATTCTCTACTCCTTTTATTAAAATTAATTTGTTAGTTTACGAAATTCCACTCGTTTGCTTAAGGTAAAAAATTCTAACTATTACACTAATTTCATCTGGAAATCATACACCCCAGTTGCTTTTATTGTTTAAATCTCTCAAAACGGACTCATTTAGTTAATGAAGTTTGTTTCGTGACCATATGAGCGTAAAACTGTTTTTAAGACTTTACCGGATGCATTCCTTGGAAGCGAGTCCATAAATTGTACGAAACGCGGTTTTTTATAAGATGCTATCCTACTTTGACAAAATTTAATAACTTGATCTTTCGTTAATTGTTTTCCAGGCTTCAATACAATGCATACTTTTACACTTTCACCCCATTCTACATCTGGAACTCCAATTACTGCTGCTTCCAAAATGTCAGGATGGCTATAGAGAACCTCTTCTAGTTCTTTTGGATAAATATTTTCACCACCGCTAATAATCATATCTTTCTTTCGATCTACCACATAAATATATCCATCTTCATCCATCCGGACTAAGTCGCCACTGTGGAACCAGCCACCTTTAAAGGCTTCCTTCGTAGCTTCTATATTTTTATAGTATTCCTTCATCATTGTTGGACCCTGGTATACAATTTCTCCTACTTCACCAAGAGGTACGTCCTTCATTTCATCATCGACAATCCGAACACGAACATTTATAGACGGTTTTCCAACAGAAGCTGTTTTATTATATCTTAGTGAATCTTCACCAGATAAATAGGTCGTAGACGGACTCATTTCTGTTTGTCCAAATGCTTCATGTATTTTTGCATTCTTAAAAACAGTCATTATTTTTTTCTTAATTTCTACCGGACAAATAGCCCCTCCTGTCGAGCAACTGGTCATTGAACTTAGGTTATATTCTAATAGGTTAGGTACTTGGAAAAGAAAGTTCCACATAGATGGGACTAAGAACATCGAGTTGATTTTTTCTAAATGAAGGGTTTTGAGAACTTTTACAGGTTGGAATTCTCTGTGAATGAACATTGTCCCTTCCAACAAGCAGTTCTGTACTAAAAGTGATAAAGCCGCTACGTGAAAAAGTGGAGGAATCAGCAAATGCTTGCTTCCCTTTTTGGTTTGCGAATGATAGAGCTTATTCATTCCATTCATATAAAGATTCTTATGAGTTAATACTGCTCCCTTTGGTCTTCCAGTTGTTCCAGAGGTGTAAATGATTGCGTGAGCATCATCGTCACTCAGTTGTTCTCTAGATTGATTAATAGTAGGTGTATCGTATATAGAATGATATGAAATTACATCCTTCCCTAAATCCTTATCCGGGGATCCTACTATAACGATCGTCTGGATTTGTGTGAGTTTTTCTACTACATCGCGGATGGTCTCAATAAATTCTTCTTCTATAAATAATATTTTTACATCTGAGTGATTTAGAATATAATCTACTTCATTCGAGACCAAACGGAAGTTAACTGGAACAAATACTCCGCCTGCCAAACTAACTCCAAAGTATAATTCAACAAAGGGCAATCCGTTTTTGAATAAGCAACCTACTTTTTCATCTTTACCGATTCCTCTTCCTTGCAGCCATTCTGATAAATGAAGGGTACGTTTAAGGAGTTCTTGATAGGTTAATCGTTGATCTTCAAATACAAATGCCTCCTTGTCCGGAACATTATGTGCAGCAGATTTTAAAGCTTCTCCAATAAGTAATTGTTTTGCCATGAGCTTCCTGATCATTTTCATATTTACTCCCTTCTAAAGGAATTTAATGAAGGTTTTTCACCCTTAATTTGCCAACCTTTTTAAAGCTTTAATTGCTGGGATTTTAAAGCCATGACTTCAGATTTGACTAAAGCATGCAAAAAACACCAATTTCATTTCTAACATCCATACTTATTGAATTGCGGCTATGTCAATATCCTTACCTATTCATTTGCATTATTTTAAAGGTACCAATTGACTTTGCTACTACACTCCCCTTAGAGTCATTCACCAAACCTTCAGCGGTTACAATACTATTTCCTTGTTGTAAGATTTTAGCTGTTGCCATCATTTCTTCTCCATTCATAAGAGGAGCAAAATAATTGATACTCATATTCACTGTCACAATAGGCTGGTTAACCACTGTTCGTATCGTTGCACCCATTACTGAATCGAGGATGCTAAAGAACACTCCACCATGAACAGCTTTATTTACATTTAAATGAGAAGTTGTGATCTTAATGGAACAAACTATGGAATCTTCTTCAAATTTTTCAAATTTGATTCCTAAATGTTTGTTATAGGGGCTATTCTCAAAGATATTCGTAATATTGTCTAATGGCATGACTTTTCACCTCTTTTTCTTCACTTTGAAATATAATTAACACTGATTCACCAAATACTACATTTATTTTTAAATATATTAATCAACCAATTTAATGCAGAATATATTGTGAATTTAATAATTTTTTTGTTGAATAATTGAATTGACCATTTCTACCCCCTCGTTTATTAAACGTGAATCAGGGAATATGCGATTTATAATACCAATATCAACTGCTTCTTGTGCCCCGATTAATTGTCCAAGCCATATTAGTTCTTTTGCTTTAGAAGGGCTCGTCAATTCGATTAAGCATTCCTTGCCAATAGATGAGGGACTAATATGGCTATAAAAACCAATTTTTGAAAATTCACTGGAAATTCGCAAATCACATGCTAACGCAATTTCCAATCCGGTTCCAATTGCAGTACCAGAAATAATACTGATTGTTGGCAATGAATACAGCGTTAATTTTTTCAAAATCTTATAAAGCAGGTCTTCCTCATGGTCTTCATCAGATTTCCTCCCTCCATTCTTTCCAATTGCAAAAAATTTATTATTTGAACTTAAAATCACCAATCCTCGAATGTCCTTAGACAGCTCGATTTCATCCAGGGTTCGATCAAAATCTTGTAAAAATTGATCGTCTACACAGTTGTAAGGAGAATTTGAAAGTTGAATGATTGCCACACGTCCTTGAGTTTCCCATAGAACTTTTCTTGACAAATTGTTTCCCCCTTGACAATAAATTTATTGATTGCCTGAGTACCACCATAGTTCGTAAAATTGGATTGTCGTTTCGCTTCCCTAAACCAAAACTTCGTAGGCACCTTTTTTATTGCAATTTTCATGCCAACTATAATTCCAGGGTTTATTGACCATATGTAGATTTAAGTTGTGTGTCCACTGTACGCCAATGTCAACATTTGTTTAATAAAATGCACAGTGTTTCTATTTTGAGACAACTATTGTTAAATTAAAAATGCTTTTTGAAAAACGATTTATCATAAAATGCAAAATTCAATTGTTTTACTAAACTTTCCCTTATCCTACAGGTCTTCTAGAAATTAAATATGTAAAGTGTTTAAAAAAAATTAAACGTGAGGTATTGTTGTGCCTCTTCTTCGATTAGTAGAAATCTTGATTTTATTGATAAATATGTTTCTCTTTCAAAATTTCAATCATTACTATCTTATATTCCCACTTAAAATTTGTTCTCTAAAAAGGTCGCTCAAATCTATAAAGCATAACATCTTCATTTACTAAACTTATAATGGAATAGGTTTACTCGGATTACTCTTCAGTCTCATAATCATTATTTTTACTAATGATAAGGTTCTACTTCCATGACAAAAAACACTAACATACCGAAATACTCCCAATTGACTAAATTAAGTTTCTTCAAGATTCCTTGAAGAAACTTATGTTATAATTACAATATTCCGACAATTGAGAGTTTTAGCGCCTTATTGAGAATTAAGTTATTAGGGAGTGAGTGATAGCATGCTCGTTAAAAATTCTTTTATTCAAACAGTTAAGAATTATATGAATAAAAATGTTCCTAAATTGTACATAGATAATACAATACGTGATGCAGTGGAAATATTTCGAAAAGATAAAATAATGATATTGCCTGTTATGGACAAAAAAAATTCTTTCATTGGGATCATGACACCTTCCTCTATTTTCAAGGCATTTTCAGAAAACGCTTCCATTGATGAAAACATGCTTCCTTTTATTATTAAAGATGCAGTTACAGTGAATGAAAATGATAATTTAACCAAAGTACGCCTATTTTTAAAACAAAAAAAGGTTGGACAGGCTGTTGTTCTCTCGGATGATAATCAAGTTGCCGGAGTTCTAGATACGAAAAACATTATACAAGCTTATCAATCTAAATATGAATCTCTTGGAAACTCTTTGGAATCTCTTTTTCAGCATATGCAAACTGGCATCATGGCTTTAGATCATAATGGGACGATTCTCATTACAAATCACGCAGCAGAATCATTGTGCAATCTATCTAAAGAACAGAGTATCGGATTTCATTATACCGAGGTATTACCACAATTAACTAATATTTCAAGCGGAGATCTCACTGTAATAGATATTCAGCTTCACCGAATTTCAATTAAAGACAAAAGGCTCCTTATTACATACAAATCCCTTTCTAATGAAAGTAATGATTGGGGGGGGATTATCTTAATACAAGATTTAACCGATTATGAACAAATAGCAAACGAACTCGAAATTACCAAAAAGTTAGAACGCACATTGCAAACGGTTCTGGATACTACTTATGACGGCTATATAGTCATTAATCAAAGCGGAATAATTGAAATGTTCAACGATGCAGCTTGTGAATTTGTGAGAAAAACAAAAAATGACCTTGTAGGCCATCCAGTTACTCGAATTATCCCAGAAATAAAATTAGAAGAAGCTCTAGCCCAGGGTTTTCAAAGTGAAAAACTTGAAGCCATGATAATTGGTAAACATCGTTGTTTTATTCAGAAAACACCAATTTATAAGGAAAAACAGCTTGTAGGGGCTATAGCTAAAATTATTTACAAAGACCTAAACAAGTGGAAAAACGTGGTGAAGATTTTAAATGATTTAGAAAAAGAAGTCTCATTTTACCGGGGTGAGCTATCTCTCATTGGTGGTAAGCCCTTTGATTTAGATGATATTCTAACACAAAATGAAGAAATGGGAAGGATAAAGCATTTCGCACGACAATCCGCAACAGGATTTTCTAATGTTCTTCTTTTGGGCGATAGTGGAACTGGCAAGGAGCTGTTTGCACGAGGTATCCATAATGCATCTAATCGAACCGGTAAATTTATTAAGATAAACTGTGCTGCTATACCTGAGGAGTTATGGGAATCTGAATTTTTTGGTTATGCCGATGGGGCATTTACAGGCGCAAAAAGAGGTGGAAAACCTGGGAAATTTGAATTAGCCAATAATGGTACATTATTTTTAGATGAGATTGGAGATATGCCTCTTTCAATGCAAGTGAAATTACTCCGCGTACTTCAAGAAAGAGAATTTGAACGTGTCGGAGGAAATGATACTATAAGAGTGAATGTTCGAATCATTGCTGCAACTAATAAAGACTTAAAGCAAATGGTTGCTAATAATGAATTTAGGGAAGATCTGTATTATCGGCTAAATGTTATTGTCATTAATATACCCCCTCTTAAAGATCGAAGTGAGGATATCCCTATTCTTACTAAATCTATTACAAAAAAATTCAGTCATCTCATGGGGTTAGGAGAAGTTAATATTACTGAGGGAGCTATGAAGTTACTATCGTTACACACCTGGCCTGGAAATGTCAGAGAACTAGAAAATGCTATTGAAAGAGCGATGAATTGCATAAGGACTGATATTATAGATATAGAGCATCTTCCTGAATATATACAAAAAACAAAAGGTATTAGAAATTTAGATTCTCCATCACATCTTGAGTCCACCACACAGGAAGTATCTCAAGAAGCTTTAATCTCCGATTTTTATAAAAACAATATAGATAAGGCAGAGAAAGATGCTATTGATTTGGCACTTAAACAAACAGGAGGCAATCGTACAGCAGCAGCAAAACTTTTGGGGATAAGCAGGTCGCAATTTTACAAAAAATTCAAGAAATCTAATTCTAATTAATAGCAAAAAGGACTGAAAATGCTTAAACATAGCTTTCAGTCTTTTTGCTAATTTTGAAGAGATTAAGATTTCATAAACGTTATAAAATTATTTGAAGTTTGGTTTTCTTTTTGCAACTGCTGCATTAACACCTTCATGATAATCTTCAAGTTCTGTAACGATTCCCATTGCTGACGAAATCATATCGAGAGAGGTCCGTAGATTCATATCCAGCCCTTGATAAACAGCTCTTTTTGTAAAACGCATTGTTGCTTGTGGGCCTTGAACTAATTTTTCAACATAACAATCAACAAATTCTGCTAACTTTTCATCCTCTACAACATGAGTAACTAATCCCATGTCTTTTGCTTCTAGTGCAGTTAATACGGTGCCAGTCCATAGTAACTCTAATGCTTTATCAGTTCCAATTAATCTTGGTAAAAACCAAGCTGCACCATCCCCAGGAACGATTCCTGATTTTACATAGCTTTCTGAAATTTTCGTGCTTTCTGCTGCAATTCGAATATCACAAGCCAAAGTCATATCAAATCCTGCACCAAATGCAAATCCATGTAGAGCAGCGATAACCGGTTTATCAATTTCTTGTAATAAAAGAGGAACTCTTTGAACTTTTTTCCACAGCGAATTCTTTCGTACTAGTGCAGTTGATGTTAAATCTTCTGTTCCATCATTATTTAAAAACCCTTGCCCTTCTGCCATCGATTTAATGTCCCCACCAGAACAAAATCCTCGGCCATTTCCAGATAGTACAACTACTCGAATATCTTCAGAATTACGAACTGTTTCCAATGCATCAATCCATAGCTCAATCATTTCTGCACTGAAAGCATTTAAACTACTCGGACGATTTAAAGTAATTTTTGCTACATTGTTTTCAACTGTAAAGATTAAGTCTTTCATTTATTTCCCCACCTTTTTTCTATTATCTTCTACACAAGTAATCATAGACCAAAGTTGATTTTTCTGTAATTTTATTAGTTCTTCAGTTACGATTTGTTCCCAGTCTGATTCTGTACCAAATTCGTCCCGCCATGACCAAAGCCGTCTTGTACTCTGATGTAAAGTATGCTCATAAGTAAACCCAATAGCTGCTAGTACTTGATGAGCAATTTGATTTGCCTTACCTGCCGCTTCGTTAACCCGTATTTTTGCAAATGCTATTTCTTTTGAAAATTTGCCTTTATTATATGATTCAACCGCACAATTTGTAGCAACGCTAGCAGCTGCAACTTCTCCAGCAAGCAGTGCTAGTTGTTGCTGAATTGCTTGAAATCGGTGGATAGGTCTTCCAAATTGGGAACGTTCTGAAGTATGATTTATAGTTAAGTTTAGAATGTTTTCTAATGCACCCGCCATCATGGCACATCGTGTAAGTGCACCACTATAAAGCACTTTTTTCACCTGTTCATCTTGGTTTACTTCAAATTGCTTACAATCTTCTATAAAGACGTTTTCAAAGATCACCACATCCCTTGCTTCTCCAGCAAGATTTTGCCCGTGTATTATTTCAGCCTTTTCTAATTTTACGAGTGAGAGGGTTGGGCCTGCAGTAGTTTCCCCAAAGACTAACAATTTTTGAGCAAAACGAGCCCAAGGAACATTTTTTGCTTTTCCGGATACAATCCAACCATTGCCACTTTTTTTAAATTGAAGAGGTTGCATATCTTTTGTGTAAAAAACCGTTAATATTTCGTCTGTTACAGGTTCTCCTATCCCAGATAATAACCAATTAGCGATATATGTTTCAGCAAGAGGAATAGGTGCTGAGTATTTTCCTGCTAAATGCAGGATGCTTAATGCATCAGAAAAATCCCCACCATTTCCCCCTAAGCCTTCAGGAATTGCAACTGTTATTACTCCTAAATCCACCAATTTTCTCCATAACCCACCTGCCCAAATGCCATTTTCAGCCTTGTTAATTACATCTTTTGTTGAATATTTTTCCATAATTTTTGTTGTTGACTCGATAATCATTTCTTGTATATCACTCATTATTGATTACCCCCTTAGCAACAATTCCTCGGAGTATTTCTGTTGTACCACCACGTAAAGTAAAACCTGGTGATTGTAGTATGGATTGAGCCATTAACTTTTCTAATCGGTATACAGAATCAATGGAAGGCATTACTGTTACAACCAATCTGGTGATTTCTGCAATTTCTTGTTCTAATTTTGTTCCCATATCTTTTACTAAAGACGCAATGATATTTGAAGGAACTCCTTCTTCTAACATTTTGGCAATTCCAAGTGACATATTTCGTAATGTCCACAGTCTAGAGATCACTCTACTAACCTCATTTAAACCTTTCTTATCCCCTTTTTCTATTAATTCATTCGTTAGTTCGTTTAGAAGAGGATAAGTACTTAGAATCCGTTCAGGACCACTTCTTTCATATGCTAATTCAGCCATCCCTTGTGCCCATCCATTTCCAATTTCACCTACAACCATTTCATCTGGTATAAAGACATTTTCAAAAAACACTTCATTAAAATGATGTTCACCTGTCATTAAATGAATGGGTCGTATGGTAACTCCCGGGGCTGACAAATCTACAACTAATTGACTCATTCCTGCATGACGATTTTCCTGAGTTTGAGGAGAGGTGCGACAAAGGGTGATCATGTAATGAGAAACATGTGCCCCACTTGTCCAAATCTTACTACCATTTAATAACCATCCTTTGTCGACTCTGACTGCTCTTGATTGTATTCCAGCTAAATCTGAACCAGCATTAGGTTCACTCAACCCTATTGAAAAGTAACATTCTCCTTTTGCAATTCTAGGTAAAAAAAACAGCTTTTGCTCTTCTGTTCCACATTTAAGAAAGAGCGGTCCAGACTGTCTATCTGCAATCCAGTGACCAGAAACCGGTGCCCCTGCTGCTAGTAATTCCTCTGTAACAATAAATCTTTCAATGGATGATCGTTCCTTTCCACCATATTTAGTTGGCCAAGTCATTCCAATCCAGCCTCGTTCTCCTATTTTCTTTGAAAACTCTGACGAAAACCCACTCAGCCAGCTATCACATCTGGGCTCGATTGCTCCACTATCTATTTCATTACTTATAAACTGTCTGATTTCTTTTCTTAAATCTTCTATCTTTTCAGGAAGTTGAACAACTGGTATATGCAAACCTTTCATTCATTTACCACCTCATTCGTAATTTTTTAGATCTTTTTTCATCTGAATAAGAGTACATTGCTTGTAATAACTTTTTGATATACACGTTTAATACAAACATCAATTTCCTGACCAATAACAACAGGGTAAAGGGAGGCGAAATAAGTAATAACAAGTTTTCTTAAGGAATACACATATTAAACATGCAAGAATGATACCAATAATTCCGAGTAAACCTAGCTAAAAATCAATCATTTCGCAAAACTCCCCAAAAATTACACAATTGCAAATAGGTTATGGCACTCTATTGAAGTAATTGGTGTTGGATGTAGAACTTAATTGGAAGATATTGAATTAATTGAGTATAAAAATAATTTAATATCAAAAGAAAGAGATTTAATTGTAGAAGTATTTGTTAAAGTACGGAATAAAAATCAGTTGTTCCAAGGAAGTGCCATTGATCCCTAAAGAAATCCCCTATCCTAATAGAAAGACATAGATGAACAACGCTTGAGCGAAAGAATACAGAAAAAAACCGAATATTGGACTTTTTTAAAAGAACTCAATATTCGGAATATTTTTCATATTATTAATATTTTAAAATTGTTGTAAATGTGTTTTTGTTAGACCAAACTACTTTTTCTTTTCCACCAGGAAATACTTGGCAGATCATAACTAACTTGAATTCATTTACTTTCTAAAAATACAGATTACATTCCCCTCTTTTTCCATATCCCACCGATTTAATGTAACGATATTTAACACTGAATTTTTTTAGTTGAAATTAGTGTAGATAATGCTTTTTCATACTCCTCCTCGAGTTCATTGACTATTTGAGCGATTGGTAGAATTTCCTCAATCATACCTACTCCCTGACCAGCAGACCAAATGTCTTTCCATGCTTTAGCATCGGAATGAGATACATCAACAGTCTCTTTACTCTTAAGTCGTTTTGGATCAAGGCCTGCCTTTTTAATACTAGGAACAAGATAATTTGCATTTACTCCGCTAAAAGCATCTGTATAAATAATATCTTCGACTGTTGAATCAGTCACCATCTTTTGATATTCTTCTTTAGCGTTACTTTCTTCCGTTGCAATAAATCTAGTACCCATATAAGCAAAATCTGCTCCTAATGCTTTGGCTGCTAGTATGTCTTGACCGTTAGTGATACAGCCTGAAAGAAGAGTAATTCCATTCCAGAACTTTTTAACTGCACCTATAAATGCAATTGGATTGATCGTCCCTCCATGTCCTCCAGCACCATTACACACTAGTACTAATCCATCAACACCTGTTTCAGCTGCTTTTTTGGCATGAGCAAGTGTGGCTACATCAGCGAAAACAAGCCCACCATATTCATGAACAATACTAACAATTGCTTCTGGCTTTCCTAATGAAGTAATGACAATCGGTGGTTTGTATTGTTTAATTAATTCTAAATCTGCTTCATACCGTTTATTTGATTTATGAACATTAAGGTTTACAGCCCATGGGGCAATTATCTTGTCAGGGTTTAAAGTTTGTGCTTCTTCCAGATCTCTTTTTATTTGTTTCATCCACCCTTCTAAAATTTCCCCAGTCCTAGCATTTAATAAAGGGAACGAACCGATTATTCCTGATTTACAAGCTTCAATAACTAATTCTGTACCTGAAACAAGAAACATTGGTGCACAAATAACAGGCAACCTTGTATTGTCCAAAAGTAAATCTAATTTAGCATTTGTCATGATTTTTACCCTCTCTTTTGATAGATTTTAAATCCACAAGTACCACAGAAGTTAATAATAGAATTGGTCCCTTCCCAATTTCAATCATTTACAATGCTTGTTGTTCTGTTTCATCAATAATTTTTTGTTTCTTTTTAACTTCATTGTCTGGTTTAGCAAAAGCAATGAGTAAGATGCCGGCGATTATCGATAGGCCTACAACCATTAGAATAGTATTATCATATCCCTGAACAATATCTTTACCTGCCGCCTGTACTAAATTACCACTGACAATAGGCCCGACAACACCCGCAATTGTAGAAACCCCTGCAAATGTTCCAATCATTAAAGATGTACGCTGGGGAAGTAGGCTGCTTGATATATGTGGTCCCATAACAAATACAGCAGAAAGACAACCTTTCCCTAAAATAAGAACAGCGATCGTCCAAGCAATAGAATGAATTTCAGTCATAGAATAAAAAAGGGCTGCTCCAATAAAAAATGTAAATCCAGCAACTAACACACGAGATTTTCGATAACTGGAATTTTTCTTAAATAAGTAATCTGAAAAAATGGAAATAGATATGGTAACTAACCCTGCTAAAAGTCCAGTCAACGAAGCTACATAACTCATTTCAGATGTTGAAAGTGCCTTTGCTTTAATAAGGAAAGAAGGCATCCAAACTTGAATCCAAGAGAGGTACCAATAAACTGTAAACCCAGCAAAAAGAGTGACTAAAAATGTTAAAGAAAACATACTTGAAAGGATGGTCTTTAAATTCTCTTTTTCCTTAATAGTAGGTGCTTTAGCAACCTCTTCACTACTTTCATCCGGCCGTTCTTTACCTAGCCAGACCCATAAAATTGTCCAGAGGAGACTTACAAAACCTAATGACCCAAAGGATATTTTCCAACCGAAAGTTTCAATCAAATAAACCAGTATGGGTGCACATACAAGCCCGCCTACAACCCCTCCAAAATTAAGAATGGAAGTGGCCATTCCTCGTGACTTTGCTGGAAACCAATGATTTAATTGGGCAATTGCAGTTGCAAAAAAAGGGCCTTCGAAAATACCTAATAAAATTCGATAGGCTATAAGTAATTGTAGATTTGTTATAGCGAATGCTCCAAACTGTAGAATTGTCCAAGAAATCGCCATAATCGTGATCATTTTCCTAGTTCCAAACCTGTCCGATAGAGTACTGCCAAATATATTCGATATAACAAATGACCAGAAAAAGCTACTCCCTACTAATCCCCACTGTAAGGGTGTAAGTCCAAATTCTTCTGTAATAGATACAGCAGCATACCCAGCAATTGCCTTATCTGCGAAATTAATTACATAAAGAAAAAACATAAAAGCAAGGATAGCCCAACGCATAATAAAATCACTCCTCAGCTATTAACATTATATTTTATTTACCACCACGTAATTAAGTTAAAAGTGAATGATATTAACCTTTCAGAATGCTTTAGTAAAAACCAGTAATTTATTTCCAACATACTCATACTCAACCTTCTAATTAGAGGATTTACATCATTCACATGATGAAGGCAATATTCAAATGAGTTCGTTAGAATTAATTAAATTACATGTTTGCATTCAGTTTATTTAGTGTTCTTTACAATACAAAATGTTATTAATACTAAAAGGTGTGATTTATCTATGGAAGAAACTTCTTTTTAACTTCCATGTTTGTCTTTTTAGATTTTGGTTTTCTTCTATAGATACTCCATGCCACAAAGTCTTGAATTTTTCTATCAATCCTTTTTCCGTAAAGGGTTCAGGAACACCTTTAGAAAAAAATCCCTTGGTTATATGAGTTCAAAACGATTACTCTTTCTGGAATTGTTTTGTATAATCATCATTTAGATTTGGCCCTATCGTACCCATCCCATTTCTTAACAATGTCATAATCTGTTTATCTAAAAAAATTTATTTCGTGATTTCATCCAGTCCTGCCTGTTCCTTATTCAGATAACTTTCAATTTAAATTAGAATGGATCTACCGATAGCAGGAACGAATTTTAAATACTCTTTTCATAAGTTCTATTCCCCTTTCTTATTCAGTAAAAAATCCATCTTTCAAAATTTCACTACTGTTTTATACCGACACTTTTCCAATTGTAAAAAAAAGGATTTTTTCTCACCTCCTATGGATTTCCCATTCCACTGATACCGCTTTCAAAAAAACGAATATAAAATTGGTTAACAGTCATTGATCATGGTGGAAAAATAGTTTTTACTGTCAAATAATAGCCAAAGTCTGTATTGGAGTTAATGTAGTTATCTAATTGAGAAATGATGACTATCATTTGACTACTATATATAGATGCAATTATTATGCCAATACGGCGAAGTGAAAATATGGTTCTATGAAGATTACTTTACATTAATCACAGCTAAACATAATAAAAAATGTACACTTGACTGTGTTTAATTAAACACAAGAGTGTCATAATTCAGACAACAAGATAAACTTCTATACTTTATAAATCTGTTCCCTTAATATGCCACTTACTTGTAAACCCTACAATTAGTTCTTATATCGATTAAAATGCATGGTTTCAATTCTTTTATAAATTTCTGATTCCCTCGAGACTAATTCGCGATTTCCAGCTCCTCAATCTCAATCACTTCTGCCCTGTAATTACAGATATAAGAGAACAACAAGACAGGTCAAGGATGTATACGGGACAGATCCAAAACTTTAACTCCACTTGGCATACTAAACCTTCCTTCGATTCAGAACATTTCGACTTCTCAATTCATAGAAATTTATTACTTATATAGAATCACTCTTTGCAAAGTGCAAAAATTGAAGGACTGAATATACACTCAAATAGTATGGTTTTTAGAAGCGCTTTCTTTTTGTTCAAAAGTTGCATTTACTTTATTTTCGAACGGATCATACATTTTTTCTCGGATAAACAACCAAGGAATTATTCCGGACAATGCATAAGCTATACCAAGCATTGCTAAGCCTAATCCGATTGATTGGGATTCCGCGATTATCCCTATTGTAATAGGTGCAATCGCTGCACCAAATCGCCCGATATTATATGCTCCTCCTACAGCGGTACCTCGAATATGTGTTGGGAAACTTTCACTCATGTACGTTGAATTTATGCCATATTGTGCCCCATAGAGGAACCCAAGAATTGTAAGTAATACAATGATATTAGCTGGTGTGTTATACAAATAAATGACCGGTAAGAAAATTGCTGTAGATATACCTCCCATAATATACACATTTCGACGCCCAAATCGATCTGCTAACCAACCAGCAAGAATTTTACCTAAGATCATTGCTGCATAGCTTCCTACAAGATACCCTGTCATCTTTTTAAAATCGAATCCTAATTCATCTACAATATAGGTAGGTAACCAAGTCCCTACACCGTAATAACCAAACTGTAAAAAGGTTGAAGTAAGGATCCAGAACAGGAAAACCACTCTTGTTTTCGGATCGTTGAAGATTGTAAACCATTCATTTTTCTTGATTTTTTTAGGTTGTTGCTTTGCTTCTATCCATCCTTTTGGTTCTGGTATCTTTAATCTAATATAAATTGCCAAAATTACAGGAACAATAGATATAAAATAAAGAGGTCGCCATCCGAAAATCGGCAAGATCGCTCCTGCCAATAAGGCTGCTACTAAGTATCCAACTGAATAAGCCGCTTGTAATGAACCCAAAATAGTCGTTCGTTTTTTCGTTGGTACATATTCAGCCATAAGCATCGTGACTATAGAATATTCTGCTCCTATCCCAATAGCAGATATAAAACGAATGAGGATAAATTGCTCGTAGGTTTGCACTAGGCCAAGTAAAGCAGTACCAACAGAGAAAAGTACCATCATATAGGTTGCCATCCGTACCCGACCAAATCGGTCAGATAACCAGCCACCTATGATTCCGCCAGTTGCCATGCCAATTAAAGACCATGTGCTGATGATTCCCGCTTGTGTTTTAGAAATTTGGAATTCTTCCATTAAAGCAGGAAGAGTTAAAGATAGGATTTGTAAATCCATTCCATCTACCACTAAACCTAGAAAACAGGCGATGAACACAACAATCCATTTGCGATTTGATTGAGCTTTTTCCATAAAAACACCCTCCTTTTTTACACACTAAATTTATTTGATACACCTTATTAGTTTCAAAGTCGAATGGTTTCTGTCCAAGGCTAGGTATTGGGGCGTAATGCAACCTGCCTGTACCACTTCCATTACACCCAAATACGGAAGGTTACGGAAATGTGGACCTCGGCTCAAATCCGTGCTCACAAAGATGGCTACCATACATGCATTTAACATTTTAGATTTATTAACTGACGGGTTTCGATGAGTTGTATATAAGAAATCCATATCAATAAAGTAATTTGGAGTTTTGAATCTCTACCAATTCAGCCACAAAATCTATCTTGTCTAGACAAGATATACCGACTTTAGTTTTGAATTCTAAGTCAAATCACCTTCCCGCTTTTTAGTTTTTTAATTTGGGTTGTAGAGTATCCAAGTTCATCCAATACTTCTTCTGTATGTTCCCCGAGCAAAGGCGGGTAACGTCGAAGGTTAGCAGGTGTATTTGATAATTTAACCGGGAATCCGGGAACTTTCAAATTTTTCACAATAGGATGTTCAATTTCAATCAACATTTCCCTTGAATGAACATGAGGGTGATTGAGAATTTGTTCTATGGTGTGTATAGGACCGCACGGAACCCCGGCTCTGTTTAGCCTTTCAAAAACCTCTTTGCTTTCCATCGTAATCATTCTCTCAGAAATGATTTTTACGAGTTCTGTGCGATGGGTAACTCGATTGACATTTGTTGTAAAACGGGAATCTGCCAGTAAATCCATCCACTCTAAAGCATGGCAACATTTAGTCCATAACCCATCATTGGCTACTGCCAATATGATATCCATGTCCTTAGTCCTGAACGATTGATAAGGAACAATTGAAGGATGAGCGGATCCCATTCTTCCAGCAGGGCTGCCTGTTGCCATGAATCCGGTTGCCAAATGATTTAACAAAACAATTTGCCCATCAAGCAAACTTACATCGACAAACTGTCCCTTTCCTGTTTTTTGTGTAGAGAATAATGCACTTAGAATTCCATAAACAGCAAACATACCCGTTGTCAAATCCACTATGGACATCCCTGCTTTTGCGGGTGCCCTGTCAGCATCACCTGTAATACTCATTAGTCCTCCAAACCCTTGCAACAGAAGGTCATAGCCCGCTCTAAACCTTTCTGGGCCTGTTCTACCGAATCCCGATATTGAACAGTACACCAAACGGGGATTTATTTCTTTTAATGTTTCATAACCTAAACCGAGCTTTTCAAGTGTTCCTGTTCTATAGTTTTCTACTAAAATATCCGCATCTTTTGCTAATTTATATATGATTTCCCTTCCCTCTGTACTTTTTAGATCAACCGTAATACTTCGTTTGTTTCGGTTTGATGTAAGATAATAGCAGCTTTCACCGTTCCATGTTGGAGGAGTGAAGCGTCTTGACTCATCTCCCATCCCAGGCTGCTCTACCTTTATCACATCTGCTCCCATGTCTCCAAGCAACATGGTGCAAAATGGACCAGCTAGTGTTCTTGATAAATCAAGTACTTTAATACCTTCCAAGGATGATTGCATTTTTATCTTCTCCTTATCAGTCTAATTTTTGGTAATTAGCGTTTTTTTTCATTCTATAGATTAGTACCTTTCTTGCTCCTAAGCTTTTACCACCATCTAAGTGAATCTCTTGCCCAATAGTATTTCGAGCTTCCTCCTTAGAAAAAACAAAACAGAATTTACAAATTCATAGGCTGTTCTAATGATTAGGGTTGTCTGTTCCTTCATTAAACGTCCATGAACATCACAAGTCTAGGGAATTTCAATTAAACTTTGAGAAATACATTTATTGTTACATTTCGCGAATTCCAGTGATAAAGCACGGATTAAACTCACCCCCCTTCAGGTAAGGATTATAAACTTACTACACGAGGAATATATTCTCTGATGCATCAATCAAAATATTTGATTGACTCTAATTAATTGGTTACTTCCTGTTCGGATGTTCTACAAAATTCTTTAAACTTTTCACTTAGAGAGTTATTAAAATTAAATGCAAGAATCATGCCATGATTATCAACTAATGAGGTAAAAGCGAGGTTATCTTTTTTATCTATAAATTGTTATTTTACTATTAACTGGAAGAAGATTTTGATAAAGGGGGTAGGGAATGATATATAAAGATTCTACTGCACAAAATAAACCTTTATATTTAGGGGCAGGTTCAGGAAAATGCGGATTTACAACGTTAAGAATTCCCTATTATAAAAACCCAAATTTTATCTATGAGATACAAAGATAAAATTTGGGTTTATTTTTTTACTAACGCACGATATAGTTTAAGTAGAAAACTTCATAATCTCTTTTACACTTTAACTGTTTAACATAAACCAATTCCTGCTTAAGAATCATTGGGCATACCATCAGACTCTCTCTTGATAAAAAACCTTTATTCAATTAACAATTTTATAAAGTGCCTACCATACCACCGTCAATATTAACTGATGTACCTGTAACATAAGAAGCAGCATCTGAAACAAGGAATGTAATCACTTTAGCTGCCTCATCCGTATTTCCAATACGTCCAAGTGGAATTTGACGTTCTTTACTAGAAAATTGTTCCCATGATAGTCCTGGGTTCTGATTTTTCCACCTTTTTTCAATCTGTTCACTTCGAATCCAACCAATACATACGGTATTCACACGAATATTGTCTGGGCCAAAGTCTTTACTCATTGCTTTTGTTAAGGCCATACCTGCTGCTCTGCTGACTGAAGTAGGTAATGATGCTGCAGGAGGTGTCTTTCCAACTGCAGCTGTTACGTTGATGATCGCGCCTCCACCAACTTGTCGCATATGTGGTATGGCATAACGAGAACAATGAATGGCACCGAATAGTTTTAAATCAAGATCTTTCCGCCAAAGTTCAGTTCCTACTTCTTCAAATGGATGGGCTTGAGATGTACCAGCATTATTGACTAAAATGTCTAAACGCCCATATTTTTCAACTGTAGCAGAAACTATCTTTTGACACTCCTCTTCGTTTGTAACATCCGTTTCTATAAAAAATACTTCTTTACCTGTTTGTTCAAAAATATAAGCAGCGGCCTCTTTTAAACGGTTTTTATTTCTTGCACAAATGGTTACCTCGGCTCCTTCTTTTACTAAATATAGTGCCGTTTCTAAGCCAATCCCTCTACTTGAACCAGTGATTAGCGCAACCTTTCCGTTTAACCCTAATTCCATAATAAGCTCCTTTCTTAAAATAATAATATTAAAAATTGTATTATTCTGTACTTATCAAAATGCTTATCGTTGTAAATCTGCATTTACCTGACGCTACCCTGTATAGAGGTTGTCAATAATAAAAGACACTAGCTGACTATAATGTTATTTTTTATAAGACAGGTGATATGAATTTTTAAAAATGAAATATTGGGTATATCCCCCACTCACTGCTTGTTTTCCCTTGTTCATCATTAAGTATATCGTTTGTGTCTTTAACGAACGAACGGTTCCCATCGTTTAACGCAGGTTACACATGGTCACAATGTTTTACTTAAATAATAACCAAGTATAGATTTACATACGATAGGAGTCGTTATTTTCAATTAAACATACAATCAACCACAATAATAGTTACGGCAAGGAGTGGAGTCATTAATTTCAGATTTATACTCAGTGTTTTCCATACTCATGTTGAAAGCGAGAATAAAGTCCGTTAAAAAATCTTTAAATGGTTCTCCGTTCTTGATAAGCCGAACTAAATGTTTGACTATTCCTATTTTTTCACTCTTTATAAATAATGGACTTCGTTTGTATTGATTCTTGTAATAAAAAATTTCTTGATTCGCTAACTCCCGAGGTAAATATCCTGCTTTTATAAAGCGCTTAATTTTTTCTTCCCTTCTTTCAATAATATCCAAATAATGGTTCAGTTCTTTTTTATATTCATCTTTAAGAAAAATTCCTTTATGATGTGAAGTGACGAAATATTTTGCTTCAAGATCTAATGTTTTTCGTGCGGACTCTATAAAGTTGTCAATATTACTTTCCGCATCACAGTAAAAGGGTCCAAAAGAGCTTAAATCAAAGTCTCCTACAAAAAGGATTCCGTAGTCGGTGAGATAAGGACAACAGTACCCTTCTGTATGGCCAGGAGAATGTATCATAATAACATTGGTATCCGACAACTTCATATTTAAATCATATGAATAAGTACTATGAACATCTAGCGTTCTCTTACCAATAATATGATCTTGATATTCTCTATTCTGCTGTTTCTGAACCAATTCTTTAATGTCTTCTTTACCAAAAACAGCATAAAAACCTTCAGACTTTAAGATCTCATGTATATCAGATACCTTTTTGATATCAAATGGGTTAATAAATTTTTCAGCTTCGGTAAATAGTTGTGCCCCCCAAATATGATCAACATGATGGTGGGTCAAGTAAATTTGCTTCACATTGTGTTCTTTTTGCAAGTAATTAAATGCTTTTCGGCCTGCACCACAATCTATAAGGGTTGAATGTTCTTGTCCCCTGATAATTAGTGATGTTGAGAATGGAACATGGCTATTATTTTCACCCATGATAATTTCCACAGGACCTATTTTTCGGTAGTTCATTCTCATTCCTACTCTCTTAATCTACTTATTGGGGCTTCTGTATCACCAGAATTTTCAGCAGCGTCAAATAGTCCATAAACCCATATCTCTACACCTTTCCAGGAGGTGTTCCATTTACTCCTTCTTTCATAATCCAGTATTGAAAACAACTGGAGGAAAGAGTAAAGAATGAGGTGAATAAGTGTATCGCCTTAGTAGAAATGTCACATATGAAGGGAGTTGATTGGGACTAGACAATATTGTTAAGATCGATCCTTTTTTAACAGAAAGGATCGATCATATTCACGAAATTGCCAAAATATAGGTAAATATAGTGTCTAGTCGCTGATGATTTATTCTCGAATATTAACTATATGAGCCCCCGTTTACCAAGTGTACCTGTCCGTTTATATAGTTTGAAAGTGGAGAGGAAAGGTAAAAAATTGAAGAGGCTGCTTCTTTAGCTTCTCCAGCCCTTCTTTGCGGGATTTTGTTGATAATCGCATCTCTCACTTTAGTTGGAATTCCAACCTGAGCTCCATTCACGCTTCCTCCTTCCTCTTTCGGTCGAGTTAGACGTGTATCAATAAATCCAAAAGCAACAGAGTTACAGTTAATATTAAATTGTCCCCATTCTAAAGCAATTGTCTTGGTTAATCCTAGTAAACCAGCTTTAGCTGCTGCGTAATTTGCCTGGCCAACATTTCCTTTAACTCCCGACATAGAGGAAACATTAACTATTTTCCGGTAATTAGTTACCCCGTTTTCAATTTCTTTTTTTGCAACGTCACGCATGTATGGAGTTGCCTCACGAATTAATCGAAATGGAGCAATTAAATGTATGTCAAGCATCTCCTGAAATTGTTCATCCGTTAATCGATGAACTAAATTATCAGCTGTATATCCGGCATTATTCACAAGAATATCTAATCTCCCAAAATTCTTTATGGTTGTATGGATAATATTTTTTGCAAAATCGGGTGCCGTTACATCTCCGCAGAAAGAAATGGCTTCACCACCTGCTTCCCGTATGGCTGTAACCGCTTCTGCAGCAGGGGCTTCATCCTTATCCGTGATGACCACTTTTGCACCATGATCAACGAACATTTGAGCAACTTCCCGTCCAATACCTCGAGCAGATCCAGTAACAATTGCAACTTGATTTTTTAACATTTCACTCATCACCTTCCATCCTCACATTCCCAGTTTTTTTGCAATAATAACTTTCATAATTTCATTCGTGCCCGCAAAAATTGGTGAGATTGCAATATCTCTATAACGGCGGGCAATTTTATATTCCTCCATATAACCATAACCTCCATGGAGTTGCATACATTTAGAGGAAATCCTTCTAGCCATATCAGTAATCCACCATTTTGCCATCGAAACCTCTGTAACGATTTCCTCTTCATTTTGATGCCTTACTATTAACTGATCTATAAATGTACGTCCAAGCTGAACCTCCGTTGCAATTTCCGCTATAGTAAATTGAGTATTCTGAAATTTGCTAATAGACTGGCCAAAAGCTTCTCTTTCCTTAACATATTGAAGCGTAATATCAAGCATATCCTCTGCAGCAACTTGACCACCAATTGCTGCTAATATTCGTTCTTGTTGGAGCTTAGACATCAAATATTTAAAGCCTTGGCCTTCTTCACCAAGTAGATTGGTAGCCGGCACTTTGACATCTTCAAATATAAGTTCGGAGGTATCCTGAGCATGCATTCCAACTTTTTTCAGTTTTCTTCCTCTCGAGAAACCTGGTGTGTCTTTTTCTACCAGTAATAGACTGACTCCTTTATGAGGAGGATTAGCCGTTGGATCTGTTTTGCAGGCCACTACAATTAAATCAGAATGTATACCATTTGTAATAAATGTTTTTTGGCCATTAATAATGTAAGAATCGCCATCCTTAATAGCTGTTGTACGAATATTAGCTAAATCCGAACCTGTTCCTGGTTCTGTCATGGCAATAGCTGTAATAATGTCCCCACTAACACATCCAGGAAGGTATTTTCTTTTTTGCTCTTCTGTACCAAATGAATCTAAATAAGGAACGATGACATTACTATGTGTTCCTGGTCCTGCAAGTCCTGCCCCAACCCTGCCTAATTCTTCAGTCAGAATAATAGATAAACCAAAATCTCCATTCACTCCACCATACTCCTCGCATACATAGGGACATAGGAAGCCATTTTGACCTAATTTTGTCCAAAATGAGCGGGGAACCAATCGATCTTCTTCCCATTGTTCAAAGTAAGGGATTGCCTCCTTTTCCAAAAATTTTCTTAGCGAATCTCGAAACATTAAATGCTCTTCGGAAAAATAAGGACGTTCTGATTTTTGGACATCATATACTGCAGTTTTTGTCATTTTAATACCTCCATTTTTATAAAAACTGGGAACTTTCATTTAAAAATAAGGATACAACTCCTTTTTTAAATTTTTGTCTCAAAGCAAAATCAATCAGCAACAGCCTCTGATTCATAACATCTAGAAGATTTATTCCACAGTTGGTTAATCCGCCGGCTCTGCCCGCTCCAATTGAAAATTCTCAAATATCGAATAATCTTCATTAAGTAAATTCTCGCCTTTAACTTGATTATTTAATTATGGCAAAACCTCGATCACTTACCGAAACAGTTAAACTGAATGATATTATATGTCTGTATGTTATATTTAAATTGTAGTAATCTAGCGACTTTACGCGCTTTCTTAAACATTAGTCCATTTAAAATTATTTAGTTTTTTTGACTTCAAATTTAGCCTTTACTTTTACCTGCCCTTCTTCGTTAATAGCTGAAGCTTCACAAATCCATCGATCTTTGGTTTCATTTACAATGCTGCCTTTAACTGTGATTTTTTCTCCAGGTCTTGTCATAGCTCGAAATCTAACAGAAAATTTTGCAAGGTCTTTTACGGAGAACCATTGACCAATTGCCTGACCAACAAACCCCATAATCAACATGCCATGCGCAATCACTCCACCTAATCCCGCTGACTCCGCAAATGGTACAACCGTGTGTATAGGATTAAAATCTCCCGATGCTCCTGCATATTGAACGAGCTGTGAATGAGTAATTTCTTCTTTTTGCAACGGCTCAAAACGATAACCAACTTCCATCCTATTCCCCCCTAGTGTCTTTCAATAACGGTTGAACGGCTAATTAATACCGTTTTGCCATTTTGGTTTAGATATTCTTTTTTTAGAACCACAAAATTCATGGATGATTTCGTATATACATTTTCAACTTCACTGTTTACAGTAATCACATCACCTGGCTTAATTTCTCCTATATATTCGTACTCTTGTTCTCCATGAAGTACTTTCTTAACGTTTAATCCTAAAAGCTCAGATGTGGAAGCTCCCCCACCCCAGAAGTCTATAACAGTCGGAAAAGTGGGTAAAATCATTTCTCCTTTTAGGTAATCTTCTTCAAGATCACTAATCGCTAATGCAAGTTCTTTTATTTTCCCTTTTTCAACTTTGAAGGTAAAGGATTCTAATTTCATACCGATTTTTTCTTCTAATGCTGTACTCAAAATCATCACTCCCCATTTTTCGATCTTTTACGAAATTTCTTTCCCTACAATTGATATGAAAGAGACACACTGCATAGGAGTTCCACCAAGATTATGGGTTAAACCGATCTTAGGATTATCCAATTGCCTTTTCCCTGCACGACCTTGGAATTGTAAATACATTTCATAAAGCATTCTCAAACCACTTGCCCCAATAGGATGTCCAAAAGACTTCAATCCTCCATCTGGATTAACTGGTAATTCACCTCCTAATTCGAACACACCATTTAAGACGTCCTTCCACCCTTGCCCACGTTCGCTGAATCCTAAATCTTCATATATAACTAATTCTGTAGGAGTAAAACAATCATGTACTTCGGCCATACTGATTTCTTTTCTTGGGTTTTTTATACCTGCTTGTCGATAGGCTGCCTGGGAGGCTGCTACATTCTCTTTAAAGGTCGTAAAGTCATAGTCCTGGCGTAATCGCCCATCTCCAGGGCCTGCAGCAATAGATAACGCTTTCACATACATAGGGTCTTTTCTATATTTATGAGCATCTTCTGTACGCACAATAATTGCAGCTGCTGCCCCATCTGCGACTCCTGAACAATCCATGATTCCAAGCGGTGCTGCTACCATTGGAGATTTAGAAATCTTATCCATCGAAACTTCACTTCGATATTGGGCTTTTGGATTCAAAGAGCCATTATAGTGATTTTTCCAGGCGATTCGTGATAATACTTCTCTTCCTTGTTCAGGGGTTAATCCATATTTTTTATAGTATGCCGGTGCCAGGAATGAAAAGGAAGCGGGTGCAGAATAATTTGGTGCTGTCCCATCACTTGGTGGTTTTGGTGAATTTAGACCACTAAATCCTGAATCCTTTAGTTTTTCCACTCCAATTGCAAGGACAATATCATAGGCACCTGAAGCCACTGCATAACAGGCGTTACGAAATGCTTCAGATCCTGTCGCACACATATTCTCGACTCTTGTGACTGGAATAAACTGTGTTTTTAATGGACCTGATAACGTGATACCTGCATACCCGGAAATCATCGTTCCAAGCCAAGCAGCTTCAACATCCGTTGGTTCAATCCCTGCATCAGCGAATGCTTCATAGGCTGCGTCTACTAATAAATCATCTACACTTTTATCCCAATGCTCAGTAAACCTTGTACATCCCATTCCAATAACGGCAACTTGATCACAAATTCCTTTTTTGCTCAAATCAGTCACTCTCCTTGTCCCTAATAGGCCGCGCTTTCCAGAAATAATTACTGATGCCCCCTGCTTCATACAGGCGTCTGAATGTCATTTCTACATTCATGCCAATTTCAATTTCCTTCATATTACAATCGGTTACCTCACATATAATTCGTCCTCCTTCTTCAAAGTCAACAACAGCTACAATCATTGGAGGCGCAGGAGATGCTGCTAGATAATCTAGTGTAAAGGTAGTCACTTTGGCAGATTGACCAACAAAGCGATAATCATCCATCTCATCTTTGGCTTGACACTGTACACATACACGTTGTTTTGGAAATTGGGGTGTGCCACAATTACGGCATTTTGAACCAGTAAATCCAAGGTTTTGATGATAGTTTCTATATAATGCAGGAGCTGATGGTCGATCTGTTTCTGGTCTTCTTGGCGCTTCAGTTTTTATTAAATTTCTCCATTTCAGATAGTCACTGTAAGAAATTTGATCGTTTTTTACATTCAAATAGCCCTGAACTCCTTTGCGTTTACCAAGTTCGGAAATTGCCTCTGTTACTTCAAACAACATGAAATCTATCCCTTCTGCAAACGCAGCGACTAGCAATCTATCTCCAGGTTTGGCATCTTCCAACGCAGAGACGAGCATCATGGGTGCATGAGCAGTTCCTGTTGAACCAACCATATCAAACAAAGGATTTTGCACTTGATTACTTTGGAATCCTAGTAAACGGGCAGCTTCTAAATGGGAACGTGTTCCAAGTCCCGAAATAATAACCTTAGTAATCGAGTCAGCAGTACAATCATTTTTTTCCAGAAAAGGAGCAATTGCATTCTTTACTTGTTTTATAAATACAAAGGATCCAAATCGTTCATCCCAGTTTTGGGTGAATAGGTCAGATTGGCTACGCCAATGACTGAGGATTTCACCCTGGACACTTCCTCCATCAATGATATTTGCAATGACATCCGCTCCGCTGCCGACTAAGATAGAAGCCGCCCCATCACCAAACCATTGTTCATTTTGTCCAGTTGGCGCACCCGTCCGACAATCTGAGGTAATGATAAGTGTTTGTTCCTTTTCGTTAGCAGCTAAAATAGCGGAGGTTCCGCTTCTTAGTGAAGAGGTTACTTCGATTCCCCGTACACTTTCATTTAAATTTAATGCAGTGGCTATCGTTGGAACCGATCCTTTTTCTTTGTATGGAGCGCTTGTTGTAGCAAAATAAATAGCATCAACATTTTGGGTATTAACTCCTTGTAAGCAATCAAGTGCTGCTTCAACTCCCATAGAAACACTGTCTTCATCATACCCAACAACAGCTTTTTCACCACCAAACGTAGGTTTGCCAAAAAACTCTCCGATTTTTTTTCTTTGGAGCCGATTATATGGAATATAAGCTCCGTAAGAAATAATTCCTTTCATACTTTTTCCTCCTCTCAATTTCAATCATTATGATGTAACAAGTCATTTTTGATGAAACTAGATTCATATTTATATAATTAGATAGAAAATATTTTCCAAATTAGGTACTATTTCCTAAAAATAGTTTTTCATTTTAGTTGCTTGAATACATTCGAATGTTGTCCAAGTTCTGGTGGGGGTTCGATACAACTTTGGATATTATCATCATACCTTGTTGCTGTGTAGCGGATACCTTCTTTTTCAATAATGTAACCTCTATTCTTAATTAATGGATGATTAAACAATTCACCTGTTTCAAGTACGGGAGCTAGACAGCAGTCAATTTCCAACGAAAACTGAGTCCAATCTGCCATTGTTCGGCTAGCAAATAACTCTTTCATTTCTAAGAAAACTGGATTTTCATTCTGAGCAGGCGAAAAATGTTCTGAAATCCAATTTTCCCTTTTTAATGCATTGCAGAAATTCCTCCAAAACTTCGGCTCTAATGCTCCTAAACTCACAAACCGGCTATCTTTGGTTTCATAAATAAAATAGCAAACGTGCTTACTTTGTAACTTTGCTATACCATACTGCTCCCCTGTGATACCCTCAATTAGAATATGGTTAGACATTAATGGCAATAGTGAATCCGTAATTGAGACATCAAGGAATGTCCCTTCTCCAGTTCTTTCTCTCTTCACCACCGCTCCTAATATCGCTTCACTTGCTGTTATTCCACCGATAAAATCAGCAATTTGTGCGCTAGGATGAATAGGTCGCCCCTTCTCATCTTTTAATTGAGAAAGTAAACCGCTAATTGACATATAGTTGAGGTCATGCCCTCCTAAATGGCGCATAGCTTCTGTTTGCCCATAACCTGAAAGCGAACAATAAATGATGTCTTGTTTTTCTTTAGCGGCTTCTTCATAACCTATGCCTAGACGATTTGCTACACCAGGTCGGTAACTTTCAATCACTATGTCAGCAGAGGCAATTAATTCTAAAGCAGTCTGCTTATCTGTTGGTTTCTTTAAATTAAGTACTATACTTTTTTTATTACGGTTCTGGGCTTGAAAAACAAATCCCATCATTTCTTTTCTATATGATACACGCGAGGGATCCCCCATTGGTGATTCTACTTTTATAACCTCGGCTCCTAAATCGGCTAAACGTAATGTTGTATGGGGTGCAGGGAGATATTGGGAAAAGTCAATGACACGCATTCCTTCAAGCATTAATAATTTCTCCTTTCTTAACCCTATCCATTATCATTAATAAGCTTCACTGTAAAATTCTTAATTAGATCGCTAATTCTAAAATTTCGGCGATGTCCATGGTCTCAATGTCACCTTCCACTTCCATTGCTTTCGTTCCGTCACTAAGCATGGTTAAACAGTATGGACATCCACTTGAGATGGTAGAGGACTTAGTTGCAATGGCCTGTTCAGTTCTTGCCACGTTGACGCGGGTCCCCGTATCTTCTTCCATCCACATACGCCCACCACCAGCACCACAGCACATCGCCGTATCACGGCTGCGTTCCATTTCAATAAGCTTTACACCTGGAATCGATTTTAAGATTTCCCTTGGTGGATCATATACCTCATTGTACCTTCCTAAATAGCATGAATCATGGAATGTAATGGTCTCATTCACTTCGTTTTTCGGCACTAGTCTACCTTCTTTAATAAGCTCTGCAAGGAGTTCAGTATGATGGTACACTTCCGCTTCAAAGCCAAAGTCTGGATACTCATTTTTGAAAGTATTATAAGCATGAGGATCAATAGTTACAATTTTCTTCACGTCATTTTTTTCAAATTCTTCAATGTTCTTCGTTGCAAGTTCTTGGAATAGAAATTCATTTCCTAGACGCCTTGCTGTATCCCCCGAGTTCTTTTCTTTGCTTCCTAAAATGGCAAACTTTACGCCTGCTTCATTTAAAAGTTTTGCAAAAGATAAGGCAATTTTTTGACTTCGATTATCATAGGAACCCATAGAACCCACCCAAAATAAATAGTCAAATTCCTCTCCTTGTTTCTTTAATTCCTTTACAGTAGGAATAGAGACATCTTCTCGTATCTCACGCCAATTTTCTCTCTCTTTACGGTTAAGCCCCCATGGATTTCCTTGGCGTTCAATATTTTGCATCGCACGCTGTGCATCTGCATCCATCTTACCTTCTGTTAATACGAGGTAACGACGAAGATCAATGATTTTGTCCACATGCTCATTCATAACCGGACACTGATCTTCACAATTACGGCAAGTTGTACATGCCCAAATTTCCTCTTCTGTGATCACATCGCCAATAAGACTTGGAGAATAATCAAGAGTTGCCGCAACTTCTTTGGCACCACTAGATCTCGACATCATTGCAAGTTGATTCCCTTGTTTGCCAGCAAACGCAAATCCTGGCACCCATGGCGATTTGGACGTAACCGCAGCCCCTGTATTCGTTAAATGGTCTCTCAGCTTAACAATCAAATCCATCGGAGAAAGCATCTTCCCCGTTACCGAAGCCGGGCACATATTTGTACATCGTCCACATTCTGCACATGCATATAAATCAATCAGCTGCTGCTGGCTAAAATCTTGTATTTTCCCGACGCCATATTCCTCTACTTCTTCTTCCTCAAAATCAATTTTCTTTAATTTCCCAATAGGACCAACTTTCTTAAAAAAGATATTGAACATAGCGAATAGCTCGTGTGCTTGTTTAGACTGTGGCACAAATACCATGAAAGAAAAGACGGTTATCATATGCACCCACCAAAATATATAGAACAACACAGTCCCTACCGTTGATCCAATACCGGAAAACAATAACGTAATAGCACCAGAAAATGGGGCGTAGGTCAGATTAGGTTTATGATCTAACATAATCGCTTCGAATCCTAATGTAACCAGGATTGATAAAGTTAAAGTACATAAAGCTATATAGACAAAGGCAGCTTTGCCATCACGCTTCCATTGTAATCGATTTAACTTTTCCCCATAGCGACGGAAGAATCCATATACGACCGCCAACAGCATAAGGAATGTCGCCCACTCCTGCAGAAGACTAAAATATTTATGCCCATCACCAAAAGGAAATTCATACCCTTTAATAAACCCTTTTATGATGAGTTCAATAAGTCCTACTTGAATGATAAAGAAGGTGTAAAATAATATTAAGTGCATCATCCCGCTTTTCTTGTCTTTAAACAACTTTCGCTGTCCGAATCCATTCACTAACACAGCATTGATGCGCTCTTTAAAACTTGGTTCAAATTCAACTTTTTTGCCCAGTTTCACAAACAAATAGCGGGTGTATAAAAGCTGGACAAACAAGAAAACTGCATATCCTGACAGTGCTAAAAAAGCTAGTAAATTTAACAGTGATAGCATCTTGTTCCTCCTCCATTGTGAATAATTCAGTATTCTATATTAAACAGAAACCAGAACTTTTTTAAATTCTTCTGTTAAAAGAGGAACTACCTCAAATATATCTCCCACAATACCATAGTCTGCAACTTGGAAAATGTTAGCCTCTGGGTCTTTGTTAATGGCAACAATGACTTTTGAATTTGACATTCCTGCCAAATGTTGAATGGCTCCAGAAATTCCGCAAGCAATGTATAAATCAGGTGTCACAACCTTTCCAGTTTGACCGATTTGCAGTGAATAATCACAATAATCAGCATCGCAAGCACCACGTGATGCTCCTACGGCACCACCCAATACGTTTGCAAGTTCCTGTAAAGGCTTGAATCCATCTTCGCTCTTAACACCTCGACCCCCGGCAACAATCACTTTTGCTTCTGATAAATCCACTCCTTCAGAGGATTTTCGTACGATCTCTTTAATAACAGTACGAAGGTCTTTTATTTCAGCTTCAAACGAGCTTACTTCACCAGAGCGCGTCTCGTCTTTTTCGAGTGCAGCAATATTGTTTGGGCGAATGGTTGCAAATGTAATTCCATCGGTAATGACGTTCTTCTCAAATGCTTTTCCGGAGTAAATCGGGCGAGTAAATACGACTTGATCACCTATTACTTCAACAGCAATTGTGTCGGAAATTAATCCCGAATCGATTTTTGCGGCAATTTTTGGTGAAAGATCTTTTCCAAAAGCCGTATGCCCCATGATTATTCCTTCAGGCTTTTCAGCCTCAATGACCTGAAGCAATGCCTGTCCAAAGCCATCAGATGTATAAGATTTCAACTTTTCATTTTCAACTAAAACTACTCGATCAGCACCATATGCGATCATTTCATGTGCAAGGTCTGAGACATTAGCATTTAGAAGCACACCGACAACTTCACCGCCTTCAGAAACTGTTTTTGCTGCTGCAATCGCTTCAAATGATACATTTCGAAGAATACCATCACGAATTTCACCTATTACTAAAAGTTTTCTAGTCATTATGATTCCTCCCCTTAAATTACTTTAGCTTCTATATGAAGTAGATTTATTAGTTCTTTTATTTGATTTTCAAGCTCGCCTACCAGAATTTTTCCTGCTTCCTTTTTCGGTGGAAGATAAACCTCAATCGTTTTAGATTTAGGAGCTACATCGGCTTCTTCAAGATCAAGGTCATCTAGTTCCAATTCTTCAAGTGGCTTTTTCTTCGCCTTCATAATGCCAGGCAATGATGGATAACGTGGTTCATTTAATCCTTGTTGTGCCGTCACAAGTAATGGGAGCGCAGTTTCAATTACTTCACTATCTCCTTCTACATCACGCTCGATGACAACTGTTTTGCCATCAATATTAATTTTCGTAATGGTTGTTACAAATGGAATGTCTAGCAATTCAGCCAGACGCGGACCGACCTGACCGGAACTTTTATCAATTGAAACATTTCCTCCTAAAATTAAGTCAAATTCATTTTCATTAAAATATTTTGATAGAATGCTAGAGGTTGTAACTGGATCACTTTCTTCAAGGTCATCTTCTGTATTGATTAAAACAGCTTGGTCACACCCCATGGCAAGTGCTGTCCGCAATTGTTTCTCAGCCTCTTCATTGCCAATTGTGGCAACTGTAACAGTTCCACCATGTTTATCTTTTAATAGAATCGCCTCTTCGATTGCATACTCATCATACGGATTTATGATGAATTCTGCCCCTCCCTCATCAATTACTCCATTTGTTATGTTTATTTTTTCCTCAGTATCAAACGTTCTTTTTAAAAGGACATAAATATTCATTGTTAATTCTCCCCATTTTATAGAATTTATTGTTTTATTGATTCTTAAATCAAACAGTAAAATCCCCTAAAGCATTCTTATCCCCTCATCCTTCATGATTTATCAAGAATCCATAAGGATTAAAAAAGCATATATTTGTATAATATCCCCACCCACCCCTTCATTATTTTTATGTAAAGAAGTATTTCTCTTACTAATTTACAATGCAATTATTGTGCCAATTTATATTCCACTAAGGAAATCACATGCTAAAGCGCTTCCCTTGATTGTTTCTACATACATACAATCGAAAAAACACAATACAACTGTATCTATTTGGATACAGTAATACTTTACAATGGACAATTTAGTGTTCAGTCACTCAATCGATTCCTTTGCAAATAGAGATTGGATATAGAATCTATTCCTAAGCCCAACTCAAGACAACAATACTTGTGAGAAATAATAAAGGAGGTTTTGATGGAAATATCAACTTTCGAATGTTCCGGATCGCAAATAACCCAGGAATTTAGACTTATAGTCATTTTCCCGGGCCCGCTTCGTACTTATACAGATATACAATCATATCATTGTTTATTTATTATATTTGTTCCCTAATATTGTTCTTTCTCTAACAAAAGCTCATTCTGCTGATAACCATAATCAGGATTTCAAGTTCAATGGGAAACATACTTTTTCTTAACAGCTATAACAATTTTTTAAAATTAATGAGAGTCCAGAACAAGATCTTAAGGAATTTCCAATCACACATTATCCTTCTCTTTTCCTCTAGACGGATCACTTGATATGATGCATAAGTGAAATTTAACCCTTAACGCCAGAAGGCCGCCAATTGGCGGCCTTCTGACATTCAAACACCCTTTAGTAATACCGGATTCCCTCTTTTATTCAGACAATTATACGTTCAAATATGCCCATGCATATTGGGCATAAAGTTCTGCACCGGTAGCAAGCGCTTCTTCGTCGATGTTGAACTTTCCGTGATGGTGTGCCCATTCCGTATCTTTTTCAGGATTTCCTGATCCAACTAAAGCGAAGCTTCCAGGTACTTCATCTAAATAGAAGCTAAAGTCTTCGCCACCCATTGTTGGCTTTTCATTATATATTGCGTCATCGCCAAACGCATTTGAGGCAACTTTTTGCACTAATTTTGCACTGTATTCATCATTGATGACAGCTTGTGTTCCGCGGTAGTACTCAACCTTTGCGGTCGCACCGTAAATGTTCGCAACATTTTCAGCATAAATCTGGAGCTGCTTTTCAATATGGTCACGTGTTTTAGGATCAAAGCAACGGACAGTCCCTTCAATGACGGCATTTTCTGCAATGACATTAAATCGTGTGCCAACGACCATTTTTCCAACTGTCAAAACAGCGGGATTTTGGGGGTCGACCGTTCTTGATACGACAGACTGTACGTTCATGACGAATGAAGAGGCAACTATAGTAGCATCGATACAATCCTGTGGCATTGCACCATGTCCCCCTCTTCCTTTAAACGTTACTGTAAAGATATCTGCTGAAGCGAATGAAGGTCCTTGAGTGCAAGCAACCGTGTTTGTTGGCATTTGCGACCAAATATGTATGCCAAAAACATTATCAACACCCTCAACAGCCCCTTGTTTAACCATTTCCCTTGCACCTGTTGCCACTTCTTCAGCTGGTTGAAATATTAATCTCACATTCCCAGGTAATTCTTCTTTTATTACGTTTAGTGCCTTCGCTGCAATTAATAGCATTGATGTGTGTGCATCATGACCACATGCATGCATTTTCCCTTCTTCTTTTGAAGCATACGGCAAGTCTTTATTTAATTCTTCAACAGAAAGGGCGTCCATATCTGCTCTTAATGCTACCGTCTTTCCTGCCTTACCGCCTTTAATTTCTGCAATGACACCTGTTGGTTCCGCTTTTCGATAAGTAATTCCTAATTTTTCAAGGTAGTCACAAACAAAGGCAGTTGTATTTTCTTCTTCCCATGATAACTCAGGTTCGCTATGAAGTTTTCTGCGTATTTCTGTTAATTCATCACTATAATTTTGAATCGCTTCTTTTATCGTTTGATTAATCATTCTTATTCTACCTCCGTTAAACATTTAGCCACTTCGTAAAATATTTGCACTCCATTTGCCAAATGACGTGCATCAGACCATTCCTCTGGACAATGACTTAGTCCTGCTTTACTTGGAACAAAAAGCATGCCAACATCAGTCACATCTGAAAAAACCATCGCATCATGACCTGCTCCACTATCAATGGAACAGTATGGAATTTCCAAATCAGAACTTTTATCTTTTAATAAATCCTTAATCTCATTACTCAATATCTTTGGCGGCATATACAACAGCTGTTCCGCCGTTGTATGGATCCCCTGTACCTGATAGGATTCGATTAATTCTTTCATCCGCCTGATGACATTGTTAATATGTTCTTCCTTGCTTGATCGAATATCTACCGAAAATACCACTTTATTCGGTATGACGTTTGCTCCATTTGGTAAAACATCTAGTCGTCCTGTCGTTATAACCGTTCCTTCTCCTTCCTCAATTGCAAAGCTCGGTAATTGAGAAATAATTTGAGCGGCAGCAACCAATGCGTCCGTACGGCGATCCATTGGGGTTGTGCCTGCATGTCCTGCCTTTCCTTCAATGGTTACTTCAAATTGAGTTAAACCAACAATAGCTTCTACAACACCAATGGGGATATTCTTCTCTTCAAGGATTGGTCCTTGTTCTATATGCAATTCGAGAAATGCTTTAATGCTATTGGGATTTCTTCTTTTCGGAAGAGAGAAATCCAGTCCAACTTTTGACATCGCTTCAATGGTTGTGATACCATCTTTATCCTTTAAATTTTTAAAACTTTCCTCACTAAGCGTTCCCACTATTCCTCTCGACCCCATTAGCCCTCCGCCAAAACGAGCTCCTTCTTCTTCAATCAGGGCAACGATTTCCAATGGATATTTAGGTGTTAATTGATTTTCTGAAAATAGGGCAGCCACTTCAAGTGCGACAATTACACCTGCTGGTCCGTCATACGCACCGCCATTTGGTACGGAATCAAAATGTGAACCTAACAGAACGCTTGGTGCATCTTTTAAAGTACCCTCAAGCTTTCCAAAAATATTTCCAAATCCATCTTCCTGTACTTTCAGGCCGTAATCCATCATTTTATTTTTTATATAATTACGTGTAAGCAAGTCTTCCTTGCTATACGTAAGCCGGGTAGTCCCTTCTCCGGGTGTTGATGTAAATTCGCCCAAATCACTTATTTGCTTTTCTATACGTTCGCTAAGACTCACTTAGAATCCCTCCTATTTTACAAGAATTGTACGAATATTCCTGCCAAAATAACCGACACGATTGTTACCGATATAAATCCGCCAACAAGCATCGGCGGCAGCATATGGCTTAGCAATGCTTCTTTTTCATTTTCATCTTTTGTTAATGAATTTACGACTTCATTGGTGATAATGTAATCAGCTGGAAATCCGTATAATGCTGTTAAAGATACAGCAAAGGCCATTTCTTTGCTGACTTTTAACAATTTCCCTGCTATGAATGAGAATATATACATACCTATCACAGCTAAGATAATGCAAACAACAAGTGGGTAAAGAATCTCCATCATCATACTTGGTGTTGCATTTTTCAATCCATCAAAGACGAAAAGCATAAGAGCCATGATCGCAAATCCAAATCCATTTGCTTTTTGCAGTGTCTGTCTTTCCAAGAAACCGATACTTTTTCCGATAACCCCGAATAGTAAGCAAAGAACAAATGCATTTATAGATATAATCGGCTCTAATCCACTCGAAACTAGGTAAGCAAGTAAAGCAACAACTGCAAGTCTTAAAAATTTGAAATATTCCGTATTATATTTTTCAGGAAGTTTCTTGAACAGCTTAAGTTCCGTCATACCTTCTGCAGCGGATGCAGTTTCATCCTTTTTTACCGTTAACTTTCCATTGCGGTATTGCCCCAAAAGCTTCTTCCCTTCTTTCTTCAAGACAATTGAAGTTAAAGGATATCCAGCGAAGCCTTGCATTACATAAATAACAATGGCAAAAACGGACAAGCTCGTAAGTCCTGCATCTGCCGCTCCTTCTGACATGATTATTGAAGAAACCATACCTCCCACTAAAGGTGGAACCGCTACAAGGACAGTTTGCAGATCAAAAATAAAGATGCCAATTCCGAATAATAGTGCAACAATTCCAAGAATGCCAGATAAGGAGATGACAATCGTCTTCCATTGATTCACCAATTCCCTTATTGAAAGCAATGTCCCCATATTCGTGATCAATAGGTACATCATCATGGTTGCCACTACCGGTGGAACACCTGCTATTGAAACGATGTCTTGCGGAAAGAATGTCCAATAACCACATAGAAATAGAATCGCCGAAATAAAAACGGAAGGTACCCAGGCTTTTGTTCGAACCGCCACTATGTCCCCTACAAATAAAATCAGAATAACAATAACCAAAGCCAACATCTGTGACATATGAGTTCCCTCACCTTCCAAATTAATAGTTTGAATATTCTTATAAAATAATAACATTGAATAATCTAAATTTAAAGATAATTTAATATATTCAGGTAAATGTACACAGATAATAGGAAATGTAAGTGTTTTATTTCTGATTTAAAACACCAAATATTCTCAAATAATTATATGGTTGGGTATATCAAAATAATTTTTCTTTGGATACCTCTTTATCTCGATAGTGACTAAAACAACTAACACAAACTAATCTAAACCTATTATTTCAAAAAGAAAAAGCCGTCTAAGGACAGCTCAGATTAATTAGTAATTAATATCCTGTTTACTTTTTACTGTAAAACAGTTCTTGTTTCATTCGGATTCATCCTCTAGCAAGTTTTTCCTTTGTGTATACTCGAAAATGATGGTCCAGATCAATTAGTTCAACTTTTTTAGAATAAAACTGTCTAAAAGTTTATAGGCAATTGTGTTTTTATTCACCCAGTTTTTCTTTTATTATGGTGTCTTCAAGAGACAGGATCGCTTCCTTTTCATCAGTTCCTTCAGCTATGATTTTAATTTGAGCTCCATGGGCAATACCAAGTGACATAACCCCCATGATAGACTTTAAATTGGCCTTTTTGCCATTGTATTCAAGGTTTACTTCCGAGTTAAATTTGCTAGCGTTTTGAACTAATGTTGTTGCTGGGCGGGCATGGATACCCGTTTTTTCAATTATGGTAAATGTTTTTTCTGTCATTTTTAAATCTCCTTTTATCTAATATTAATTAAAATCAAGCTAAACTATTTTTATTATTTGTTAGGGTTATATGTGTGGTACACGAATTAATATCCTAGAATGTTATATAAGTTGAACTATGAATCGAGATGCTTTGAAAGGATGTTTTGTTAAGTAACGGAAAAGAGACTAGGATTCAAAAAGGGTACGAAATGATTCAGTTCATAGCATAGAAATTATGAGATTATGACGCAATAATAACCTTAATTTGGCTTCCAGCCATTACTGCCTCAAATCCTTCGCGCCATTCTTCTAAAGGAACAATTTTTGTAATCATTATGTCTGTATCAATCTTTTGTTCTTCTAGAAGTTGTAAAGCTATGTGCCATGAGCTAGGTTTTTGGGAACGTGTACCAAGATACTTTAATTCTCTCTGAACAATCGATTCTTGATCCAGCTGGTTCATTTTATTCGCAAAAATACCCACTTGTACAAATGTTCCTTTTTTCCTTACCAATGGCAAGCCTTGATTAAGCGCTGGCACTGCACCAGAGCATTCAAACACTATATCAACTCCATAACCATCGGTATGTTTCATGATAACTTCTTCTAAACTCTCTTCTTGAACATCGACAATTACGTCTACACCAAATGATTTAGCTAATTTTAAGCGCTGCTTATCCTTTGTGATGCCTGCTAAAATGACAAACGCACCTTGTGCTTTCACAACTTGGCATTGGAGTAGACCAATTGGTCCTGGTCCAAAAATAAGAACTTTGTCGCCTTTATTAATAGTTGTTTTTTCTAAAGCCGCATGTACACAACAAGCTAACGGCTCAGTTAGGGCTGCTGCTTCAAGGCTTATATTCTCAGATAAAACGTGAACACTTTCTTCGCGAGAAACTACATATTCAGACATACTGCCATTTACTTGAGTTCCGATTCCTTTACGGGAAAAGCATAAATTATAATCTTTTTCTAAGCAGTATTCGCACAAGCCGCATGTTGTGAATGTGGTTTCGCTTGTAACCCTGTCCCCTACCTTAATATTTTTTACTGCGTCTCCAACTTCTACAACAACTCCGGAAAATTCATGCCCCAAAACAACGGGAGTTTTTGAATTTCTATATTCTCCGGTAAATGTATGAATGTCCGTACCGCAAATTCCAGTGTAAGCAACTTTAATTTTAACTAAATCCCCTATTCCTTCTGGTTCTGGAATTTCTACTAGCGACATATTGTCATAACCTGGTTCTGCTTTCACTACTGCTTTCATTGTACCTTCACTCCTCTCTTGCAAATATTTACGCCTTGCCATAAGATTGTTCACGGCTAATAATCCTGTTTGAAGACTGTCTGGGTTCCTTGAGTCTTTATCTATAAGAGATTAATTTTATAAGATTAATTCTTCCATTTTTTTAAAAGTAAATTTTCTATGTTTTTTGATATATACCTATAGAAAATCCCCTTCTCGATTAGAAGATAAAGTTCTTTTTTATCTGTCTATTAGAAGGGGATCTCAGAGAGGATGGAGCTTGCTTAAAATAGCATTTTCCATCCATTGTTGTTTAAGTTCTTTTTGGAGATATAAATAAACCGTTTTAAAGTCGCAATATATTTCTCGTCCCGGTCGTCAACGCTTACTTTATGGGCAATTGTGCGTGCTAGGTGAACAAAGCACGTTTTGTGCGTGAGAATTTTCAAAAACACAAAATTTCAATGTTACGCCTTATAAGACACTCTTGTAAACAATTTCAATAATTTACAGTTCGAACATAACCTTTGTAAATACCTCTTTATTACTTATGATCCGTTCAAACATTTCTGGTCCCATCTCAAGGGGAACACGATGAGATATAAGAGGTTTTACTTGTAATTGTCCTGTATTCATACAGTGAATGGTTGCATGAAACTCCCTACCGGGGAAAGGCGAGGATATGGCGTTCCATGACCCATAAACATGTAACTCTCGACGAACTATTCTTTCAAAATAGAAACGGTCAATCGGCACATCAGCATACGGAATACCCATAAAAACTACTTCTCCCCCTTTTTTTGGTAAGGCGAATATTTGAGCAGAAGTAATGGGAGATCCGGCAGATTCAACTGCCAAATCAACTCCATGCCCGTTAGTAAATGTCATGATTTGTTCAAATGTATTTCTATCTTTCGGATTTATTAATACATCGGCTCCAACTTGTTTAGCTAAGGTTAATTTCTCTTTTTCAATATCAATAGCATATACTCTTTCTGCACCAAAAATTTTTGCCCATTGGATTACAAGTAATCCAATTGTTCCACATCCCATAACAGCAACAGAGTATCCTGGCTGCATGTTTGTTTTAAAAAGTCCATGAAGCGCAACTGCAGATGGCTCGACAAAGGCAGCTTCTTCAAAAGAAACACTATCTGGGATACAGATAACATTTTCTCTTGGAACCTTCACGTATGTAGCAAATCCGCCGGGGACTTTTGCGCCTGTTACAAGTAATTCAGGACATGCTGCAAAGTAGCCTGAACGACAATACTCACACTTTCCACAATAAAGCGCAGGACATACAGCCACTCGAGCGCCCACATGCAAATCCGTTACATTATCGCTAAATTCAACTACCTCACCAGCATATTCGTGTCCCCAAATGTTACCGGGAGTCACAGGGCCCAATTTTTTATAACGAGAAATATCTGAACCACAGATACCTGCATTTCTTACTCTAATAATAACTTCATCGTTCTGTTCAATTGTTGGCGGAGGAGACTCTTCATATCTCAAATCCTGAATTCCATAGAAACATAATGATTCCATTTCCAATACCACCTCCGTACTTACTGCATCCCATAAAATTTAATTACAGCATCAGCTGCTTTTCTTAAAGCTTTCATGTGTTAAGCATCAAATCTCCGTCGACTTATATAAATCAAATTCTCTTTTTATTTTTGAGAGTGGAGTATACATCCTGTTAAAGTACTCATCATACAGTTTAAAATTTTCTTGTGATGGAAGATACCTATCAAATGAATTAACGTGTATCTGGTCAATAAAGTTTTGCTTTAATGCTGCTAACATGGCGCCGCCTTTTGAAACAGCTTCCTCTGTTTTATAAGAAAGTACTTCGCAGTTAAGAATATCTGCTTTTAACTGTAGCCATAATGGGTTTAATGTGGCCGGGCCAATAACTTTAATACTCTTGATATCTTGATCTGTTAGATCTATATATGCGTCTTTTAAATTTCTCAATTCGAAGCATAGGCCAGCAAAAATCGAGTATAAAATATCTCTCTTTTCTGTTTGGTCCTGTATTCCATATAAGATTCCTTTAGAATGAGAATCACGATGAGGGGGACCACTTCCTCTTAAATGTGGAATAAAAACCAGCAAATTTTCTATAAACTCCTTCGAGTTTTTCTGGTATTCTTTATATAATCCATCACTCATTTGAGTTAATTCATCAAGAGAGGATAAAAAATTTCTTGTAAACCAATTTATACTATAACCAGCTGTTGGCATTGATCCATAGAGACTGAACAAATTGTCTTTTACATATAAACCATTTGAAATAGCATTTTGCTGAAAGTCACTATTTAAAAATGATTCTTTTTTCAATAAAAGTAATCCTTCTGTTGTTCCAGTTGAGTTTAGCAGTTCCTTATCCACATCCAAATTAGTAATTATTGATCCTGCCATATGATCGTGACCAGCTATTGAAATAGTTGTATTGGGACTTAATCCAACCTCAATAGCCAGAGAATCTTTAAGAAAAGAAATAGCTGTACCAGACTCAACAATAGTAGGAAACGTTTGAACTTCCAGTTCAAAGTCTTCAATTAAATGTTTTGACCATTTTCGGGTAGACATATCTAGCAGTAACGTTCTGGATGCAAGGCTCACATCTGTCGCGTATATTCCAGATAGCTTAAAAGCAATAAAACCTGACAAGCATGTCCATTTTTTAAATTTTAGATATTGATCAGGAAAATGATCTCTAATCCAAAGTAGCTTGGTAAGACTATGATTACTGTGAGAGACTATCCCAGTAATCTTATATATTTCTTCCCTTCCAACAATATTGTTGACTAGTTCAGCTTCAGATTTAGAGCGAGGATCATACCATGTAATGGTGGGTTCTAAGATTTGATTATGTTCGTCTAATAAAACGATAGTTTGAGCTGCACTGGCTATCGAAATAGTTTTTATCTCTTTTGGGTTTTTAATTTTTTTTGAGAGAACGTAAAGCCCTTCCTTCACACCCTCCCAAATTTTATCCATTTCAAACTCTGATTCTTTTTCATTCCATTTAGTAGGAGTAGAAAAACGATACACTTCCACTAATTCGAAATTTGGTAATTGAAATAGACAAAGTTTTACGTTAGTTGTTCCAATATCAATTCCAATTACATACATCTTCAACCCCATCCTTTAGAAACATTATCTATTTAAAGTGCTAAATTTATTAATAACTACTTCTTTAACCTCAGATTGTGCTTCTAGCAATACGCTAATAAGGTTATATTCATTTGGGTTTTGTTCATACCGTTTACCGACAGACGCAATAAATCGTTTACGAAGATCACTCGCAAGATTTATTTTGCGTACATTGTAATTTTTTAATTGCTTTAATATATCATCAGGAATTCCAGAGCCTCCATGAATGACTAATGGAATCTCAACAGTATCTGCTATTTCACGAAGTAATTCCAGGTTAATTTTTGGTTGTTCATCTAAACCATGAATATTTCCTACGGATACAGCTAAAAGATCGATTCCTGTACGCTCTACAAATTCTCTTGCAAGGTTAGGATCTGTTTGTGCCGAATCATCACTCTCGTGATCATCTTCTTTGCCACTTAATTCTCCTAATTCAGCTTCTACCGAAACTCCTCGAGCATGGCAATACTCTACAACTTCTCTAGTAAATTGAATATTTTCTTCATACGGTAATTTTGAAGCATCAATCATGACAGAGTTAAAACCAGCTTCTACGGCATTTTTTACATCCTCAAAGGTCATGCCATGATCTAAGTGTAAAGTTACAGGCACTTCTACTTTCTCCGCAGCAGATTTTACAATATTGGCAATGTAATCGTATCCAGACAGCTTAACGTTTGTAGGAGCAATTTGGACAATAACTGGAAGCCCTGCCTCTTCTGCTCCCCTGATAATAGACAGTGTCATTTCTAAATTGGTAGTATTAAAGGCTGGAGCAATAAGATTTTTCTCTTCTAATAATTGTAAGAACGATTTCATATTTACTAATGGCATACTAAATCTCTCCTTATAATTTAATCTACAATAACTACTTTCATAACTTCTTCATCAGGACTTGCGGCAAATGTAATCGCTTCGCCTACTTGATCAATGGCCATTTCATGTGTAATCAATTTTTCTGCATCTATTGTTCCATTTGATATGTTTAAAATAGCTTCCTCAAATTCATATGGGGATACACTGTAGGTACCGACTATTGATATTTCGTCCTTAAAGAATCTTCCTGCATCAATAGTCACTTCAGGATACTTTTCAAAGGGAGAAAAACAGATTACTCGTCCGCCGCGTCTTAGCAGTTGTACTGCTTCTGGTAACAGAGAGGAAACACCTGCAGCAATGATAACAATATCTACACCTTGATTATCAGTAACCTTATCAACAACATCCTTGAGACTATCATTTTTAATATTTACTGTGTAATCGATACCAAACTCTTTAGCTTTTGACAGCTTATACGAAGAAACGTCAGAAATAATTACATTACTTACATCCTTATGTTTTAGGAGTTGGCCATGAATCACCCCGATCGGTCCTGCCCCCATAATTAAAACATTATCTCCAGGACGTATTTCTGCAGCTTTTTGTCCATGAATACAACAAGCTACTGGTTCTGCTAAAGATGCGTGCTGGTAGCTCATACTGTCAGGAATTCCAAAAAGTAAATGGCGTACATGTTTTTCAGATAATCGGATATATTCTGCAAAGCCGCCAGGATCAATATTCGTTTCTCTAAATTCAGGACAAAGTGTATAATGCTGTCGTTGACAATAATGACAAGTGAAACAGGGAACATGGATAGCACCAACAACTCTGTCTCCAATTTTAAATTTCGTAACACCTTCCCCTACCTTAACAATCTCACCTGCATATTCATGCCCAAGAACAGTCCCTGGATTAACGGTTTTATGAATTGCTTTGTGAATATCCGTCCCGCATAATCCACAGGCTTTTAACTTCAAGAGTACTTCTCCGAAACCAATTTTTGGATCTTCAACTTCTTCTATTCGAAAATCATTAACATCGTGAAATGCAATAGCTCTCATCATTAGATCTCCTTTTTAAGAATAAGAGGCGAGGTACCTTACTAAAAGCATTGTCCCTTTAGTTAGCAAGCAAGTACCTCCTTATCTTTAATAAACTAACTTCAGATAGTCTAAGAAACATCCTTCAATTTACCATTCTCATCAAAATCTTTTTTGGTTATTTTATATGCCGACCAAATAACAAGACCTACAACTGGAATGGCTCCAATAGCATAGATATTCCCTTGGGATAACATGACCATCCAATAGCGGAATGGATTACCGCCGTCTAAGAAGCTGTTCACCAATTCTGATGCCCCTTCTGGGAATTGGAAATTAATACTTTTTGCTACTTGCGTAACAAGTGGAGCCAGATAAGAAGCGATGTATAAGTTTGCGATAATAACTGGTATACCAATAATAATTGATCGTATAATATTACCTCCGCAAGCAAGAACAATCATTGCCATTGGCACAGTTAAAGTTGATAAATCACCTAGTGGAATAATCTTATTTCCTGGAAGAATAACAGCTAGCAATATTGTAATTGGTGTCATCAATAAGGCTGTTGAAATAACTGCCGGATTACCAATCGCAACTGCAATATCAAGTCCGATGGTAATATCATCCCGATCAGGGAATCTCTTTTTTAGCAAGGCACGAATTGCATCAGACAGTGGGATTAAACCCTCCATAAGGATACGAACCATACGAGGCATAATAAGCATAACTGCTCCCAAGTTCATTCCTAATTTCAATACTCCATCCGCATCGTATCCTGCGAGAATTCCAATAATAATTCCCAAAATCAGACCGATCATCATCGGTTCACCAAATACTCCGAAGCGTTTTTGAATTGAATCTGGATCAGCTTTTAAGTTCCTTACCCCAGGTATGGAACCAATAATTTTATTTCCTAATACTCCAACTGGAAAAAATATGACTGCCGATAATGTGGGAAGGGAAATACCAGGCAAATTAAATCGTTTCTGTATATATGGAGCAGACCAATCAGCCATTTTAAGAATTGTGACTGTAGCTATGGCGGCAGCAAGCAATCCTAAGAAAAAGTTACCTGTTGCACTATAAACTAGCGCCCCTGCAAAGGCAAAATGCCAGTAGTTCCATAAATCAATATCGACAGTTTTTGTCCAACGAAGCATTATCATGGCAATGTTTAGTAAAACAACCATAGGAATTACAAACGGTGCGATTGGTGATGCAAAAGCAATTGCAGCAAGTGGCGGCCATCCAGTGTCGACCACTGGTAAATCAATTCCTGTTCTATCCACCATAGCTTGAGCTGCAGGTCCAACGCTCTCAATCAGTAGATTAAATATTAGGAAAATTCCAACAAAACCCATACCTATAATTACAGAGGATCTTAAAGCCTTCGCTGGTTTAACTCGAAAACAGATCGCTAGTATAAATACAACAATTGGCAACATAACCGTAGGTCCAAAACTAAGAATGTACTGGAATGCTTCTAATATCTGTTGTCCCATTTAGTTCACCCCTTCAACAGTTTAATAATTTTATCAAGCAGCTCTTCTTCTCCAACCCCTGTAATAATAGGTAATGCGTTGACAAGAGGTGTATTTAATTTTGTTTCTACTTGTGAAGTTACTACAATTAAATCAGCTGAGTTATCTAGTGAAGGTAATTCCCCTATGATTGCCTGTTGATACACGACATCAATCCCATGGCCTTTACAATGCTCTACTACTTTCTCTGCTACTACCGTTGAAGTTGCAATCCCACTCGAACACGCAAATACAATATTTTTTTTCATTTTGAAAATCCCCCAATTATTATTTATTGATCAGCAAATCTGTTGTCCGATTTAGTTCACCCTTTTAACAATGTAATAATTTTATCGAGCAATTCTTCTTCCCCAACGCCTGTAATAATAGGTAATGCGTTGACAAGAGGTGTATTTAATTTTGTTTCTACTTGTGAAGTTACTACAATTAAATCAGCTGAGTTATCTAGTGAAGGTAATTCCCCTATGATTGCCTGTTGATACACGACTTCAATCCCATGGTCTTTACAATGTTCTACTACTTTCTCTGCTACTACCGTTGAAGTTGCAATCCCACTCGAACACGCAAATACAACATTTTTTTTCATTTTGAATTCCTCCTGATTTATTATTTTACTCTGCAGTCAATTTCTCTTCTAGATAACTATAAAGATGGGTCTTAGACATACTCGAAATTTCACCTAGAGACCCTTCTTCTTTAATTAACTCAAAAATTTGTTTTAGAATATTTAAATGCTTTGTACTTTTCGACAAACCTAGTAGAAAAATGACTTTCACATTAATACTATTGTTTTTATCCACCATATCTTGAAATAATATTGGTTTATCCAAAACAGCTACAGCAATAGAATCTTGCTTAACATGTTGGGGTTCAGTGTGGGGAATGGCAATTCCCATGTCATAGGTTTCCAAGCCCGTTGGAAAATTTTTTTCTCTTTTTATCAAGCTTTCATAGAAACTATCATGGATAAACCCTTGATCTAAAAGTGAGTCTGCCAGTATCCTTAATGCCTCCTCTTTATTGGATACTTCTAGATCAGTGAAAATAGATTTTTCTGAGATAATAATTTTGGACATTTTCTCGCTCCTTTCGCTTTTTTCATTTAGAAAACTTCTCAATAACCGAGAATATTTCTTTCTTTGTTTCTGCATCTTTTATTTTTTGTATATCTTTTTGGCTCTCTGCCATTCTTCTAAGCTGTAATATAGGGCGAATATGTTGTTCCTTATCCACTGCAGCAATAACGCAAATAAGCTTTACAAAATTCCCACCTTCAAATTCCACTGGTTCATTCAACTTTAAAAAGCTCATACCTACTTGATAAACATCGTTTTCTGGTCTGGAATGGGGAATGGCAATATTTTTTGCTAACATAATATATGTACTATCGTTTTGATATTGTTCGATCATTGCCTCCACATAGTTATGACCAATACAATTGTTTTTTAACAAAGGTTCTGAAGCAAACCATAAAGCTTCTTTCCAATCTTTCACCTTATCTCGGATGTTGATTGTTTCATCATATACCAGGTCCTTAAGCGTTAATTTTGATTTTGTTTCAACATTCGTAGCACTTACAAAGCTATTTTTATTAAAAAAACTACTTAAACCTTTCAATAACCCACTGGAATCTTTGACCTCAGCATGTTTACTAATGACTTGTATAAGTTCGTTTAAATCTACATTGTTAGGTACAAGCCCATATTTTTCATGAAGTATAGTTTTCCTAATCTCGTTTTGCTCTCTCTCATTTATTAAAGATGGAACAATATACTGTTTAATATCAGTAGGTAATCTTTGTGTAGTAAATAAGACATCAATTTTTCCCTTATAATTAGAAAACTCTCTGTGGGACATAGACTCAAGGAACATAAACTCAGGAAATAGGGATTTTAAATTAACTTGCAGTAATTTTGATACTGATACACCATTAGGACAGACAACAGCTGCAATTTTCTTGTGGTTTAGTTGAACACCATGTTGAGTCAACCATCCACCAACAATCATGGTTAAAAAGGTACTCTCACTCTCAGGGATGGGACAGCCCATTAAGGATTCGATAGGACTAGCAGATACCTTGACAATCTCATGTAGATCCTCTAATTTCTCATCGAACTTAATAAACATTGACGTCATCAAACCTAAATTATATTTGATTCTATAATAGGCCGGCTTTACATGAAGGAATAACTTATCTATCAATTCCTGTTTGTTTGGAATATCAATAGCACTAATATTTTCAATAATTTTAACCATCTCAAATAGTGAGCTCTTTAAGTCTGACAACTTATTATCATTCAGAACTTGAGATGAAGATATATTCATAGTTAAAAGCTGCAAAGTAAGAAAAAGTAATTCCTTAGGTGGTATAACCTCAAGTTCAGAGAAAACTTTTGTTACGGCATGATATTCTTTAGTTTCTTTAAGATCAGAGAAATCAATATTAAAATTAGGCTCAAGGATTTTCCCTTGTTTCACTCTATTTATCCAAACAGCAATAATATAAGGTAGTGTCACTAACCTCTCGTCCGTAAATTTTATACTTAAGTGAACTTCAATCTGCTCAAGTTTTTTACGAAGAGTTTCCACCTCTCTATCCTTAAAAGAGGAATACTGTAGTAGAACCTTTTCCCCTTTATAGAATGAGACTATCGACTGGATGACCGTAATTAGTAATCGTCGTTTATCAAACTCTTTACCTTGAATTCTGTAACCGCTTTGGCGTGAGTAAATAATTTTAAGCTGATATTTTTCCAACTCGTATTGAGCTGCCTTTATTGTCCTTAATACAGTATTCTTACCAACTCCAAGCGCTGAGACCAAATGAATTAATGACAATTCCTCGTCTCTACTAAGTAGCATGAGAAGTATAACGGCAATACGCTCATTCTCAGAAAAAATATATATCTCCACATCATTATCATCATTATCAATTGGGAGTATATGCTTTAATGACGAAGAAACAATGAAATTTCCAGTTTTCGTTCTTTCAATTTTTGTTTGGTCTAAACTGCTTAACCAATTATTGATCTTTTCAAAGCTATAATTAATCTGACGCCGATTAATTCCAAGTTTGCTCTCTAAAACCGATAATGTTGTGTTTTGATTATTTAAAATTTCTTGTAATAATTTCATGCTTCTTTCATCAATCACTTAATACTCACCTCCTCCTTGACTTTATTGTAAGCGTTAGCATCATTGTCGGTATACACTATTTCATCCCCTCTTTTTGTATGTGCATTGATTCACATAAAAATGTTGTTTTAATATTAAATTATTTTAAAAAACTTTACGTCAAGTAAAACTATTACTAGTTTTGTATTGCGGAAGAATTTTCACATCACAATCAGAATGAGTTGGTTATTTGACGCAAGCTAGTAAGATCCCTGAAAGATGATTAAGACTATTATCGAACCGACTATCCAATACTTCTGCTTATCGTTTTTCATCATTTCTTCTGCCTTACTTTCACATTCGGTTAATACTGACTTTGGTATCATCTTTAATGCAATAATTATTCCTAATGGAACAAGAATTACATCGTCTAAGTAACCAAGAATAGGTATGAAATCAGGTATTAGGTCTATAGGACTGAATGCATAAGCTACAACACAAGCCGTAAAAACTTTTGCATACCAAGGCACCCGTTCATCTTTACAAGCAAAGTAAAGGATAAAAATCTGTCTTTTTAAATTTCCCGTCCAAGTCTTAATTTTCATAAACATTTTATCTCCTAATTATAGTTAAGAATTTAATTCCATTATAACAAATAGGATTTACACTAACCTCCCTCAAAAAACTAATCACGATTTGCTCTTGAATTCTTACGATTGATAGCCATTTCATTAACCATTATCTATTTAAGATCAGCATTACTCCTCTAGGATAGTTGTTTATCGAAACGCTGTCTTTACCTTTATAGATGTATTGCAAGTAATTCCAATCATTATGTGTTCAAAAAAAGGCATGCTCCCTTTTTCGGGAATCATGCCTTTATGTAAGGAAAATAGATGTTGCAGGAAGTAACTAGCCTTTTCTATCAACATTCTAAATTAAATGATAGGTTTGACTTTGTATAGTATACTTATTGATTTTTTCCATGCTTGGTTCAAAGCCAATACCGGGCAATTCTGGAACACTGATTATTCCGTTTTCCACTGTTACGTCAGGGTCAGTAATATCTTCTGCCCAATAGAGGGAGGAAGCTGCGGTATCGCCGGGAAGCGTGAAGTTAGGCAGTGAAGTGATTGCAATATTATGTGCTCTTCCGATGCCTGATTCCAGCATACCCCCACACCAAAGCGGAATTTCATGTTCAAGACATAAATCATGGATTTTCCTGGATTCAGTCAAACCTCCGACACGGCCAATTTTGATATTAATAATTTTACAGCTGCCCAATTTAATAGCTTTCCTTGCATCCGCTAATGAGTGAATGCTTTCATCCAGGCAAATAGGTGTTTTTAACCTTGACTGTAAATCTGCATGGTCAATGATATCATTATAGGCAAGCGGCTGTTCAATCATCATTAAATTAAAATCATCCAAGGCGGATAACCCGTCTATATCTTGTAAGGTATAAGCTGAATTTGCATCTGCCATGAGCGGGATATCAGGATATACTTTTCTGACCTTGTCTATTAATTCAACATCCCAGCCGGGTTTGATTTTTAGTTTAAAGCGTTTATAGCCTTCACCGAGTCGAGCTTCTATTATATCTAGTGTCGAATCAATCGAATCCTGTATACCGATGCTTACCCCCACTTCAATTTTCTTTTTTGTTCCACCTAACGCATTTGAAAGAGAAGCACCCTGTTTTTTAGCATACAGATCCCAAACAGCACCCTCTAAAGCGGCTTTTGCCATGTAATTGCCGCGAATATGGGTGAAATATTTTTCGGAAATTTCATCAGGATGCTTGATTTCATTTTTAAGGATAATTGGAATTAGATAATCTTCGAGTATATGCCAGTTCGTTTTTAAAGTCTCTTCATTATACAAAGGGTCGAGCATCGCAACCGATTCAGCCCAACCCGAAATGCCATCATCACTTTTTGCTTCCACAAGAATAAAATCCCGATTGTATTCCGTCCCAAAGCTAGTTGTAAAGGGGTGAAGCAAGTCAAGCTTCAGATGCCTTAAAATAACTTGTTTAATTTTCACTAGTAGATTCTCCTTTTGGGGATAAAACTGTTTGCCCCAGTCTTTTTAATAGCTGACAGCAGCATATTGTTAATTCATATTTAAATATAAACCTGCTTATTTCCTTGATAGCACATAAAACTGAACGGGAATTTCCGTCATGGAATTCTTCATAAAATCTGTTACCTGCCATCCTTGCTGAAATAAATCACTAAAAATGTCCCTCGTTTTCATCCGCCATTCATTAGCCGCTTGAATATTTGTGGCTCTTATTGTTCGGAAGTCCTTTGGAATGGCCACAAAAGCTGTATCACATTCTTGTTCAGGCAGCGGAAGAGTGAAAGAAGGAACAGGCACTCCCTCATCAATGGCATCCCATTGGATAAGCGAGTTTTCTATAACAAAGTCCAACGGTAATCCTTGTCCGTTAGAATCCGTTTTCTCCTTTTTACCAATATGCCATTCGACAAGAAAGCGGTCAGAAGGAATTCCGCTGTTTAATAGATCTTCCATTTCACCATAGCAGTTTGGTATATAGGTGGAACATACCCCGCCAAGCTTGGCTATATTTAAATACCCATTAACACTTTCTAATGGATCGTATGTCCAGGTAATTAGGGAATAGCCGAGCTTTATCGCCTCGTCACGTTGTGCTGACTTTAACTTTTCCCCTATACCTTTGTTGCGAAATTGCTCATCAATTCCTAGAATATGTGAACAAAGATAGGCTGATTGCCCATTGAATCCCGGAAAGCTGTATTGAAATCCAATCAGCTTCTCCTCGCAATAAGCTCCTATAACCAAACCTCCGTTTTTCACAGCAGTTATGGTTTGGTGTGAAGGGATTGAGTCGGTTTCTCCCCAAATGGCGGATTCTAGCTTTCTTACTTCCTCTAGCTCTTCAATTCGATGAAGAGAACGAATTGCAATTTCATGTGTATTCGTCATGGTAAACCTCCTATGAAAAGCACAAGCGCCTTGATCGGCCCAACATAAGATGGACAAGTAAGTTCCACAGCTGACGGCTTATCTTGCAAGGCGCTGGAGCTATCTTTTAAATACTTTATGTTTACGAAATACTCTCTTATTTGTTATTCCACTTTACTGAAATCAGCCTCTTGCAATGGAATCACTTTTGTCCTCTTTACGATTTTATAACCTAGAAAAGCCAGGAAAAATAAAGGAAGCCCGATATAAGAAATTAAAATTCCATACCAGTCAATCTCAGGACCGAAAAATGCAGAGTAATTTTGCCCCAGGATAGCCGTAACACATAAAAATGTCGCTAATATCGGACCAAAAGGATACCATTTTGATACATACGGCAAATCTTTTAAATCTCTTCCTTGTGCTATATATGCCTTCCGGAATCGATAATGTGTAATCGAAATTCCTAACCAGGATAAAAAGCCGGATAAACCTGCAGCATTCAGTAACCAATTGTAAATCGTACCTTCACCGAAGAAAGAGGTCAGGAAAGCTGCCATCCCAACGATGGTAGAAAAGTACACAGCATTCACTGGAATGCCGCCTGAATTCACCTTTTTTAGAAACGAAGGAGCTTTGCCTTCTTTCGCCAGCACCCAAAGCACGCGAGAAGCTCCGTACATGGCCGAATTGCCCGCAGAAAGAACGGAAGTAAGAATGACAACATTCATAACAGAGGCAGCGATGGCTAGCCCTGCGTTTTGAAAAACTAGTGTAAAGGGACTTACCGCAATATCTTCAATATTCGAGCTTAACAAACGCGGATCATTATAGCTTATTAAAAATCCAATCACGATTATTGCCAATACATAAAACAAGAGCAGTCTCCAGAAAATTTGCTTAATGGCCTTTGGTATATTTTTTCTTGGGTTTTCACTCTCGCCGGCTGCAATTCCTACTAACTCGGTGCCTTGAAAGGCAAACCCGACCACCATAAAGACACTTATAACGGATAAAAAGCCTCCTTTAAACGGTGCCTCCCCTTTGGTGATATTTTCAAAACCTACAGCATCCCCTCCCATGATTCCTACAATCATTAATAACCCTACTGCGATAAAGATGATAATCGTCAAAACCTTTATAATGGCAAACCAGAATTCTGATTCTCCATATCCTTTTACCGATAAAATATTAAGGCCAAATATGAGTGCAAGAAATAATGCGCTCCAAATGATGCCCGGAACAGAAGGCAGCCAATATTTCATAATAAGGGAGGAAGCTGCTAATTCCAATGCGACTACGATTGCATTGTTATACCAATAGTTCCAGCCGATCGCAAATCCTAAAGCCGGATCGACAAACCTTGATGTATATGTACTAAAAGAGCCTGTAATAGGAATAAGGGCAGCCATTTCGGCTAAGCTTGTCATCAGGAAGAAAACCATGATTCCGGCAATTATATAGGCGGCTACAGCTCCTCCCGGACCCGCAGTATGAATAATGGAACCGCTTGCTAAAAATAGCCCTGTTCCAATGGTTCCGCCGATTGCGATCATTGAAAGATGCCTTGGTTTGAGTTTTCGCTCCAGTTGTTTTTCTTCAGCAGCCGTTTGGTCCCCGGTTTGTGATGATAGTGCGGTATTTTCCATAAAACACCCCTTCATTAATTTTCTAAGTTATTCTCCTGCCGTCATCAATACTGTGTTAATTAAAATTTTCGTTCCATAAATAAGTGCTTTTAAATTGAACATCATATCCGGATGGTGCAGACCAGGCGTTAGATCGCAGCCTAACCCTATCATGGTTGCTGTTAATTCAGGATTTTTGGCTGTATAAAAATGAAAATCCTCGCCTCCTTGAGAAACACAGACCGGAACGACATTTTCCGCCCCAAGGATATCTTCTATTACGGCCTCAGCCAGCTTTATCGCTTTTTCATGCAAGGTTGCAGCGGGGACATATTCTTCGGCTGACCAGGAGATGGATGTTTCAGTTTGTTCCATTGTCTGGTCAATAGCATCCTTCGTTAAGCGATTCAGTTCATTCATTACATCATTAGACTGCGCTCTGGCATCAATAGCAAAGAAAGCTGTTTCCGGGATGACGTTTGATGCTTTGTTGTTTGTTTCAAATTGAGTCATTTTGATGGAATAAGGAGTTTCGGTTTCCAGATTAAGCTGCTGTAATTTTTGGACAAGCAAAGCTGCTGCCTCGATTACATTTATTCCATCTTGCGGACGGGAAGCATGGGCCTGAATGCCTTTGATTGTTCCCCTTATTGTTTCGGCTGAGCCATGGACAATGACGGGGGAAGCCTTCATATAAGGAACTTCCGTACTGGGTCTTACATGAATCCCGAATAAATATGTAACATTCTCCAACGCGCCATCATTGATCATTTGAAGAGCGCCTTCCCCTTTTTCTTCCGCAGGCTGAAATATAAATCGGAGAGTGTGTTTAGGCCGGATTCCGCAGGAGGCAATGGCCAATGCTGTATATAAAACCATTGTGCTATGTGCGTCGTGTCCACATGAATGATTTGCCTTTACAACTCCATCTACTTCCTGAACAAGCGCATCCATATCAGCCCTTAATGCCACAATCTTTTTTGAGATGCCTGGAATCTCGGCAATAATTCCAAAATGGCTCTGAAATGTTTTTACGGTTATTCCCGCGTCCCTAAGACATTTTAAAATATAGCTAGACGTTCTTTTCTCCTGCCAGCTTGGCTCAGCCAAGGAATGCAGGTCATGATAGGACTTCAATAATAATTCTTGATGCTGATCAATATATTGAATCGGGTTCATAATGATGCACCTCCCCCTTTACATGAATTTAAACTCATTCATTAAACACTTCATAACTTGAATATAGCCTTTCTAATTTTTGCTGATGGGTATATATCCGTTTTGCGTCTTTTTGATGTATGCCTGCAATAACCAAGTCCAATAAGCTAATGACGGAAGCGATTGAATTCGTTCCGGTTTCTGCGTTTTCTTCAGTTGTCAGTGCAATATCAGAGATACGGCCAACAGGTGACAGGAGGCGGTCTGTAACTGAAATTAAACAAACTCCTTGTTCTTTTGCACACTCCGCAACTTTTAATGTTTCATTCGCATATCTTGGAAGGGAAAAAACAACTATCACAGATTTGTTAGTGAGGTTACAAAACTTTTCATAGAAGTCGCCTGTTGGTGAACATAAACTTACATTTTCCCTTAATGAACTTAACGTATAGGAGAACCAATAGGCGGCGGCATGGGAAATACGATGCCCTGCAATTAATATTTGGTCAGCCTTGATCAAGACATCGACCGCTTTCCATATATCCTGAACGTTCGTATGATCTAATAGATGTCTTAAAATATGAACTTCGTTTTCTATCACTTTGGTAAATGGATCTTGCTTGTCATCAATGCTAAGAGTGGAATCACTATTGGATATATCCGTTTGGTTTTGGTGCAGCAGCTGTTTTTGAATTCTATCCTGCATTTTACTAAACCCTTCAAATCCCAATGAATAGGAAAACCGAATGACCGTTGTTTCACTAACCTCAGCTTCCCGCCCAATTTGAAAAGCCGTTTTAAAGGCAGCTTGATCCAAATTTTCAATCAGGTAAGCGGCAACCTTTTTTTGACCTGTCGATAGATGGTCAAATCTTTCTTTCACTAATAATTTAAATGGTAGATTTTCCACAATATCACTCCTTTCTGGTGAATCAAATACTTCTTTTTAATAAAATAATGAAGTTAATACTTCTTTGTTTTATACACTATCACAATTTAATTAGAAAAAGAAGAAGTTTTTGATTTTTTTGATAATTATTAACTTCGAACTTCCCTACAGTTTTTTATAAAATAATATTCCCGTAGATTTCCCAAATCCGCTCCCTTTCCGCCGACTGTCTGCCAAGCCTCCTCGACCCAAGCGTCTGTGGGGTCTAGACTAGCCAGTTTTTCGGCAGGAGTGTCGCAAATTTCTTCAACCTAATATGGATTACTGTACAAAAACATGAAGGATAATCCAGTCTTAAACTTGGTTCGGAATGGACCAGCCTGGCAGTTTTTATTTAAAAAACGTTCCCGGTGATTGGATCGGAAGGTGCGAGACTCCTGCGGGAAAAACGTGTCAAGGAGAGACCCCGCAGACGGAAGCCGAGGAGACTCCCCAGACCTCCCGCGGAAAGCAAGTACCTGGAGTCGAAATCGAATCCACCACCAAATTACATTTCTTGGTTGGTGGTGTGACCATTCCCGAACCACCTTTTTAGACAAAGGGTATCTATCTGAATTTTTTATACAAATTTGATTGGATCGGAAGGTGCGAGACTCCTGCGGGAAAAACGTGTCTAGGGGAGACCCCAGGAGGCTCCCCAGACCGCCCGCGGAAAGCGAGTACCTGAAGTGGAAATCAAATCCACCACCATATTACATTTCTTGGTTCGGGTCTCTAATTACTTTATTTGTAAAATCAATAACTTCATTGACATTAAGATATATGTTAGAATATTCTGTAGTTTCAACTTATTCAAGGGGGGCTATTTAATGGGGGAATCATCTAAAGGACACGAACTTTTACAAGTTATAACGGAAGGGAAACAGCCTCCGAATTGTGATTTAACGTTACAGATTGAAGCAAATTATGCCCAGGATGGAATTGCGAGAGGTGTATGGAAAGTAGATGAAAAGTTTATTAACGGAATTGGTGTAGCAATGGGTGGATTTGTCACTTCTGCAGCAGATATTATGATGGCTTATGCGATATCATCTAAATTAAGCATCGGACAATCCTTCGCATCGATTGATTTACATACTACCTTTCATCGACCAGTAAGATTAGGAGACGTACAAGTTGAAGCAAAAGTAGACCGAATCGGAAAAAAAACAGCTTATGTACTTGCAGATTTATTTCAAAATGATAAAAAAGTGGCAAGCGTTGTGTCATCAGTTATGATCCTTTAAACCATAAAAAAAAGCATGTTGCACAAAAAAGCCCTTCGTAACATGCTTCTTTCATTTAGACATTCGATAAAATCAAGAGAGCACAAGATTCACCGCTTCGCCTAATCACCTCATTGTAAATCAATTTTATATTTTCTTTGGATAGACACCTCATCAAACAAGCCATCGCAGCACAGGGCTTTGGAGATCCATGGTGAATAGACCGTAATCAATGACGACCATTTCATCATTCTCGTTATATCCGACATTATCTAAACGCAAATCTATTGGGATAATACCGTGCCTCAGGAATTTTAATTCCAAACTGATCAGTTTCGTATATTCCTTGATTGCAAACGGCACTTTCGTGTCTACCTTCTTCATGATAATCCAGCCCGTCCCATGCTCCTTAACCGGACAAATATCCTTTTTGACTGCCTCATTACAGTTATTATAGATATAAGCTTCATTTGCATTGCTTATTAGTCCTACTTGTGACAATGCAATTTTTAAAATATAGCCATTATTTAAATCATAGACGACCCGATTAAAACCATACCCGATCATTTTATACTTGAACTTTAGCGTTTTTCTGGCGGTAGATACTAATTGTCCAGCGGTTATATAAATTTGGAATTTCCCTATTTGAGATATCCATGACTCAATGGCTTGTATCTCTTGCATGGACAGCATTGCACTTTTATTCGGCTGATGTAACCTTTCCTTACCATTGTTAATTGGCCACAACATTCCCTAAACGTCTCCTTTTTTTAAGATTTATTACTAGAGAGATGGGTTTCCAGTGAGCTGTTACAATAAGAAGATACGATAATAAGTAAAAGATTGTGTTTTGAACATTTTCTGAAAACAAACCACTATTACCCAGTTTCTTACGAATCTCTCTTCGTAACAAGATATGATATTTATGAAAAATGGCTTGTACAATTACTGAGAAATTAACATACAACAAGAATGCCCTGGTATCCCAATGTGTCCAACTCTTCCCATCCGTTGATTCACCTTCCTATACCTTAAGAAAGAGCAGCTGAATTATAGTAAAGTCCGTTTTCCTTTAACAAAAGATATGAAAAGACAGATGACAAATAGTTTGCCATCTGTCCAGCTATACTTTACTTCGACTTAGAATTAATAAAAATTAAATTTTTTTAAAAGTGCGTATGAAGATCAACTAAAAAACTTAAACATCCTCTTTATACTTCAATCCTAAAGCTGTGAGTTCACACAAGGGTTATGTTCGGCTTACAAAAGCGCATTTTTGATCACATACATTAATTTATCTCACTTATTCAAAAACTCTTCTAATTCTTCAGAAGTTGGATAAGAAGACTGTGTACCACGTTTAGTGACACTTAAAGCAGCATATGCTGTAGCCATTTTTATAGCATGAAGTACTTCGCCATTTTTCACAAAGAAATGTGCAAAACATCCTATAAATGCATCTCCAGCGCCAGTAGTATCATTCGCAGTTACTTTATGTGACTCGACAGTTTGAGTTTTTTCCTTTGTTACCCACATGACACCCTTGCTTCCCATTGTCACAATGACATTTTTTACTCCTTTTTTAATTAACCCGGACGCTGCTTCTCTAATTTGGGCCTCAGAGGCCACAGGCATTCCTGTTAAAATCTCCAATTCGCTCTCATTCGGAATAAAAAAGTCACTTTTGCACACATAATCAAAATCAAGTTCTTTTGATGCCGGTGCAGGATTCAAAATGACCGGAATGCCATGCTCATAACCAAATTCAATTGCACGGTAAACGGTTGGAAGCGGGATTTCCAGCTGAAGAACAATTAACGAGGCTGTCTTAAGTTTATCAGTTGCTCGCTCCACGTCTGCCGGCTTCAGGTGTTGGTTTGCTCCCTTAATAATCAGGATGCGATTTTTTGATTCTTGATCGACAAAAATCGGTGCAACACCGCTTGATATGCCGCTGACTTTATTGGTAAACTCAGTATCTATTCCGTGGTTTTCGAGGTTTTGAATGGTGTTATCGGCAAAGAGATCATCGCCAACCTTTGTTACCAACATAACTTTTGAGCCCATTTTGGCAGCTGCCACTGCCTGATTTGCTCCTTTCCCCCCACATCCAATCTTAAAGTCAGGCGCCTCAAGTGTTTCTCCTTCTTTCGGCATCTTATCAATGTATGAGATCAAATCAACCATGTTAGATCCAATTACTGCTATATCCATTTCCTTTTCCCCCTTATTTCTTCCCGGTTATAATTGTGAAAGACCTCTCTTCCCCTACTCCGAGCGTAATCAATGTTCCAGCTTTTTCTGCCGCATTGAAGCCTTCTGGACGGCATGTTGCAGGCAGCACGAATGATGCAACTTGCTGATTTGCATTATGTAATACCCACCTTGTGGCATAATTCAATTCCGCTGTTGAAAAACTTGTAAAGAAAGTAACTCCATCGGGAGAAGCCATTTCAAACTCAACTTCTTCCTGATATAAATTCAGCTCATCCCCAAAAAATACGATCTCTGGATCATACATTTCCGGATTGTTTAATACTGTGAGCGATTCTTCGCCATTTAGCATCTTCTTATTATAAACCAACCATTTTTCTGTCGGCTTTACATGGCCTGGAATCGATTCTCTAAGCTTGAAAACACCGTCTGGAATGTTCTGCTTCATAACGGCATTTTCTAAATATGAATAGTTGGTGTGGCACATATACTGAAGTGGCATTTCTGCACCCGATAAATTTTTTACATTCATGCTCATTTTAATAAAACCTTTTTCTTTGAACATTTCAACACTCGGAGTGGCAAGATAATGGTGACCGAACCCTTTGACATACTCTGTCTGACCAATTACTTTTATACCAATATCCGTTACATCAATCCAAGCTCTATCCATCTCGGCACATGGCATTTCTCCATGCATTTCATGGTCATCATTCGATCCCGGACAGCCATTGCTGATTAATCCAGAATGAAAGGCAAAACATCCATATGTATCTACGATCCTCTCAACCTTTTTAGGTTGAGAGAACATGCTCTTCATTTTAAGATCTACACCGTCAAATTCCAAATCCCAAATCATCTGACCCATATATGGGAGGACAACCATTCTTCCTCGTGAATTTGTTAGCTCAATCGCTTCAATACCTGATGGATAGCGGAATAAGTTTACACCGAATTCATTGTTGGTAAAAAAGACTGTTTTGTTCTCCTTAAAATAGTCCCGTTGCAGTTCAATTGTTCCCATCATGCTTTCCATCCCTTTCCTAATTATATCCAAAAAGGACAGCAAAGTTTAACTGTCCTGGTCAGATGACAATTTTCTAAATTAGACTGATTCCACTGGCTTTTCTGAAGGCTGGACCGATGCACTTTGCTTTTTCATTTCACCGAAGAAATAGCAACCGACGTAGATAAAGCATGCCATCGATACAAGAAATGCTAATTGCATGGAACCGAAGAAATCAGATACAAACCCTTGAACTGCAGGGATGACCGCTCCGCCTACAATAGCCATGACGAGGATTGCTCCTGCCGTTTCTGTATATTTCTTCTCTTTAATAACTTCAAGTGTTTCAGCATAAATCGTCGCCCAGCATGGTCCAAACAGCATGCTGACAGCAACTGCAGCGTACACTGCCGTCATGTTCGGAACAAAAGCCACATACGCAAGAAGAGCTGAACCAATGATGGAGTAGCTAACCAATACCTTAGATGGAGAAAAGCGGGTCATCAAGAAATTGGCTATGAACTTACCTACAAAGAAAGCACTAAAGCTATATACCATAAAGGTTGAAGCTGTACGCTCGTTGATGTCAGGATTTAAATCGAGCGCAAGCCGAATGGTAAATGACCAAACCGTTACTTGCATACCGACGTATAAAAATTGTGCAGCAATTCCGTTCCGGAAGCGTTTGTTTCCACCTAAGTATTTCAGTGTTTCTATGATTCCAGGTGTTTTCCCTGTAACTTTGCTGCTATTCACTTCCGGCTTACAGGACGGGAACTTAGTGAAAATAAACAGTACAAGTATACCGATAAGGACAAAAATCATATATCTGTAGGGTTCTAGAGTATTTTCAAGCATTTTCAATCCAAAAGCCTGTGCCTCCGCAGGAGACATAGTCGCCAATTGCGCCTCAAGACTTGCTCCTTTCTGGAAAACAAGGTATTTCCCAAGTAAAATTCCTGAAATCGCACCAATTGGATAAAATGTTTGGCTAATATTCAATCGAAGAATCGCATACTTGCGCGGGCCAATCATGGAACTATATGTATTTGCAGCTGTCTCAAGAAAACCTAAGCCAATTGCGATGGAAAAAATAGCAAATAAAAACATTGTATAGGTAGCCATATGCGAAGCTGGGTAAAACAATGAGCATCCCACAATATAGAAAAGCAAGCCTGTAATTATGGCAAACTTATAATTAGTTTTCTTTATTACCATTGAAGCAGGTATAGCTATCAGAAAATATCCTCCATAAAAAGCACTCTGTACTAAAGCACTCGCAAAATCACTTAACTCAAACACATGTTTGAACTGTGCAATCAAAATATCGTTCAAACTGGCAGCTACCGCCCATAAAGGAAAAAGCAAAGACAACAGGATAAACTGAAAAAAAGGTGTACGATTCAAATAACCATCTGGCAGCTGAATTATGTTTTGTTTTTTCATTATCTAACATCCCCTTGTGTCTATAGTTTTTTTAAGCGCTTATGCAATTCTTAATCAGAATCAGTATCCATCCAATACTGCTTCACCTTTCATAATCCTCACGCCCGAGCTTGCACCGACACGAGTAGCGCCAGCCTCAGCCATCGACTTCAAATCTTTTAAATCACGAATTCCCCCGGATGCCTTTACACCAGCCTTATCCTTAACAATCTTATGCATTAATGCAACATCCTCTACCGTTGCTCCCCCTGTTGAGAATCCAGTAGATGTTTTCACGAAATCGGCGCCTGCACGAAGTGAAATTTCGCAAGCAAGAACCTTCTCTTCTTCAGTAAGCAGTGATGTTTCGATGATCACTTTGACAAGTGCCCTTGTTTTAACAGCATCAACCACTGCACGAATGTCAGCTTCAACCTCCTCATATTCGCCTGATTTCAATAAACCAATCGCTATGACCATATCCACTTCTTCGGCGCCATTTTGAATAGCATTCTCTGATTCAATCACTTTTACTGCAGTCGTTGACGCTCCTAGAGGAAAACCAATGACTGTACATACCTTCACATCGCTTCCTTTTAGCTTCTCTGCTGCCGTTTTCACCCAGACTGGGTTTACACAAACGGAAGCAAAGCCATATTCTCTAGCTTCTTCACAAAGATTCACTATCTGTTCTTTTGTTGCCTCAGCCTTTAAAAAGGTATGGTCAATCATTTTTGCAGTACTCATTTTAATCTCTCCTCTTTCTCTAGTTAAAATAAAACGCTTTCAATATATAAAAAGGTATCGGGCGACCAGAGGTTAAACTCCTAGTCCCCTTTTCATATAATCAGAATGTATGATCCACTGACCGGCAAGAATCCCTGATTTTAAGCTCTGGAGACAATAGATACTCCCGCTTCGGAAGCTCTCCTTTGAAACAAATCCGCTCATGCAAAAGCATAAAGGCAATCTCTCCTATAGCATTCATTGGCCTTGCAACTACACTAAGTTTCGGGCTCAAAAATGTCGCTATATCCACATCATCAAAACCTATAAATGACACCTCGCTGCCAAGCCTCCAGTTTAAATCGGCCAGTGCTTTCATACAGCCGATAGTCATCATATTGTTGGAAGAAAAAATAGCAGTTGGCCTATCATCAAGCTCAAACAGCTTTTCAGTACACTGATAGCCACTTTGCTCTCCGAAATCTCCATTAATGACATATCGTTCATCCAATTCAATGTTGTAGTCCTCTAGGGCATGTTTATAACCCAAGAACCGTTCTAGCCCAGGGGTCGTGTTCTGTGGACCGCATATAATCGCTATCTTTTCATGCCCCTGAAGAATCAATTGCTGGACAGCCTGATAGGCCCCCTTCTTGTTATCAACAAGAACAGTATCCACTTCAAATTTTTTGATGCTTCGATCAACTGCTACTACAGGAATTCCCTGTTCTTCAAGCAGTTTTAGGTGCTCACCATCTTCATTGGCCGTAGTGATAATCACACCATCCACACCTCGCTCAATAAAATTTCTCACAATCTCTTCCTCGATTTTTGGGGATTCATTTGTACTGCTTAAAATAGTAAAGTATTCTTTTTCACGAGCTTTTTGTTCAATCCCTGCCATAACAAGCGGAAAGAACGGGTTCATAATATCAGGTACAATGACCCCGATTGTATTCGTTTCTTTTCGCTTCATTGTCCTTGCTGCAGCACTGCGAATATAGCCCAGTTCCTCAATGGCCTTTAGAATACGCTCTTCCGTTACTTTCCGAACGCCTCCTTGGTTATTAATGACCCGGGATACAGTTGCAATAGAAACGTTTGCAAGGTTTGCAACATCCTGAATATTTGGCTTTGACTCCATCTTTTAACACCTCAAAATGTAAACGTTTAGATTTTTTTAAAAAAATGAATATAAAACAAGTAAAAATCATAAAATTAATTACATTTAAAATGTAAACGTTTAGATTATTCTTGAAATTAGATTACCAGGTTGTTTGTGTAATAGCAAGTTTTTTTGTATGCGGTTACATGGAATTTTTTTACCAAGTCACTTGGATGATTTACTTTCACGTCTTTTTTACCTTTTCTAGGTTACTTCCTTTTTCCGCTTAGCCCTTTAATTTTCATTCTTTTTTTTATAATGGGTTAAGTTAATCCGCACAAGATGGACCTTTGGGTACTCCCCTTTCCTTCTTTTGCAAAGAAAATGGTATATTATACTTTGACATCAACGGTTTAAGATAAGGAGTGATGAAGTATCCGTAAAAGATGGATCATTTCAACAATAGTTGGGTTATTGCTTATTTGTATAAGTGTAATTGCCTACAATTATTTCGGGAGCGATAAAACTGAAAAAGGGAAAAATGCGGAAGCCAAGGAATCCAAAATTCCTGAGGTGGAGGAATATGGCGGGATCCATCTTAAAAAAGTCGGCGATAAGGTTCGCCAAAAAAATTGGGGATCATTCACATTACTAGAATCGAAGTCTATTAATGAGTCATTTGAATTGGCACCGATGGTCATCACAGTCAAGGATATCCGCAGGATTCAATTATCATCACTCACAGATGAAGCAAAGGAGGAGCTCAAGTCCTATACAGGATTGAGTTTTGAAGAGGCCTATTCGTTATATTATAAAGAGAATTTATCCATGGAGGAAATCGATCAACAGGCGGCGTTGTCTAAAACGGATATCGATGAAGAGTTTTCTTATCTAGAGATAACTTATTCTATTGAAAATAAAGATTCGAAGGAACTTCAGTTCTTCAGCATGGAAAATGTTACTTTCAATGATGACCTTACATATGATGTGCCTTCTAAAAATTTCATCCATTCCGGGGATACTTTTATAGGGACAAAAAAAGTAAGTCGATCAGATTACCAACCAGGAGAATTGAGAAAAGGCACAATTGGTTTATTGGTTGATCCAGAGGCAAAATTAGATCGGCTCGATTCCTTTTCATTCACTACCGATGATATAGCGGATGGTGAGTCTCATGAATTACTGGTGGATGGGACTTCATTTGAAATTCCCCTAAAAGAAAAGTAGTTTTATAGTCTATAAACCCTAAATAAGGGGAACCTCGAAAAAAGGTTTCACTTATTTAAGGTTTCATCTGAACTCACTGATAACTGATATGCTTATCTCTCCCCGGCAATAGGACTCTGCGTTGCTTCCTCCATTAATATTCTGCGCAATATTTTCCCGACAGCTGATTTTGGCAGTTGCTCCCTGAACTCAAAACTTCGCGGCACTTTATATCTGGCCAATCGTTGCATGCAAAACTCCCTGATTTCCTGCTCCGAGACTGACTTACCTTTCTTTAAGACTATAACCGCTTTTATCGTTTCCCCACGGTATGAATCCGGTACTCCATACACACAAGTCTCTTTTACGGCTGGATGCTGATAAATAATATCCTCGACTTCAATTGGATAAACATTATAACCACTTGCAATGATCATATCTTTCTTCCTGCCTACGATATAGAAATATCCGTCTTCATCCATCGTCGCGATATCCCCAGTGTAAAGCCATCCATCTCGCAAAGCTGTTGCCGTTTCCTCTGGATTTTTCCAATATCCCATCATTACTTGCGGACCTTTAATGATCAGTTCGCCTGTTTCTCCTGCTGGCAATTCATCAACACCTGATTTCAGATCGACGATTTTAGCATCGGTATTGGGATACGGAATTCCGATACTTCCTGGTTTTTTCTGTCCTATGACTGGATTGCGGTGGGTAGTGGGAGATGTTTCTGACATTCCAAAACCTTCCAATATGGTAACCCGGAATTTTTTTTCGAACTGATGAATGATTTCTATCGGGAGCGGCGCAGAGCCACAGCTGCAGTACTTAAAGCAACTTAAATCGTCAGCCGTTATATCCGGGTGATTCAGTAAAGCAATATACATGGTCGGGACACCAGGAAAAATGGTTGGCCTATGTGTTCGAATCAAATCCACTACCTTATCTATTTCAAATCTCTCTAATGTGATATAAGTTGATCCGGCATATATGGCACTATTCAATCGTCCATTACCAAACACATGGAATAATGGGGTCAAGCCAAGCATCCGTTCGCCAGGCCTTTGGAGATGAAGTGCATTCGCCGTGAAGGCATAGTCTTGGAATACATTCGAGATCAAATTAAAATGCGTAAGCATGACCCCTTTTGATTTCCCTGTAGTCCCTCCTGTATATTGAAGAACAGCCACAGCCTCCTTGGGGTCGATAGCCAGGGCAGGAAGTTCCTTATCTTTCCTTGATAAATCCGTTCCAGTTTCTATTAATTCCTCGGCAGATATGAACGTTAATCTATCAGAAAAACTTGTTAGCACTAATTTTCCCCTTTGTTCCTCACGCCCAATGAACCAATTGGCTTCTGAATCCCGTAATATATAATCCAATTCACTAGACCGATATAGCGGGTTCACTTGAACGACCATACCTCCCAAACGATGAATGGCATAATAGGCAATGATATATTCTAGACAATTTGGCAGCATGATTGCTATGCGATCGTCTTTTTGAAATCCTCGTTTGTCTAAATTCACAGCAAAACGATCTGAGGCATCCTTTAATTCCATATATGTCATTTCCCGATCCCCATCTATTACGGCTTTGCAGGTTGGGTAAAGTTGGGCTGAACGTTCAAGGAGTCCATATAATGACAATGTTGGAATATCAATTTCAGCAGGAGTTTCTTTCGGATAAAATCCATGCCAAGCTCTAGTCAATTTTTTCACACCTCATTCTTTTCTAGTAAAATGGAGCATAGTCACTTATCAGCCGACTTGATATCCTTGCCTCATTTATCACGAATGATTTTAAAAATTCCTGTGCCCTTTGCAATGATGTTGCCTTCAGTATCTTTTATTTCTCCTTCAGTAAAGGCAATTTTGTATCCTTTTTGAAGGACTTTTGCTTCCGCGAATAGTTCCCCGCTTGATATGCTGGCTAAATAATGTACAGTTAAGCTTGTCGTCACAACTTTAGATTTGGTAACGGAACGAGTCACCATTCCTAGAATGGTATCCAGCATGGTGGCATGAATGCCCCCGTGCAGTGATCCATTAACATTAAGTAAATGTTCTTCAATGTTTAGCTTTATTGTTACATTCCCTTCTTCAAACTGAATGATTTCAAACCCTATATGTGAAAAGAATGCACTACTTTCGAATTGATTCCGAATATCCTCCACTTCAACTGGCAATCTTTCTCCCCCTCACTTATGCGCGATACAACTTATATACGGAAAGGAGCAGAAACGTATAGGGTTTCCACTCCTTTATCGTTGGCCTAAATCGTTTCAATCATGATAGCCATTCCCTGTCCGCCGCCAACACAAAGTGTAGCAACTCCATATCTTTCTTTCCTGCGAATCAGTTCATGAATTAGCGTTGTCACGATCCTTGCGCCCGTCGATCCGACTGGGTGCCCAAGTGCAATGGCGCCTCCGTTTACATTCACCTTGTTTTCATCTAGCGATAAATCCCTGATTACTGCCAATGCTTGTGAAGCGAACGCTTCATTTAATTCGAAAAGCCCAATTTCTTCAACTTTTTTCCCGGTGCGCTCCATAAGTTTTCCAACGGCTGGTACTGGACCAATTCCCATCACTTCAGGAGAAACTCCGGCAGTCGCCCAATCGACGATCTTTGCGATTGGCTGTACTTGCAACCGTTCCGCTTCACTGGCCTTCATTAATACCAATGCAGCTGCCCCGTCATTACGGCCACAAGCATTCCCTGCAGTGACGGTTCCGTTTTCCCTGAATGCCGGTTTTAAGCTTGCAAGCTTTTCCATTGTGGTATCGGGGCGTGGATATTCATCCGTTTCAATTGTAACCGTACCCTTCCTGTCAGAGACCTGGACAGGAACGATCTCATCCTTGAACTTTCCTTCTTTTATCGCTTGCGCCGCTCTTCGTTGACTTTCCACTGAAAAGGCATCTTGTTCTTCCCTGGAAATGTTGTATCGCTGTGCGACATTTTCAGCGGTAATTCCCATCCCTAAACTTTTTCCATAAATTTCTTGAGGCTGCTGTCCAGCTTCAGTATTAGAATCCACTAGCCTTGTCCGGTCTCCCCCAAAACGGGCACTTCTTAAATAAAGCGGTGCGCGGCTCATGCTTTCCGTACCGCCGGCAACGACTATATTTGCTTGACCTGAGCTTATTTGCTGTGCTGCTGAGGTGATGGCCTGCATTCCGGATGCACATAAGCGGTTTACCGTAAAAGCCGGTGCCGAATCGGGAATTCCTGAGCGCAGTGCTGCAACTCTGGCTACATTCGAGGATTCGGTCGTTTGCCTAACCTCCCCGAAAATGACTTCATCCACTTGTTCAGCTGCAATATTCGCCCTCTTGATCGCTTCTTTAATGGCAATGCTCGCCAAATGACCGGAACTGATCTCTTTAAATGCTCCACCGTACCTTCCAATTGGTGTTCGTACAGCACTCACGATCACGATATCTTCTCCCATTTCGTTCCTCCCCCTTAAAATCCGGATACCTGGGCAAAAGAGAACCTGCCCGAAAAAAACAGTAAACACTTAACACTCTTCCAAGACATTCCTAGCAATGATTAAACGTTGGATTTCATTCGTTCCTTCATATATCTTCGTAATGCGGGCATCCCTATAAAAACGTTCAACTGGATATTCGGCCATATATCCCATTCCTCCATGAATTTGAACCGCTTTATCCGCCACCCGATTAAAAACGTCTGAAGCGAACAATTTTGCCATTGATGCTTCCTTGATCACTTTTTTTCCTTCATCAATCTTTTGTGCCGCCATCATCGTCAATGCCCTTGCGGCTTCCGTTTCGGTTGCCATATCAGCAAGCATCCATTGGATCGCTTGGTTGTCTGCGATTGGTTTACCGAATTGAATGCGCTCTTTTGCATATTTGGCTGATAATTCAATTAATTTACCGCTTGACCCCACTGCTCTTGCAGCCAAACCTACACGCCCTTCACCTAAAATTTTCAGGGCAGAGATATATCCCATTCCGACTTCGCCGATAACATTTTCTTCAGGTATGATACAATCCTCGAAAATGACCTGTGAGGTATATGATCCCCTCAACCCCATTTTTTTGTCCTTTTTGCCGACAGTCAAACCGGGAAAATCTCTTTCTACTAAAAAAGCGGTAATCCCCCCCTTTGCCCCTTTATCTTTATCCGTTAGAGCGAATACTGTATAAACATCAGCAATCGGCCCATTCGTGATGAAATGTTTCGTCCCGTTCATCACCCAGTAATCACCCTTCTTTTCTGCACTTGTTGCCAAATTGGTTGCATCCGATCCCGCTCCGGGTTCAGATAAAGCAAAGGCACCAATTTTCGTGCCTGCTGCCATTTCTGGCAAGTATTTATTTTTCAAATGTTCGGATGCAAGCTTAACCAAACCTGTACTTCCAATCCCGGTGTGAGCGCTTATTAAAGAAACAAAACCATTATGGGTCCTTCCTAACTGCTCTAATACGGTAGCTTTTCCCACCGAATTTAAGCCAATTCCACCGTATTGTTCGGGAATGCTTATCCCGAATAAGCCAAGGTCTTTTGCTTTTTCCACCAAATGCTCAGGGATGGCATCTTCTTCTTCAATTTGTAAGGCGTAGGGCTCCACTTCCCTTTCAACAAAATTACGGATCATTTCCTTCATTTGCTGCATTTCCTTAGTTAAAGTGATTGTCATGAGTTTATTCCTCCTTAGGTCTGTTCATGTATAGCAGCCATTGTACAAATTTTCTTAATAGGGCATATAGAGCTGAATGCTGTGTCATCTAACCATTTAACGGAATTCAATGTATTCTGCTAAACACACTTACAAAATCAAGCTTCACGTTCAATTATCGTAGCAATTCCCTGTCCGCCTCCAATGCAAGCCGTAATAAGAGCAAACCTTCCGGCAGAACGCTTCAATTCATAAACCGCTTTCGTAATGAGGATGGCACCCGTCGCACCTAGTGGGTGTCCATGTGCTATGGCTCCCCCATTCACATTCACTCTGACGGGATTCATATCAAGCTCCCGATTGCAAGCAATGACTTGAGCAGCGAATGCTTCATTAATTTCAATGATGTCCATTTCATTTAAGGAAAGCCCTGATTTCTCCATTACCTTTCTTATAGCGGGAACAGGTCCTATTCCCATATAATTTGGATCTACCCCTGCAACGGCCTGTGCCCTGATCGTCGCTAAAGGCTTAATCCCCAATTCCACCGCTTTTTCCCTCGACATGATGACCAATGCTGATGCTGCATCATTCAATCCCGAACTATTGCCTGCAGTCACGGACCCGCCTTCTAAAAACGCAGGCGATAATTTGGCTAGCCCTTCTTTCGTTATTTGCGGTCGTGGATGTTCATCCAATTTAAATTCAATATCGTCACCTTTTCTGACGGGAATGTAAATAGGCGCAATTTGCTCATTGAAACGGCCCTCTTCCACGGCTCTGGCCATATTTTTTTGGCTTTGTAGAGCGAATTCATCTTGTTCTTCCCTGCTGACCTCATATTTTTCCGCTAAGTTTTCAGCAGTGATTCCCATCGGGGGATCGCCGATCGCCTTCGGGGACAACCGTGACTTTCTGAACTGTGGCGGCTTTGCACTGTATGCTTTTTCCGTACGATCCATCAAGTATGGCGCCCTGCTCATGCTCTCGACCCCACCGGTGATATAGACATCTCCTTCGCCAGCCCGGATCGCTTGTGCAGCCAAGTTGACAGCATTTATTCCCGAGCCGCATTGACGATCGACAGTCAGTCCCGGAAGATGAATTGAGAGGCCAGTTTCCAGTGCAGTTAACCTGGCAATGTTTCCACCCCCGCTTAACACATTCCCCATGATTACATCATCTATCATTCGAGGTTCGACATTCGCTCGTTTCAAGGCTTCTTTCATCACTTCTGCTCCAAATACATGGGCAGGAACCGATGCAAGTGCACCTCCCTGCTTTCCAATTGCTGTTCGAACTGCAGAAACTATGACGGCTTCTCTATTCATGTCCCATCCGCTCCTTTTCCTTTTATTCACTCCATTATTTGAAGGCATTCCTTCTCTTCACTAGTTTCATTGAATGTAAGCAGGTTCGACCCTGCTTATGAGGACTTAAGGTCAAAATTATCAGAACTTTTATTTTTAAGTTTCCCGGCCGGTTTAACGAATATGGCAAACAGGATGCCAAAAGCCAGGACAAGGATGGCCATGAACAATATCGATAGATTATAACCCAATAGTTGATTTCCTCCAGCTAGACTTATGATATAGCCAGTTAATAGAGGTGCAACAATTCCCGCTAGATTTCCTGATGATGTTAAGATGCTTGTCATCAATCCCCCCCGCTCCTGCATTTCATTGATCATGATCGTTGGTCCGATCGGTAAAATGGCATATGTAAGGCCCTTTGCTAAACACATGGCGACTATCACCCAGATTGGATTTTGAAATACCATGATTGAGGAAAAGAACAATGCACCAAGAATCATGGCGCCCGCGACGACGAATACCCTTGATGATCGCCAATTCTGATTCTTCTTGAATAAATGATCGGACGCCATCGAAACACCCATATAAATACATACGGAAACGATTCCGATTACCGCAACACTTGTTCCCATTTGACCTGGAGTCATTTTTACGGCTTCCACTAAATAAATCGGGAGCCAAACTGAAAACCAAACAACTAAAATATATGTTGAAAAATAAGCTAGTGTAGTAAACAAAGCAGTAGGTGAGGCCAGTAGCAGTAAAAAGTCTTTCACTTTTATTTTTTCAAGTTTTTGTTTCTTTTTCTTTTGTACGTTTTCATATACTTCAACTGGATTTTCCTTTGTTAAAAATTGAAAGAAGAAGAACCAAACAAGGCTTGCTGCACCAAGTGCTGCAAAGGCAACCTTCCAGCCGAATATCGTAATTAAGGAAACGAGGATCGGTGCCACGATCATCGCACCAACGGTCCCTCCGCCAACCACCACCGAATTGGCAAAGCCTTTCAGTTTCGGCGGAAACCACTTATCGGCATGACTGTAAGCAATCGGGCTATAAGGCCCTTCGAATGCTCCCAGCAAAATCCTGTATAGAATTAATAATGGAAGTGCGGTGATGGCTAAGACCCCAAATTGCAAAACGGTCCATGTCAGCATGATGAATCCCAGTACCTTTTTAGCCCCCAGCCGATCGGCCCATGCTGCCCCAAAAATCCCTGTTACTGGGTAGAGCCAATAATAACTGCTTCCAACAAGACCCCACTCCGCATAGGTAAGATCGAATTCCTTCATGATGGGAACAGCTGCGAGACCTACGATCGATTTATCTGCAAAATTGATGACGGCTCCAAAGAATAATAGAATGAGAACAACCCAACGCATATGAATCCCTCCTCTTCATTATTTTTGTTCACAATCTGGCATGCCTTCCAACTTAAGCTTCAACTTATATGTTGGAACCACATTCCCCCCCCTTTCAATCCTTTTCTAATTCCTCTTTAACTAACAATCTTTTTAAAAGTTTTCCCACTGTATTTCGCGGAAGTTCTTGTCTCAATTCAAATACTTTTGGTACCTTATAAGGCGTCAATTGGGAATAACAATATCCTTCTATTTCTTCAAGATCCACGGAAGCGCTTTCTTTAGGTACGATGAATGCTTTTACTATTTCGCCTTTTTCTTTATGGGGGATGCCCACCACAGCTGCCTCTTTAACTGCCGGATGTTCATACAGAACCCCTTCTACCTCCTGCGGGTAAATATTGAATCCGCCGACGATGATCATTTCTTTTTTCCTGCCGACAATATAGAAATAACCTTCGTCATCCATCACAGCAAGATCGCCAGTATATAACCAGTCATTCTGTAAGGCCTTTTTGGTTTCGGCTTCGTTATTCCAATAACCCTTCATGATTTGCGGACCTTTTATGAGCAACTCCCCAACGCATGTGTTAGGCACTTCATTATTTTCATCGTCAATGATCATACAGTCAGTGCCTGGAAAAGGGATGCCAATGCTTCCTATTTTCCTTTTTCCGAAAGGCGGATTACGATGAGTGGATGGTGAGGCCTCCGACAAACCGAAACCCTCTCCGATTTTGGCACCGGTCAGCTCCTCGAATCGCTTAATTACTTCAACTGGCAGGGGCGCCGATCCACAAGAACAACTTTTTAAACAATTCAGTCCATAGTTTTCAATTCCAGGATGATTGACAAATGCATTATACATTTTTGGAACTCCTGGAAAGAATGTCGGACGATGCTTTTTTATTTTTGCAAGTACTTCTTCAAGTTCGAATTTAGGAAATAAGAGGATGGCAGCTCCAATATAGATACCTAGATTCATTGCACTTGTCATGGCATAAACATGGTAAAGGGGCGTAGCTGCCAAAACGATTTCTTCGCCAGGTTTCAAGGAATCCCCATACATTTCAAAGCTCTGCACGACATTGGAGGTTAAATTATGGTGAGTGAGCATGACACCCTTCATTTTCCCAGTGGTGCCGCCAGTATATTGGATGACTGCAGTATCTTCATGCGGGTTTATCATTACGGGCTTCTTAATGGCGTCACCGGTCTTAATCATCGTTTGAAGGGAATAAGAGCCGTTTTGATCTTTTTCCGTATCAATGCAAACATCAAATTCAAATATCGCTTTCGTTTCTTCGATTGTAACTGCGGCCGTATTGTCAAATACGATATTCTTTGTATTTGAGTCTATTAAAATTTGCAATAGTTCCCGCGGTTTATACATGGGATTAATTTGTACAACCAACAGGCCTAGTGCCTGGGCAGCGTAATAACTGATAATGAAATAAGGATGGTTGGCCATCATCAGACCAATTCGTTCACCTTTAACAAAGCCCATTTCTCTCCATTTACCAGCAAGTTTGTCTACCTGCAATTTTAAATTCTTATAATCCATTGACTGGTCTTCATAAATGATGGCTGTATGGTGTGGAAACTTACTTGCTGTTATATCAAGCAGTGAATAGACGGATATTTCCGGTAGCTTCATAGATTTCATACTTTCAACATACCATTGCTCCCATGGTTTATTTATCGTTTTTCGCACCATTATCCCTCCACACATAAACGAATTTCATATCGTGCATGTTTATTTTATACTTATATGATTATGCAACTTGCATGCCAAGTCCTACTTTTGTGTAAAATCGCTTAGTATCAAAAACATTCAATTCATTAATGAATTTTATTAGCATATAATGCCTTTCTATAGGGGATTCATCGAAATGCCAATAATTCATTTTTGAATTTTAACAGGCTCTTATTGGTTTTCTAACGATTTTAAAAAGTAGGTTTTTTCCATATTATAGATTATAACTACTTACAAATCGTGATTTAGACCTTATCCATGCTGTATTAAATGAAAAGCCCATCCAGCTAAGGATGGGCAAGTGTAATATTTATTTAAACTTTGCTTACGAGTGTATTAAATAAAAAAATCTATAGACTCAATCTCCATTCCAAGACTTTTTAGCGTATGCACATTCGCAGACTGATTTTTCCAGCGCTGAATCCAAGACTCACCCAAGCCACATAACTGGTTCAATCGATCGGACCATCCTGTTAAGACCTAATATCTCGTTCTTTCACTTTTAGTATCTCTCTTAGCGTATGTTTGATGAACAATTCATATAAACTATGTGTCGATTAAGTAAAGGGGCTGCCGCAGCAACCCCGTTGTTTAACGAAAGCTCCCTCAAATCCTCTGGATATAGAGTGTTTTTTTGTGAATAATAAGATAATCATCACTTATGACCTTTACCAAGATTATCTGTTTTTCAATTTTACCAATTGAGAGAGTGATTGTTTTTCTGTTATGATTTACTTGTAAAGTCATAATATAACCTTGTTAATCATAACCTACTCAACATTATTTGGTTATGTATTACATAAAATTTGAAATTTGTCGGGATGAGTGATAAGGAAATGAATAATCAAAAAACACCTCAAACACCTGATTCTAATGTTAAAAGACTGGATCAGTCTGACCTTTCTCTAGCTGTTCGTTCATTTTTATCTAATTTAGATGTAAATGGAGAGTCACGATTGCCACAACGTGCTTATCTAGCTGTTCGACATGCGATTCGCCACCTTCAATTGCCGCCTGGACAGACTGTACTAGAGAGGGAAATGGCAGAAATCCTGGGCATGAGCAGGACACCTGTACGTGAATCACTTGTCCGTTTGGAAACGGAAGGCTGGGTACGGCTCATACCGCGTCGTGGTTTTATTGTTGCACCACTTGTAGCAGATGATCTTCAACAGATTTATGAAGTGGTGGAAGCGCTCGATGGTGTTGCTGGCAGACTCGCTACCGGTCGTGCTACTCACCAAGAGTTAAACCAACTTGAACATCTGATTGAAGAACAAGAAAAGGCACTAGAACTAAACGATCTACTTGCATGGACAGAACTCGATGATCAATTTCATAATTATATTGTTGATTTAGCTCAAAACCCACGCCTAAGAGGGATTGTTGATAGTCAGTCTGACCAACTCTATCGCGCACGCTTATACACAATTGGGCTTCGACCAAAGCCAACACGATCAGTGACTGAACATAAGGCGATTTTAGCAGTAATGCGAGCAGGAGAGCCTGAAGCTGTACGAACTATGTTGCAATCTCATCGCTATAGAGCGCGTAACGAAATTCTAGATGCTCTTCAATCTATGCCTCCATTACCGGAAGAAACGGGAAATAACGAGACTTTTCCATGATTTAGACAGTCGTACTTAATATTGATAAATCAGTTTTGATATTTGGTTTATCATCATAAACTAACCCATTATGGAAATTCCATAATATTAAAAAAGGCTGTAGTTGATTTCTGTGAAATCTCTACAGCCTTAATTTATTAATAATGATAGATTTTTACTCCATAACTTACTTGATGAATCTTACTTGTTTACTGATTAACTCATATTGTTCTTCCTTCTTTTTATTGAACTCCACCTTATTTTCTTCAAAGATGTTATTTCCTTCTGTATCAATGGAAACGATAAGAGGACCGAACTCATTCACTTCACATACCCAAAGAGATTCTGGCATCCCAAGGTCTTTCCAGTGTACTTCTCTGATCTGTTCAACCTTTGTTGCCGCATAAACTGCATTTCCGGCTGGATAGACGAGATGCAGCGCTTTATGATTCTTGCATCCTTCTTCAGTGTTCTTCCCCATTCCACCTTTTCCAACAATAAGTTTAACACCTGTTTCTTCGATAAATTCCTTTTCGAATTTTTCCATTCTCATACTCGTTGTTGGACCAATAGAAACAATTTCGTACTGTTCCTTTCCAAGATCTCTAACAATGGGACCTGCGTGAAATATGGCTTTGCCCTTAAGATCTACAGGTAAAGGGATCTTCTCTTCTATAAGTCTCCTGTGGGCAACATCTCTGCAAGTAACCAGTGTACCTGATAGGTAGATAATGTCTCCAATTCTTATGTCCTTAAGATCCTCATCTTTTATAGGTGTGGTTAATACTTTTTTACTCATAGTGTTACCCCCTCGTGAGTACTAATTTCATAGTTCAAATTACTGTCAAAGGTGATCTTTCCTCTTCTATGGGACCAGCACCCTGTATTAATTGCCACACCAATAGTAGAAGGATGCCTTGCCGTATTCACAACATTTACACCCATGACAGATTTAGATCCCTTAAGCCCCTGAGGTCCAAGGCCAATTGCGTTAATTCCATCTTCAAGAAGCTTTTCCATCTTAGCAGCATTTTCATTTTCATTACGACTTCCAACAGGTCTCATAAGAGCTTTTTTAGAGTTCATAGCTGCTGTTTCTACAGAAGTACCAACGCCTACACCAACAAGAAGTGGAGGACAGGCATTAATTCCATAACTAGTCATCCGATCGAGAACAAACTTTACCACACCTTCATAGCCTTCACCCGGCATTAGAACCGTCGCGACTCCAGGAAGGGTACAACCTCCTCCTGCCATATAAGTATAGATTTCCACTTTATCACTGTCTTCTGCAATTTCCCAGAAGATGCTTGGTGAACCGTCACCGATGTTCTTTCCTGTATTGTACTCATCAAATGTTTCTACAGAATTGTGTCGCAATGGAGTTTCTTGAGTTGACTTATACACACTATCCCTCAGAATACTATCTAACTGTCCAATCAGGGGGAAGTTCTGTCCGCACTTAACAAAAAACTGGAGAACACCTGTATCCTGACATGAAGGTCTCTTTAACTCATAAGCCAGCTTTTGATTATCAAACATGGTTTTGTAAATGATTTTTGCAAGCTTATTATCTTCCTCTTCACTTAGTTCTTTCAGTTTATTTTCCACATCATCGGGAAGTTTGTAGCTGACAAGGGAGACAAACCTTGCCATCAAATCAGTCATCTTTTCTTTTTGCTGTAACTTTTCCATAATAACACTCATAATAACTCTCCTTTTTTTATCTTTAATATTTTGTGTAGAAAGAGAAGAAAATCGGTAACTGTCTTCAAAGCTCAATGTAAGAATATTCCGACATCAAAACTCCGGCTCCAGCTATATCAATTGCTAAGTAAAGCTTTTCTAAATCCCTTAGCATCCACCATATGCCCATTTTCGATATACCCACAACCTCAAAGGGAGGAATCAAATTTCTTCATCAGGGATAGATGCGAAAAAAGGTTTTTCCTTCATTGCTAGCTCTCCTACCACTATTCACATCTCTTGCATGTGAACCAGAGTAATGTAAATATCTTATGAGCTAATTATTAAATAACGTATACATTAAAGTCAATGTTTTTATTTCATATTATTAAAATTAATTTCCGGGTAAAAACGTAACTTCTCCAATATATTATGTATTTTCTACATTATTTTATAAATCTCATATTAAAAAGGTTGAATATTCTAAAAATTTAGTTGACATTAACGTATACATTAACATACAATCAAATTTAGAAATACAAGGAGTGATATTATTGGTTGCGCTTTTAAACAAAATTTCCATTTGTAATCATTCTTAATCTGGAGAACTTAGATTTTAGAAAAAAGTCCTGTCACTCAAAGATTAAAGAAATGGGGGTGTACGTAAAAAAAGAGAACGTTTAATAACATTGCCCTACCAATGTATTCTCCTACATCCACGATTTGTTTTTTCGTATTATCATAAGTGATGAACATTTTTGTATACGCTTCCATTGCTAGCGAGTTAGTTTCATCAAATAAATGAAAAAGAACCTAGAACCTCATTTAAAGTTGGCCCTTCTGATAAGGTTCTGGATAAAAGATAAATATATTCAAAGCTTAATTTCGTAGTCATATACTTAACTATTTAAAATTACAAAAAACTTAGGTTCATACTTTATACGGGAGCTGGTTTGTATGTTAACATTCCTAGCATTATTAATGATCATTGTATTCATTGTACTTCTCTCAAAAAATAAATTATCTGTTTTCGGGGCATTAACAATTATTCCATTTGTCTTTGGAGCAATTGCAACCTTTGTAACGGGCGCTTCCTTTTTGGATCTGTTTGAATGGATTAAAGAAGGTATTTTATTTAGTGTAGATGAAGAAACAGGAAAGGTTTCTACTGGGGTTATTTCACCTGCTATCGTTATCTTATTTGCGGTGTTGTATTTTGGTTTAATGCTTAATGTCGGTTTGTTTGACCCTTTATGTGAATTCTTTATAAAAAAAGCAAAAGGGGACCCATTGAAAGTTACAATGGCAACCGTTTTAACTGCGACAGTAGTCACTATGAATGGTGATACTACTACAACTATTATCATTTGTGTTGCTGCTTTCCTTCAACTTTATAAACAAATGAATATTAAGCTAATTTATTTAGCAGTAATTATCGTTACCCCTATTGGAATTTTTAATCAGTTACCATGGGGAGGCCCAACAATTGCTGCAAGCACAGCAATGGGTGTAAGTATTAGCGAATTGTTTAAAGATTTATTGCCAGGAATGCTAGTTGCTGAAGTATTTGCAATTTTTATGGCTTATTTTATCGGAATAAAAGAAAGAAAACGCTTAAACTTTGATCCTAAGACAGCTAAAGATATTTCTCCAGAGCAATTGGAAAGTATGTTAAACGCTATTCGTCTAAAAGATCCTGAATTAAAGCGACCTAAACTATATGCTTTTAATTTGATTTTAACGCTAGCTATTTTAGTTATGCTTGTGATGGATGTTGCACATGGCGGTGTTTTATTTGGTATAGGTGCAGCAATTGCCCTTACGGTAAACTATAAGTCTACAAGTCTTATTAATAAACGAATTGATGACTTAGCGGCAGATGCTTTAGCACCAGCTTTGGCAACCTTGGCTGCCGGGGTTTTCTCTGGCGTTTTAACAGGTAGCGGGATGTCAACCGCTTTAGCAACATCTATTACAGCTATGATCCCAGAATCACTAGGCTCAAATATGGCACCAATCTACGCATTAATTGCAGCACCTGCAATTACATTTTTACCGCAAGATGCTTTCTATTTTGGGATTGCCGGCGTTATGTCAGATGTTATGGGCCAATATGGAATTTCTGCTAGCGAAGCAGCTGTAGCTTCCATGGTGGGACAAGCATTCCGTCTAATTTCACCAGTTATTCCAGCTCTATATATGTTAGTTGATTCTACGGAGACAAACTTTATAGACTTTCAAATAAAGTATGTAATTTATGCTTGGCCCATCATACTTATATACCTAGTTGTTTATACATTAACCGGGGCATTGCCGATATAGAAAAAAGTCCTTATAAGAGCTTGATTGAAACAAATATCTTCCATTTCACTGCAACACAAATATACGCAGAATGTACATACACAAGAATAAAAGCATTCTTTCAAAATCTTGTCACTGCTACTGAATATAAGGCTTGTTTATTGAAAAGATGTAAAAGGATTACACAAATTAGTCAGGACTAATTTGTGTAATCCTTTTTTCAAAGCAAAATTCCCCTAAAAGTTACGACGCGAATCACTAGATTACTATTTACAGGAAGGATTTCGTTGATTTTTTTGCCATTAGCATTACATTCTAACTATATATCTAGTGAATCCATAATAAACTAAGTTTCAACTTGATAAATTCCAAAAGTGAACAGTGGGATTTCAGAAATATACGGTTCTGCTGAATTTATAACATAGTTTGCTTAAGAGGAAACAGATCGAGTATCTTCAGAATCGTTATTATTTTTGGTGAATTATATAAAAAATACATTTAATATGAAATTTGTAGTTGTATTAACTTTAATAGCATGATCGATCAACTTGATTCTTTATAAAAAAATTACCAACTCAATTAAAATTGGTCATCACTTTTTTATTGAATTCCTTCTACTTTTTGATTCTCCTTTATACCCACATACCCATCGTTCCTTTGCATTGGGTGGCTTTTTCATTTTTTCCAACCACGTTTTCGGAGAACTTATTATCATCATCAATTTCACTTTTTCATTCACCATTCCTCATGCCCCAACATATAATACCTCAAAGGAAAACCGGGGGTATCAACATGCAAGACAATCAACATGGATCGCAAATGAATGAGGTTGAAAAGTTTGATGAATGGGTAAAAAGTTTTTTTCTGGATCCGGAAACTTGTGCGTTGGATCATCAACTTTTTTCAATTGATATATACGAAAGTGACGATGAGTATATGGTGGAAGCAGTTTTGGAAGATCATGATGTGAAAGATATTAAAGTATGCCTAAGTGATAATGAGCTATCGATCATCGTTGACGATACTCATAAGCCATTTCTTGATAAAAAAGAAGATAAACTACCCACACAGAGAAAAATCCCTTTCCCCTTTTCGATTTGCTCACGCAGAATTACCGCTGAATTCTCGAATCCGATCTTGGTGATTCGCATCCATAAGTTTTCCCCCGGAAAAACAGCAGAAGATATTAACATTGAGTAGTCCGTTCATTAAAAATAAAAAGAATGGCCTGGGGAACTCCCCTTAGCCATTCTTTTTTGTTGATTACCCAGCAAAATAAAAGGACGTCCGACTTCCTTTTTGTGTCGAAATGACTTGAAGCTGGGCATCGATTCTTTCTTTCAATTCCGGGACATGGGATATTATCCCGACCAATCTCCCGGTGCTTTGTATATCCATTAATGCTTCAATTGCATGATCAAGAGATTCAGGGTCGAGCGTACCGAAACCTTCATCGATGAACATCGTTTCAAGTGAAATTCCGCCAGCATTCTGCTGGACAACATCCGCAAGACCCAAGGCAAGTGCAAGGGAAGCCTTAAAGCTCTCTCCTCCCGAAAGGGTTTTGACATGCCTCTCTTGTCCTGTATATTGATCATACACAGATAACTCCAGACCGCTCTGGATATTCCTGCGTGTAGGATCAAGCTTTCGCAATAACTGATATCTTCCGCTTGTCATTTTCAGCAGCCTTGAATTGGCTTCTTTTAGGATATCATCTAAAAAGGCTGCCAATACATAACGTTCAAAAGTTATTTTGAAGGAGTTTTGACCTTTGGAAATCTCAGACAGATGACCGACGATACTGTACCTTTCATCCAAACTTTTCTGTTCTTCCCTGATTTGCGCCAATTTCCTATCGATTTCTTCGTTAGTCCGTTTTTCAGCCTGCAACTCATTCTGATTTAGGCGTAAAGACTCCAATTCTCCATCTATGAAATCGAAAGTCTTTTTCAATCCTTCAAGATCCGGTTTGGTCACATCTTTTAATTTCATTTCCAAGTCATGAAACAGACTTAAAACACTTTGCCAATTTTGATTATACTGCTGAACTTGATCTTCCAAATTTCCAAGAGCAGCTTCCGATTTTTTTGCTGCCGTATATTCTTTATAATTGGAAAAGCCCTGATTGGTCATTTCCGTAATTAACTTTTCCCGCTCCTCTTTCAATTCTGTCTTGAAAGCCTCTATATTTCCACTTAAGGATTCTGTTTTTGCAATGATGGCCGATTCTCTTTCCTTCACCAGTTGAAGGTTTTTTTGTGCATCTTCCAAGGCCGATTGTAAGCGTTTCTGTGTTTTTACAGCCATTTGATAAACAGCATTATATTCTTCCTCTGTCCTTATTCCGTCAGGCAGGGAATCGGTTAATCCTGTTAGTTTTGTAGAGTTTTCAATATACCTGGTTTTCCCTTCGTCCTCTTTTCTTTCTAAAGAGATCAGATTCTCCTTTAGCTGGGTTGCCTGGTCTTTTAAATCAAGTAACCTTTTTTCCAGATCATTGAATACAGACTTTTTCCGCATCAATTCTTTTAGCTGCTCTTGCAGCACTTTGCCTTTTTGTACAAACTGTGTCAAATGCTCTTCAATATCCTCAAACCTAAACTCCGGCAAGTCATTTTGTAAGTCACAAAGCTTTTCTTGTGAAGACTCTGCCAGTGCATCATATTTGGATTTCGCTTGATAATATTCACTTTCCGCTTGGCTTTTTTGTTGTTCCGCAGATTTCAGCTTGTTTTCTTGCTCTTTCAGTTCCAAATCCGTCGGCATATGCTCATGCATTTGCGCAGGTTTTGGATGGCTTTGCGAACCGCAAACAGGACAATTTTCTCCTGAGTGCAGCATGGAGGCAAGCATACCCGCTTGGCCTGATCTCCAGTTCCGATTCAGGGTTTCCAGTTTTTCCTTCTCCTGAGTTTGTATTCTTTGTAACTCATGGAACCGAATATTCTTTTCATCCAGAACCCGTTTCGTATTAGTTATTTCATTAAGAACTTCTTGAAGCTTTTTAATTTTCGATAACGAAGAATTAGTTCTTTCTGCTTCAATTTCCTGATCACGATAAAGGGCAGCTGCTTTTTCCGCTTCTGTTTTTTCTTGAGCGACTTTCTCTGCTTCCGCTTCAATCGCCAGATGTTCCGAAACAGTTTTTTCACGAAGTCGTTTACTCGTTTGCCACTCTTTTTCGTCTAAAGTAACCTGTGCTTTTAAGCTTGCAAAAGTCCTGACAGCCTCTTTTACCTGCTCAAGCTGATGAACAGTTCGGACTGCCTGCTCTCTTTCATTTCCCTTCAACATTTCCTTATCATAGGAATCCTGCTTCTCAATGCGCTCAGCCCGTAACTTCTCGGATTGCTCACTTAACTTTTGAAGTTCGGTACTAGCATCTTGTACTTGTTTGCCGATACGCAAATAGTATTGTTCCTGCTTTTCAAGCGATGCCGCTTTGTGTGCCATTTTTATTTGGACTTTCACTAGTTCCATTTCTGGCAGCTTTGCTTCAAGGTTTTCCTTTTCTTTTCGCAGTGTTTCTTTTTCCGAAAATCGATTTAATAAATCGACAGCTTTTGAAAGTTCTTGATTTACTTGATCACGGGCTTTTTGCTTTTCCTGTATTTGTTTATTTATATACTCATTTTTTTCTGTTGCTTGCAAAATGACTTCCTGTAACAAGGGCAAGACCTGCTGTTCATTAGGCTCTTCCCCTTGTAATTGCGCCTGCAATTTTTCATGATTGCCAGGCTGGATGCCTTTCATTAATTCGATTCTCCGCTGAGCACTTTTTTCACTTTGCTTTCTTAGGATCGAAGCCTCTTCTTTTAACTTTTCTTCTATTCGTTTATAAAGTTCAGTATGAAATAATTTCTGAAGAATCTGTTCCTTATCCTTGCTGTCGGAAGTTAACAGTTTTCGGAATTCATTTTGAGGAATCATCAGGATTTGCCGAAATTGATTCGCATCAAGTCCAATGAGTACTTTTATTTTTTCTTCAACTTCTCGTACATTTGCACCCAGCAATTTTTTTCCTTCGGCCAATATCTCATATAACTCAGCCTTTGCTCCAACCGTTGTTGTTCCTTCACCTGCTTTTTTCTTGCGTTCCTGCTGCGGCGACCGGGTCACCAAATACGTTTTTCCTCGCAGGGTAAATTGTAATGAAACTTCCGTCAACATATCATCTTCTGCAAACTGACTTCGCAAATCTTGCCCGCTGCGATCTTCACCGCTGGCTTTACCATATATCGCAAAACTAATCCCATCAAATATCGTTGTTTTCCCTGCGCCTGTCTTTCCAGAAATGACAAACATGGTCCGTTCTCCTAGGGAATTAAAATCAATGGTTTCCCTTCCTGCATATGGTCCGAATGCCTGCATCGTTAAAATATCCGGTCTCATTTCAAAGCCTCCTCTTTCTTAACAGCTTCAATTACCGAAACCATCAAATCCTGCTTTTTGGAATCAAAGGCCCGATCTGTCATTTCTTGATAAAACGTCTCGAACAGGTCCAATTCCGATTTCCGTTCATCTTTTACTGAAGAGAAGGAATTTTTTCTCCTAAGGTCGGTCAAATCCCATTTACGTTCTAGATGTAGTACGTTCGGATAAATCTGGCGCAAGCGATTTATGGGATCGATGAGTGCCCCCTCATCATTTAGTGTTATTTTTAAATAGTCATCCTTTTTTTGCGATTGATAAAAAACGGGATCAAGCAACTCTTCCATCGATCCGGATATTTCCCTCATATCGAACTTGGGTGCCAAAGAACGATAGCGAATATCAAAGCTTCCATCTTCTTGCATATCGACGATCGAAAGCGACTTATTCTGCTTGGCCTCGGAAAAAGAATATTTTAATAGTGATCCAGAGTAAAACACCTTAGGATGACGTATCGCGTCTGGACTATGTAAATGCCCAAGTGCCGTATAATCGAACGCATCGAATAAGTCGGATGAAACACAGCCAGAACCACCTACCGACAAGATCCTTTCCGAATCGCTCGTTTTTCCGCCTAATACAAAAGCATGTCCTACGAAGACATTCGGCTCATCCTTATTGAAATTCTCAGCAATCTTTCCGGTTATCCGCTTCATAGCTTCTTGATGGGAATGGATACTATCATCTTCAAAAAGATGGCGAACCGTCCCGGGTTCTGCATATGGAACACAATAAAAGTTCACTCCCTTGATGCGAACCGGCTCACATGTTTTTGTCAATTTCCCATGAATGTATAACTGGCTATGACGATACCATGATGAACCGAATGCCAGTCTTTCCGCAGAATCATGGTTTCCCGATATCGCAACGATCGGTGTATTCATTTTCACATTAATCGTATAAAGGATTTCATCAAGCAGCTCCACCGCTTCAGTCGGCGGAACGGAACGATCATATAGATCACCGGCGATCACAACCGCATCCGGTTTTTCCTCTTCGACAATTTCTATGAATTGCAAGAGCGCATGCCTTTGGTCATCTGTCATATGTACCCCGTGAACGATTTTCCCTAAATGCCAATCAGCCGTATGGATAAATTTCATAGTTTCACTCCGTCCTAATTTTTACTTACTATTATTATATCAAAAATTTTACGAATAGCATGGTTTGGGTACAGACGTTCTAATTTTTACCACACCGCACCATTCTTTTGAATTATTCAGAATAAAAAAAGCAAACTCCAAAAGAGTCTGCTTTTTTCATCATTAGCTGAATAAGTGTTCATATGGACCCATATTCACCTTTCTTTCAGCTAATTTTTTTTGTAAAAATTTATGATCACGTTTTGGTGTGGCAATGATATAGCCGCGTATCACTAAATCTTCCGTAATATCGCCCGCTTTTTCCTTTAACGCCAACTCTCCGATTTTCCCTGCGATTTTATGTCGTGCAACATCACGAAAAAGTTCTGGCACAGGGCTCACTAAATCTTCTAGTAATTCCTTTTGCTGCTTTGACCATAAGTGCTTTGTTTGTTCCAAATAGTATTCTTCCCAATCCATATCGGATTTCCCATCTTCTTTGGGAAATCTTTTCAGGAACTTTCGAAACATGAAAAAGCCACCTATGCTCATCAATATAATTAAAAGGGCTACCCAAAATAGAATAAACCATAAAAACCATCCGCTAAGCAAAGTACCACCTCATATGTATAGAATGATCGTCACTATTATTATAGACAGTAACCCATATCTTTACAAGACTGGCAATGCAATCATTCTTGACCGTTCACTTCCAGCAAGACAAGCGAAAAATCCCCCACCGCATTTTCTTCATATAGATTCGTGACCGAAGTTGCATAGTTAAAGATCTCTGCACGGAACTCCTCGTTTGACTGTGGAATCTTTATATCAAATACCATTTGATAAAGCAATGTTGTAATATCATGATATTCACTATGTGTAACCTTAAAGTTAAAACTGATTTTCCTGATTTCCTTACCTTCAGAATCCTTTACATTTTCAGCATGAAAATCAGTAACATGAATTGGAACATCGTTTAAAATGACCTCGTCTACCATTATCAACATCTCCTTAATAAAGTGGTTAAAGACATGTTATCACTAGGAGCTTTCAGCGCCAATCATTCAACCTTGAAAAAATGAAAAAACGTGCACAGGAAACCCGCGCACGTTTTTTTCCAATCAATTTACTTTCCCTTTTTGACGATTATTCTCCATTTAGCATCATCGATTTGCTCAAACTCCGTGATTTCATGACCTTCGGTAGCAGCCCAACGGGGAATGCTCTCCGTTGCTTGTGTGCAATCGAAATTAATGATCAATTCCTCTCCTTTTGCCATGTCCACTATCGCTTCTTTCGCTTCCACTAAAGGGAATGGACATACCATCCCAGTCGTTTCCAATACCTTTGCCAATTATATTCCACTCCTTGCTCAAAAATTTTCGGCTCGTATCTTAAGCCGCTTTGGATGCAGCAGCTTTCTGCTTTTGCTTACGGATAATCGTGAAATAAGTTGCTACCCATGTACCCAGCAGGAAAAAGACAATCGCGATCCAACCTTGCCAAGCAAATAACGCCGAGTTCACCAGTCCATTTCCGATTGTGCATCCTCCGGCAACACTTGCGCCGAATCCCATGGTTACACCGCCAATTGCATTGTTACGTAACGTTTTCATATCAGGCAAACGCCAACGGAATTCCCCGCTCCCTTTGGCTGCAATGAAAGCACCAAGGAAAATGCCCAATACTAAAAACGTACCCCAATCGATTAACGCATCATCTCCGGTTATAAGGAAAGTTAAAATGTTCGCGGAAGGCGCTGTAATGCCCAGTCCGAACATTCGGCCTGTCATTGCACTTAGCGGCCATGCCATGATTGCAATAAGGCCAACCAATAATGCTGTAACAAAAGGATGCCAACGTTTCTCGAATAAGATGTGGGCCAATCCCGTCTTTTTCGGCTTCATTTTAAAAATAGGCAGTTTCGGCTTTCTCAATTCACGAATCACCAATATGCCAACCAAGAGTGTCACAATAATCACAAGCACCCAAGGCGAAACATTTAACGTTTCATGAATATACGTATCATTTGTACGATATGATAATAGATTATCTCCAGCCACTTTCCATATACCATATTTCGTCATTGCTGCCCCTAGCATATATCCAAAAAGGGCAACCCAACTTCCGATCATGCCCTCTCCGGCACGATACCATGTTCCAGTGGCGCAACCTCCTGCCAGAACCATACCAATACCAAAAATAAAGCCACCCACGATTGTTCCCAACCATGGAAAACCATCATTTCCAAACTGAATGACCCCTGTATCATTCAATGCATAAACACCAATACTTTGTATCGCTATAACAACAAATGTAGCCAAAAACATCCGTCCATCTTTAGCTAAAATCAAATCACGATATGCACCAACAACACAGAAACGGCCTCTTTGAAGCACAAATCCAAGCAATAAACCACAAATAATCCCGAACACAATCATTTGTAACATGTACCGTTTCCTCCTTAAGTAAACTAATAATAATACTAATATAATATAATCCGGATGAAATTACTAGGTTTTTGGATTTTTTTTTACTCATGAAAAGTTCCAGGCAAATGAAAAACCCGAGTCATCATGAATATCGACTCAGGTTTTTTTGATTATCACACCATACTGCTTCTGCCGAAACTGGCTGCTTTAACTTTTTTATATTGGTAAAGCATGGCAATTCTCCACGGAACGATCATCGCGAAAGCAAGTAAGAAAAACATTCCGCTCAATACACCGATTTCAATCGTGCTTCCAAGCATCAGTTTTGCCACCAGTCGAATCACCATGAGACCAATCAATATGAATATGAACGCTTTAGAGCGCAGAATATAAATTTTTTCATCTCTTACTTCAAATTTAGATGTTTTAATCAATAAGATGGAAAATAACATCCCTGCAACAATAGCCTCCAGCAATTCGTATCGAGTCACACGGAACATCGGGAAAATAAACATTAAAGCACCCGTACTCATAAACAGCGGCGGTAAGATGATTTTCTTTTCATTCACTGGTTTTTTCGTTTCCTTCATCCGTAATATGAAAACACCTATAGCCATCACGATCGCTATACCTGTTGATATATATATCATCTCTTAACCATCCCTTTAAACTAAAAATAGGTAAGTACCATTAAAAATTATATATGACTTCAATTTATAAACAAAGTATATATTACCTATTTGAGATAAACAAGGAGGTGTTATTGAATAAGCTACCTTTTGATGCTTCCAATGCCCCGCCTTCGTCCAAAGGCTTGAAGAAAAAAATCTTGCACCCTGGCTTACTATAGCCTTCGATAACCATATTTTTGCTGACCACCTATAGCAGAGCTTATTATAACCTTTGCGGCATGAAATTCCTTTTTAATTTCTTAGGTCAGGATTTAATTTTTATACCGACAATTCAGTGAATGACCTTAGACCCAAAATAAACGAAATTGATACCATAAGACCTAATAGCAGGCAATCAACTAGAATATTGAAAAAATAACTTATTATGGACTAAAAACCCGTGAAGCCACCGAATAGTCTAGACAGGACTGCAATTATTTTGGTCATCCAATCAAAAAACAAAATCACACCCATTACAATCATTAAATATCCGCCAATCTTCATGATGTATTGGCTGTACTTTTTGATCCATTTCAATTTTCCGACAAAGAAGGATAATATGAAAAACGGTATGGCAAATCCTAAAATATAGGCAGTCATATAGCTCATGGCGGCACTAGGATTTGTTGCACCCAGTGAAATGACAGCGCCTAATAGCGGACCTGCACAAGGGGTCCATCCAGCGGCAAAGGCCAGTCCGATAAGAATGGAACCTATATATCCGCTAGGTCGGTTCTTGAATTCAAAGCGGCTGTCTTTCATCAAAGATTTCGGCTGAAAGATTCCTACAATGAATAAACCAAAAATGATTATCAGGATGGCGCCAATCTGACGAATTAATTCTTTGTAATCCGCGAAAAAAGAACCTAGGTATGATGTGCTAAAACCTATTGCGATAAAAACCAGAGAAAACCCAAGCAGGAAGAATAAGGTATGCAGCATGCTCCTTCTTTGGAGCATGGCGTTCTCGGATTTGATTTCACCAACACTCATACCAGTGATATAAGATAAAAAGGCCGGATATAACGGTAAGCAGCATGGCGAAATAAAACTCAGGAATCCCGCCCCAAATGCTAAAAACATATTAATATCATTCAAATAAGCTCACTCCTATGTATGTCAACCTATAAACATTGTAACAAATAAGATAAAAAAATACATTTATGGAACTGTGAATATTTCATGACAGCCAATTGCCTAAAAACAGAATGGGGCGACGGTTTAATTTTCAATAAGATAACTTATTTGAATTCATTAGTCCAAGCCGATATAATTGTTATATTCATACAGATTTTACAACGAACACATAAATTAATGGTACCATGAAAAAATGTTGGGCCAGAAAGGAAATATAATGGCTAAAAAGAATGAATTTCTCGAACAGATTGAATTGAAGAGAAATGAACTTATCAAGATTGTCGCTAAAGATGGTTTGAACTCAAATGTTGCCGTTGAATACAGCCAGCAACTTGATCAATTATTAAATAAATATAATGAACTTTTTTATAAAACAGGTACAAATTTTTAACCCAGTACCTCTCCCATTGATAACCACATATATTATTATATGATTTATTTTGCTGTCAATCTCCCCTTTTTCATTCTTTCACAATTTGAATACATAGGCATGACATTTGCTATATTAAAAAACAGGCAAGCACTATGGGCGCTGCCTGTTTTCCTGTTTTTTCATTTAAAATAATGCTTAAAAATCATGTAGCAATATCAACATCGGATGTCGGTGCATAGTTTGTCACAACAAGAACGATAGGAGATCCAGCTAAGATGGAAGAACCGTCCGGAACAGTGATCACAAGACTTCCTACCCCAGTGGCACCTGGTGTGTACGTTGTTAAATCCTCCATTTGCAGCACCCCATTAATAAACACCTCATATGAACTGTTTTCAGTACTTAATACAGGCAGTACAGTCGCAGGGTCACCAGTATCCGAGAAAAAGCTTGCTGGATCAATTGAAAGCGTGGTTGGACCAGTCGATGCGGCAGGCACCTCATAAAATAATCGGGTGACCAATGGATTCACATTGATCACCGAGGTAGCCGCTATCGCTAATTTCATTATTTTTAACGGCAAAATATTCACCTCTCTTCTCTCCATGCTATGACTTTGCAAAAGGAATTATATAGACAATTTTCAGAAATGGTCCTCACGATAATCTGTACTTTAGATAAAATGTATAAGGAGATAAGAAAAGGGGAGAGTTTTAGAAATGCAAAGTAAATATTTCCGTTTCATTAAAGAAGATACAGCTATCCCGAGACCTTTGTTGTTTTTCCCTAAGTGCTCTCCCAACGAAGTTCGCTCGAGGATCCCAAAAAGAATCATTTCTTATGAATTTTACGCTATTGCAAATGGGTGCCAACGGATTTATGAAGAAAAAGACGGAATAGCTGACATAGACAATCAGGTAATACTTGATCCATCAAATGTATCCTATATGAATTTATTCATAAATGGTGTATTGCAGCCCCACGATAATTACACCGTTGAAAAAGGAAAACTTAAATTGAATACGATTGATATCCAGTACACCAATCATTTTGCAAATGTTCATTATTTAAATGAGCGGCCTGTTCCTAAACGATTCCTAAATTAAATAAAATTGAAATTGAATTTCAATATACTGATCATGAGGAAAATTGAGTAATTTACAGGTAATTGCGCGGAATTCACGAGTAAAAGTATAAAACTTACGAGTAAATGAGCAAACCTCACGAGTAAAAGTGTGAAATTTACGAGTAAGATAGATATAGCAGTAGGGTATCCGTTTGAAGACCTTAATTGCGACTATGAAATTCAAACTGAAGCTAACCTACAGTAGGAAAAAGGAATGTGTTACGGTTCTGACTTATTGTTTTGCTCCAGGCAAAGTTCATCTGTTTTCCAAAAACCCTCCTGTTGAAATAAGCCATAAGAGATAAAATTATGTTTGACAAATCACTAAAATAAGATTATCTTTAATTAAAGATAAATTAATTCGAGATAACATCTTTTTTTAAAATCACAAATCTCGAATTAAAGATATCTAAATTCAAATTAAATTCCAGGAGGAATCATAAATGATTGGTATAGGCTTATTAGTTATACGTGTAGTTATCGGTTTATCGTTTGTAGGTCATGGGGCACAAAAATTATTTGGTTGGTTTGGCGGTCATGGCTTGAAAGGTACAGGAGGCTGGTTTGATTCTATTGGCATGAAGCCAGGAGTTACCATGGCCCTATTTGCTGGTCTATCAGAGCTTATTGGCGGAGCTTTGTTTGCATTAGGTCTCTTTACACCCTTTGCAGGTATATTAATTGCACTTACAATGCTCGTTGCGATCGTTAAAGTCCATGGAGCAAATGGCTATTGGGCAACTCAAAACGGTTATGAATATAATCTTGCCATCCTTGCAGTGGCGATTGGCATAGCGTTAACGGGAGCTGGTCCATACTCACTTGATTCCTTTCTATTTTAAGGAAATCGGTGGGTTTGCTAAATCCCTACATTACGGATAACACGGAGTGGGTTTAATCCACTCCGTGTTTTTTCTTTTTCCCAATTGCTCAGAAATTTTTATCTTGGTTATCAAAGCTTAAAAATCGAGTAATGGATACTTCGATTATTGTGTTGAGGAAATAGGAACATAGGTTGTCCCATATTTAAATAAGATGGTTTCAATATTGAAATGCAAACTACCTGTGAAATCACTGCTGTACAGTAATTTTTACAAATGAGTTGGAATAATGCCATTAAATTCGAATCCTATTCTTTATGTTCCTCCAAACAATTGTTCCTAATTTGAAATATCATGTCTAAAAACCAAGACTCATAATCAGGAAAAATAGAGTACAGTAATAATGAGAATGATCATAACCTCATGTTCTTTTATCTCCGGGTGTTATTAATCTGTTGTTAGAATGGGGGGCCCATGAGGCAAGTCATTATTAATTTCATTTGCATTCTAATAATATCAGTGATTTTATTTTTTATCTTTAGCTATGATGCTTCTTTAGATGAACATTTTATATTGTCTCTTTTACTTATCATTTCTCTGCAAATATCTTTGATATTAGCTATTCTGTTAAAAAGAAGGTAACACCAGAAGAGCAACCATTAATTAATGGTTGCTCTTCTGGTGTTACCTAACGTCCTTCCTAACCTTTTCAAGCGTTCCGTAAAGAAAGCCCCTTTCCTCACCAAAATTTCCGAATGCATCTGCCGTCGAGACTTAATTTCTAGTCAATGAAAATTCTAAATCTTTCCCCTGTTTTATTTTCCGAAACAGCTTAGAAAAAGAGTACTCAGTTTAAGGATTCAATTTGAAATTCACTTAAGTGGTATCTCCATAAACATAAAAACCCCTGATAAGGAACACTTTTATCCTTATCCGGGGTTATTGAAAACCAGAATGCATTTTTTACTTATTCTACCCCTGGGAACCATCCTGGAGAGTGGATGATCGCTTGCCATAATGGATCTGGAATATCTAGTTGCAACTGATTATCTTTGTTTATTTTTGTCACGATTTCTGCTTCCCTGCCTTGCTCCACTTTTTGTACCCATTCAGGATCGATTATGATTTCACGGCCTAATGCGATTAACGGAATCCCGGATTGCAGTGCTTTAATCGCATCATCCGCTGTATAGATGGAACCAACTCCAATGACGGGAACTTGATCTCCGATACGTTCTTTTATAATTTCTATCCGAGGTCGGTCAACGTCGGCTCCCCGTCTTGCTTTCGACCAGAATTCCATTAATGAAACATGAAGATAATCCAAATCCTTTGTTACAAGTCCATCAATCAATGCAAGTGTATCATCCATGGTTATTCCTGGAGTTTCCGGCTCCTCCGGTGAAAAACGATATCCAACGATGAAGGGATCCTTTGCATGTTCAGCAACAGCCTTTTTCACTTCGTCCACAACCGATAATGGAAAAGTCAGGCGCTTTTCAAGGGAACCGCCCCACTTGTCTTCACGACGGTTTGAATGAGGAGAAAAGAATTGCTGAAGCAAGTACCCATTAGCACCGTGAATTTCTACACCGTCAAATCCCGCTTCAATGGCACGTCGGGTGGTTTCACCAAAGTCGAGAATGATCGATTCTATTTCCTTTTCAGAAAGTGGACGCGGAACTGCTTTCCCTTCGCCTTCCGACGGGATATTGCTTGCGCTGACTACATCACCATCTACTAATTCCGGTGGAACCTCTCGGCCGCCATGAAAAATCTGGAGAATTGCCTTTGCCCCTTTCGCTTTAATCGCTGATGCCAATCGATTTAGACTAGGTATCAATTCATCCTTATCTCCGCCAAATTCCCCATGAAAACCTTTTCCATTAGCCGTCACGTAAGTACAAGCCGTTATAACCATGCCTACACCGCTTGACCGGCGTTCATAATAATTAACTTCTGCGTCGGTAACGGTACCGTCAGAATTAGAAGAGAAATTTGTCATAGGTGCCATCACCAATCGATTTTTCAATTCTATTCCCTTTCCTAAATTGAATGATTCAAATAATGGTGTATATTTAGAATTCATTTAGTAATCCTCCATTTTGTAACCCACTGGTTTGTATAATAAATCAAATCCGCAAACTAATTTAAATATCATGCATACTTTGCAATTAATGCCGAAATGGCTTCTTTTGGCTGGAAGCCAATAGCTTGATCTACCTTATCTCCATCTTTAAATAGAATAAGTGCTGGAATTCCCATCACTCCATATTCGCTTGTCGTATTTGAATTTTCATCCACATTAAGTTTTACGATCTTAACCTGATCACCCATTTCCTCATCGATTTCATTAAGAACTGGGGCAATCATTTTGCACGGACCGCACCACGGTGCCCAAAAATCAACCAATACCAAACCTTCCTTGATTTCACTAGCAAAATTATCATCTGTAACATGTTCTATTGTCATGATCATTTCCTCCTTGTATTATCCGAAATATTTATGGTCTTTACTCACCATCTATTTAAAATCAAGTTTTGCGATTCTATTTCCCGGGATAAAAGCCTCTGATTTCCTGGCATTCATTTTCGGATGGATTTTGATGGATTCCAATTTACCGGATAACTCCATGAACCATGTTTCATCTTTAGAAAGTAAAGCCAAATCAATTAAGGCCAAAAGATGTGTTTCGTTACTGATTTCTAGATCCGGCAGCTTTTCAGTCCATCTACTTGGAATCCAAATAGATTTCCCAACCGCTTTTTCATTGTCACTTTCCACCACATTCACTTTAACAATTTCACGATTATCGCTCACGTTTTCAACGAAACCATGGATAAGTTCTCCATCTCTTGATTTTCCCTGTACCCAATCCCCATTTTTGAACAGATTGTTTTCAACCATTTCCTTAACACCCCTTTTATATTCATTTAATATTAAAACTATAGTTATTAACTGTATTAATAAAATATACATTTTGTACAAAGAAAAAACTAAATCAATATCACGGACATTGTTTAATTTTTTCCAAAAAAGTGCTGAGAGTTATATCTTCCAAATATTTTTCAAAATACAATTCTGCTTCATCGAATATTTGATCCATGACTACCTGGGTATTGGAGGATATGACACATTTTTTCTCCGGATCGCCTGTACACCATTTCGGTTTCAAGGTTCCATGTGAGACCGTTATATAAATATCTGCCAAACTTACCTCTTCAGGATTACAGTCTAGAATATAACCTCCGCCCACACCTTCTTTCGTTTTAACAAATCCCTTTTTTCTTAAGCAGCTCATCATTTTCCGAATCCTTGCCGAGTTTGTACAAACGTTTTCTGCGATAGACTCACTGCTTGCCATATGATCTGGTAGATAAGCTAAATAGACCAAACTATGCACAGCTATTGTAAAATCACTATTCACTTTTCGCATCCTCCTCAAGGAGATTACTGTAATTTTAATGTTTACAGTTGGTAAAGTCAACTCAAAAAACTCAACAGAGTTCTCAACTTTGTTGATTACTTTATGATTGCTATGAAATTCCCTCCTATACACAAAGGATTGAGGGAATTTCATTCAGCTAATTTTACAAACCGATAATATCATCGTTGAGAAAGATTCAAAGCCGTACTAATACTAGCCGCTTTTAGATTCACTTTCGATTGCTCAATTATATCCTGAGGATGATAATAACCTTTTGAAACCGTGTAATCACTTATTAGCCCATGTGTTTCCACAGCAGACCTCAGCTGTTCCCGTAATGCAGCCCTCAATTCAGGGGAAGCTGTTTCTGTTATGGCGAGAAAGCCGTATTTCTTATTCCTGATTTGGCAGCATTCAAAAAGTCAGTAGCAATAACCTGATCGGTCATACCACCCATCCCCGCCATATTTTGCAAAAAGTTAGTCATTGTCTTCCCTCGCCTTGGTTTACCAGGATTTCTCCTCTTTTGCCCTGGATTTCCTACTGACGGTCAAAAGCGGTATTCATACGTATGGTATCGCTTTGTCAGAAACAGCGAGTCCAGAATTGCGACAAGCATTATACCGGCAAATGGAGCAATCCATTGATTTACATGCAGAAATAACCGATTTAATGATAAGTAAAGGCTGGCTCTATCCAAATGATGTTGGAAAGCAAGTTGAATTGGATCTGAAAACAGCTGATATGGCAGTCAGCATCGCTGGGATGAAGCTGTTCCCTAACGATACTGATAGACTCGGAATGTTCGCAACGCCGAGAAAATAGAGGAGGTAGTTTAATGAGAGCCGTAACTTACCAGGGCAATAAAAACGTGCAGGTCAAAGAGGTTAAAGACCCCCAAATCAAAAATTCTGATGATATCATCGTAAAAATTACTGCTTCGGCCATTTGCGGTTCGGATTTGCACTTGATTCATCAAATGATTCCCAATATGCCAACCGATTATGTTATTGGCCATGAGCCAATGGGTGTTGTCGAGGAAGTTGGTCCTGGTGTAAATAAATTGAAAAAGGGAGATCGTGTAATCATCCCCTTTAACGTTAGCTGCGGAAGCTGCTGGTATTGCGACAACGACCTTACAAGTCAGTGCGATAACTCGAATCCACATGGGGAAATGGGCGGGTTTTTTGGATATTCAGAAACAACTGGCGGGTATGCTGGAGGACAAGCAGAATATATGCGGGTCCCTTATGGGAATTTCACTCCTTTTAAGATTCCAGAAGACTGTGAGATTGAAGATGAAAAATTGATATTACTCGCCGATGCAGCTTCAACCGCATTTTGGAGCGTTGATCATGCAGGAGTAAAACCAGGTGATACTGTAATCGTCTTAGGCTGCGGTCCCGTTGGATTACTCGTACAAAAATTCGCTTGGTTCAAAGGAGCGAAAAGGGTCATTGCCGTCGATCATCTCAACTATCGTCTGGAACATGCAAAAAGGACAAATAAAGTCGAAATCGTAAATTTCGAACAATATGAAAACGTAGGGGATTATCTCAAAGACATAACTAAAGGCGGAGCCGATATTAGTAATTGACTGTTCAGGCATGAGTGGTAAAATGACTCCCATGGAATATCTTGCAACGGGGCTTAAGCTTCATGGCGGTGCAATGGGTGGTATTGTAATCGCCTCACAAGCGGTCCGTAAAGCAGGAACCATTCAAATAACTGGTGCTTACGGAGGGCGTTATAATGGCTTTCCGCTAGGATATATATTTCAAAGAAACGTGGATTTCAAGACCGGAAAAGCTCGCGTTATCCCTTATATGCCATATCTCTATAATCTAATATCTGAAGGAAAAGTTGATCCTGGCGATGTCGTAACCCACGTACTACCATTGGATCAAGCTAAACATGGTTACCAAGTATTCGATACAAGGACAGACGGATGCATTAAAGTGGTGTTAAAATCGTAAGTATTATATAAAAAATTGAATGGCCAGGCATTCAATTTCAGAAACGATACATGAATTATAGTAAGTTTCTGAATTTGATGAATCCTGTGTAGTAGTTTGAAAGTCACATGAACTAGATTCCCTCTATATGAAACCTTTCAATCCCATGATTGCCCTCTTGCTTATCTCCTTACAACACAAAAAACCCCTCTCTCTGATTTAGTTTCCACCAGAGAAAGAAGTTTCGGATTAGTAACGAAAGATAAAGCAAAAACAAGGAAAATTTATGATGAAAGATTCACTCTTCACGGTAGTTATGATTTGCTTATCTTATAATTGCTATCTTATTTTGTTTGTTGTTTATTCATGGCGCTCATCATTTGATTAATTTTCTTTTGGGATGGTTTCATACCCATTTGCATCATCATCATTTTCAGCATCTGTTCGTTAATTGGCGGATTTTTCTTTAAGTAATCCATCATGTATTTACGAGCGATGAAAAATCCCAGCACTACTCCAGCAATCAATGCCAGTACGCCAACTAGAATGTAAACCCACATACTATTTCCTCCTTCGTGTTGTCTAACATCAGTGTACTAGACCAAAGGTTATTATACAATACCCGCTACTGAAAAGTCCCCCATTTAGACAAATTTTCTTTCTTTTATCGGTTTTAACCAACCGTATTTTTCATGTTCAAAATCAATGGCCAGAAAGCTCGCTTCATATTTTCGAATACTTTCAAAGAAAGCGGTCTCCGCTTCATAGTCTCCTTCAGCTTTTAGAATAATGGAATCATGCTGAATGATTAAAACGGCCTTACTTGATCCGTTTGTTTTTTCTAAATAGTATTTTCCATTTTGAGTCCAATAATTCATCTTTTTTTGCAAACGTTGTTCAATGGCTAACTGCAACTGGATAATCGGGACTGTTTTGGTGACATATTCGATTTGTTTTTGCAAAATACTCTTCAGTCTGCCCTTTGCTTGAATATACTCCAAAAACAAATTGAAAAATAGCCTTTCTCTTCCATAATAATGATGGGCAAATTCATCTTCGATTAAATAAATTTGATAGGTTCTCATCAGCCAATGCCTCCTAGCTTTCCTATTTTGGTCACGAAAATAACTAACCACCAGGACATTCTCCACTATTTTCCACTATTGATAACTTTCCCCTTTAACTGACACATTTAAACGAAATTTATTTATTCTCATTATATATTGACAAACTAAAAAGATATGTTGTTTGCTGGAGAAATTTTCTTCTTTTTTTGTCGAATGGAAGATTTCCCTTAGAATAGAAGCACACAATATAAATCTGGATTGTTTTTGATAAAAAAACTGACACCAAACTAGTTGGTGTCAGTTCCCCATTACTATTAGTTAAGCATTTCCTTAACACGAGCAACTACATTTTCTACAGTAAAACCGAATTCCTCCATGATCTTACCGCCTGGTGCAGAAGCTCCAAAATGATTGATGGCCAATATTTCACCCTCATCACCTGCATAACGATCCCAACCAAACGGTGAAGCCACTTCGATAGCTAGACGTTTTTTCACTGCCGGATTGATTACGCTTTGTTTATATTCTTTAGATTGAGTTTCAAATCGATCCCATGATGGCATGCTGATAACAGAAACATCAATTCCTTCGTTCGCCAAAGCTTTCTGTGCTTCCACAGCCAAGTTCACTTCGGAACCAGTCGCAAGAAGTAATGCATCGGCTACTTCTTTCTTAGAAGCAGAGATGATGTAAGCTCCTTTTGAAACACCTTCATACGCAGTTTCGGAAGTATCTTTAATTGTTGGCAATCCTTGACGAGTCAGTACAAGGGCAGTTGGTTTATTTGTAGACTCCATAGCCACTTTCCAGGCTGCTGCCGTTTCATTGCCATCAGCTGGACGGATTACCCCTAGGTTAGGCATTGCACGCAATGATGCCAATTGTTCGATTGGCTCATGTGTCGGTCCGTCTTCTCCTACAGCAATGCTGTCATGAGTGAATACATAGTTTACAGGCAGTCCCATTAGTGCTGCCATTCTTATGGCAGGACGTAGATAATCAGAGAATACGAAGAATGTTCCTCCGTATACTTTTAATCCACCATGAAGTGCCATTCCATTTAAAGCCGCACCCATAGCGAATTCACGTACACCGAACCATATATTACGGCCACTGTAATTACCAGGTAATAGATCAGTCTCACCTTTGATGGCAGTATTATTAGATCCGGCTAAATCCGCAGAACCCCCAATGAAGCTAGGGACCCTTTTGGCAATAGCATTTAGCACTTCCCCACTTGAAGCACGGGAAGCTAATGTTTTACCTTCTTCATAGACCGGAATTTCCTGATCCCAATCAGCAGGCAGTTCACCTTTGATGGCCAACTCCAATTGCTGTGCTAACTCAGGATGTGCTTCTTTGTAATTTTTGAACAATTCATTCCAAGCTTCTTCTTTTTGAGCGCCTGCATTAACAACAGATTCATTAAAGTGTGAATACACTTCTTCCGGAACATGGAAGTCCTCTTCAAATGTCCATTTATATGCTTCTTTTGTCAATTTCAGCTCATCTGCACCAAGCGGAGCGCCGTGAACAGCAGATTTACCTGAACGGTTTGGTGAACCGTAACCAATAACCGTTTTCACTTCGATTAATGTTGGGCGTGCATCGTCGGTTTTCGCTTCTTCAATCGCTTTAGCAATTTCCTGAAGATCATTCCCATCCTCAACGCGGATATATTGCCATCCATAAGATTTGAACCGGTCTGCTACGCTTTCACTAAATGATTGGCTTAAGTCGCCGTCAAGAGAAATATCATTAGAATCATATAAAACAACGAGTCTTCCGAGTTGTAGATGTCCAGCTAATGAAGCGGCTTCTGCAGAAACACCTTCCATTAAATCTCCATCTCCACAAATGCCATATGTATAATGATCGACCACATTATAAGAATCGCGGTTATAGCTTTCTGCCAAGTGACGTTCAGCCATTGCCATTCCTACTGCCATTGCGATACCTTGTCCAAGCGGCCCGGTAGTTGCATCAACACCAGCCGTATGACCGTATTCAGGATGTCCTGGAGTTTTACTGCCCCATTGACGGAAGCTTTTCAAATCATCGATAGATAAGCCATAGCCCGATAAATGAAGAAGGCTGTATAACAGCATAGAACCATGTCCAGCTGAAAGAACAAAGCGATCTCTATTAAACCAATCGGGATTTTTCGGGTTATGGTTCATATATTCGGTCCATAGTTTATACGCCATCGGCGCAGCACCCATTGGCATACCTGGATGGCCGGAATTAGCCTTTTCAATTGCATCAATTGATAATGTACGAATCGTATTGATAGAAAGTGCATCTAATTTATCTAACATATTGTAAAAACATCCCTTCCTGTAATGTACCTCTTTATATTATAGTGACAAGCATAATATCACAACTAAAATCACTATTTACTGCCTCAATATTGCAATTTTCTATAATAACAGAAGTCCCCTATTTAGATTAAACTAAATAGGAGAATACATACATGCATGTACTCCCTTTTTACTCCTAAATGCTAACAGGATACTCAAGCGGAATGTTTTATCAGAAGGATCCAAGCATTAATGTAAGTTTCTTTTTTCTTTTATATTTTTTATCTTTTGAGGAGTGACGTCATTACCTTCTGGATCAACGACCTTCACATGCTCCAACGTATCAGTCATGGACTTTCTGAATGTTTCCAAATACTCACTTCTCAATTGGGTTTGCTCTTTTGCCTCAACTTCCGTCAAACCTTCAGCCTTCGCCTTTTTAGAAAGTTCATTAATACGGGCTATTTTTTCTTTTGATAACATAATTTCGCTCCTTCATAATCTCCGGATATTGTCATGGTATTAAAAAAAAAGCGAAATTACAAGTTCTAAGATTTACTTTCATTTGTATTCAGTTGATGTTCGAGAAAACGCCTGTTCACAGTAGCCTTTGAAACATTGTATCCAAAGCCCCTTAAAGTGGCTGCGATTTCTGCGAATGTCAATCCATTGGCCCGAAGTTTAATAATTTCTTCAATAGGGATTTCCATACGGTCCCTTCCAGTGGAATTCCTTTGATTCTGAAGGTTTTTTTGAGGACGGTATCCTTTTTCAACGGCTCTTATCATCCCGCGCTTTATTTTAAGATTATGTAGTTTCCTTTGGTATTCTTCTACAATACCGACTATCTGGATGACCATGGCATCCGAATCCGATAACTCAAGCTCCCCGTCATGTGAGAGTGTATAAATTTTAACATTTTCTTTAAGGATGACATGGAAAAGGGCTATTTTGGCATTCCCTCTTCCCAGCCTTGTTTCATCCTGGATTAATAGTACTTCAGCTTCTTTAGTTTTAAATAGTTCGAGCATGTCAAAAATGCCATCCCGATTCAACTCATAACCACTTGCCTGCTCTTTTATTATGGATATAACTTCAACATCCATCTTTTCTGCCAATTTGACTAACTCATCTTCCTGCCTTGCCAATGATGTTTCCTGTGACTCTTTTTCTGTGCTGACCCTACAATAGATTACCGCCTTCATAATACCCTACCTTCACTGCTTACTGCTCACTGGCCAAATTCTGGACAAGTTCTTCCCCTTTAACCGGTATGACGATGACTTGACCAGGTTTAATTGTATCCGCCCTGACACCATTATGCTCTTCTATCCAACCAATGAATTCTTTTTTTGTCAAATTTGCTTCTTCGTATTCTTCGGCGATTCCCCATAGGGTATCACCTTCACTTACTTCTATAGAAAGGAAATCCTTTTTTGGATCATTGTTCAATGTACAAGAGAATAAAATTGAAAAGATGAATACTGATCCCGCTAATAGAATCGTATAAATATAATTTTTGTATAATTTTTTCATAAATATCCCTCCAAAGCGAATGTTCGTTCGTATGTTATGGTCAAATTATAATACGAACGTTTGTTTCAGTCAACAACAAAATTCGAACTTATGTTTGTATAGAATTGGGGGCCATGCTATAATGTAGCAAAGAACATTGGGGAAGAGGTGCACATATGACTAAACTATCAAAAAGGCAGCAAGATATTCTTGATTTCATTAAAGAAGAGGTTCGCCAAAAAGGGTATCCACCTTCCGTACGGGAGATTGGTGAAGCAGTGGGACTTGCTTCAAGTTCAACAGTACACGGGCATTTATCACGCCTGGAAAGCAAAGGCCTGATTAGACGTGACCCAACCAAGCCAAGGGCCATTGAAATAATGAATTTGGAGGAAGCGAACAATATTCCCAAAGTCAATGTCGTGAACGTGCCGTTACTTGGAAAAGTAACAGCGGGAATGCCGATAACGGCCATTGAGAACATAGAAGAATACTTTCCGCTTCCCGAAAGCATGGTTCCACATGATGACCATGTATTCATGCTGGAAATCATGGGTGAAAGTATGATCGAAGCAGGAATTCATGATGGGGATTATGTCATCGTGAAACAACAAAGCAATGCCAATAATGGAGATATCGTCGTGGCCATGACGGAAGATGATGAAGCCACTGTAAAACGATTCTTTAAGGAACCGGATTACATAAGGCTTCAGCCTGAGAACTCGAATATGGAACCAATTATTTTACGAGATGTTTCGATACTTGGAAAAGTAATAGGCTTATATAGACAAATACACTAAAAGCGCTAACCGCGCTTTTTTTGTTTGTTTAATCTATGTCCCGAATTCTCTCAATATGCATATGGAATTTTAATAGAATCAAGTTTTCATGGGAATTTAAACATCCTTAATTACGAACGGAAGTATACGATCGCCTAATATGTACTTTGGTAACACTCTGATTACAATAAAAAAGAGAGCTTTAACTACCGCTCCCAGTTAAAATTCACTTCACTCGTAATCTTTGGTTCACTTTAATTAGGTTAAGATCTACCAAGCCGTTCCACTGTTGAATCTGCACTTGTGTAGAACCGTATGCTTTTGCAAGCGCAGAGACGGTATCCCCTTTTTGGACAATATGATAAACCTCTTCTATACTTGCATCATATTTTGTTAAATCGCTTGTTTCGATAAGGTTCACCAGTTTTTCAATATAGTTGGGATCCGAGGCGTACCCAGCATCGAAAATTGCTTTGAGTGCTTTTCTGTAATCTTTTTCTCCAATGACAGCCGTATAAAGACTTCTATTCCATGAAGTCCCCTTTACATATAAATTGGCAAGATCTCTAAGACTTTCTTCCCAAGATGGGTATTTTCTGAATTTGTTCCATACTTGAACGGGTACGCCATTGACATATTCCATTGTCTGAATGATGACAGACTCACCCTTGAAGTCACCTTTTGTACCGAATATATTTTTTCCTTTGCTTGCTAATAAACTTGTCCCATATCCACTCTCCAAACAAGCTTGTGCAATGACAACAGAAGGTAATATTTTAAATTCCTGTTGAATTTTCTGGGCATAGGGAGCAATTTCCTTAATAAATGTTTCCTTGCTCATTAGAACCTCCCATCAATGGTTTTACTTTATTTTTCACTGTTCATCTTCATTCTTATCGTATTCTCATCTATGAAAAAGGTTACAGCAAGTCCCATACAAAAGGTTCTGATGTTTGGCTAATTGTTTTTATTATAGATTTCTTACCTAGAGTTGCCTGCTTCGAGTATTATTTATCCATTTCCCTACCAAACAGGAAAAGCCGTCAATCCATTTAATTAAATGGATTTACGGCTTTTCCTGTCGAACACTGAAAATCTTCAAAACTTGTTCGTTAATTTTAAATTTGTAATTATTTATTTTTGTATAAAACCTTGATGAAAAACAAAAACTATTTTTAAAAACTTCATTTCAAGGTGGTGAAATCATGGACTACCCAACCGTCCATACAAACTTCTGGGATGCAGTGATAGCCATTCCTACCATCATGATTCTTACTCAATTTATTAAGGTCATGTTTCATATTCATCCAAAATTCGTCCCTACCATCGCTTTGGGTCTTGGCTTGTTCATTTCCATTTTCATCAGTCATCGTCATCACTTGGTTTCAGGAATTTTCATGGGCTGGTTTTATGGCTATGCAAGCATAGGCAATTATGCTGCACTCAAAACTGGTATTTTGTCTTATAGAGAATCCTACAAAAAGACGGATTAAATCTATTCTTGTTGCCTAGCTGAAATTCATCAATCTTTTTATTGCTAGATGACCTTACTAGCTTTATTTCCCATCGAACACCATTAATTTAATCGCTGTATTAGTAATTACAAACTGGCTGAATCCTTTGGCTAAAACAAACCACCCATGTTAGCACCACATTACATCAAAAAACCCTTTTCAATTAAGAGAAGGGATTTTTTTGTCGGGAAAAGTGGGTTATTATGTTTTTTACACTCCTGCCGAGGCGGCTTGGTAGGATCGGCGGAAAGGGACCGGATTTCTGTATTCAACAGGATCTATTTTTCAAGAAAAGATTGGAGGCAAACTTCGAATTTGTCTACAGTCTGATACCCTCTCAAAGAAGAGAATGCATTTCACTATTTCTCAATATAGACCGAACGAATCAGTGTCCGGGTTCTTTCAGTACCATCCACATTTTTTTCCTTGACATCTATTGTTACATTATAAACCCCTGACTTAGGTACTTCCGGAAGTGTGCCAGTAAAATTTTCTGTATCCATTGCCTTAATTGAGCTTTTTTCACTAATTTCATTACCTGTTTCATCTATTAGATGAACCAAGAATGTTGTGCTGATTGGCCTTTTTTTATCATTCATTGGGTTCTTTATTAAAAATTTCGCATCTTTTTGCTTAACTTTACCGGCCATACTTAATGTAATGGGATTCTTTTCGTTAAATTGTGCTGTGAACAGGTAGGCGTCTTTTGGCGATTTAGTCTTCATACGCACTTTCCAATCACCAATTTCAAGGTTGTTTCTATTGAATGATTGGACGGTTGCACCATTAAAAAAGGAAGTTTCGTTTTTGGCTGAATGAACCATTAAGGAAGGTGAATACTTTTTATTGGATGGAGAAATCATTTCAACCTCGACATCATTTGATGCTGTATATATGTTTATATTACCTGGGGCTGATTCATTTACATGGAAGCTTAGTTCGATCCAGACATTTTGTTTCAGGACATCACCCAGAACGGTTTGAGCGAGTGCAGTGGTAATGACATCATCTTCAACCCGTTCTTTATAATTGACATTATATTCAGGGATTCCAGCGGTGGAGGTGCTTCTTAAATATGGTTCAATTCTTGAAAATACAGCTGAGCCGACTCGTATATTGTCGTGATCAAAGTTGGGATCTGAAAATAAATGTGTTGCATAGGGTATTTTTGTACTCCATACATTCACTAGACCATCATTTTCCCCATATGAAGATAAATATTGTCCACCCATTGATAAGGCTGATAGAACCGGGCCTCTGTTCATGCCTGCCACAGTGAAATACATGTTTTTACGAGAATTAACATGGTTATCCGTGACCGAACGAAATTCAGCCATTTTACCAACTTGTAAAGAATAAGTTCCCTCATCTTTTTGACCTAATAGGGAACCAAGCCAGCCCGCATACCAGCTATAGGCCAAATCAGCTAGGTGAGAACCATGATGGGGGGAAGCTAAAGTGATCACCCTTCCAACATACTGGTGTGCTCCATAGTGCACTAGAGCCGCTTGGGTATCTGGGCCCCCTTTGCTGTGAGCTATAATATTTACTTTTTCACCCCCGAAATGGTTACTGATTTCTGCAAGCATTTGAGCTAAAAGCCTTCCATTAGCATATTGGCTCACTGATCCATTTCCAGCTGAATCATGAAGCTGAACAAAAACAGTTTGGTAGCCTGCTTCATACGCTTTGGTATACATATCATTGACACCATGATAATCCGTTTCACCGTACCAGCTGGTTGAACTGCCGTTTTTCCCTTGAACAAACACGATCGGTGGTTTCTTTGTATCAAGATTGGGAGGAATACTTCCAAGAAACCAATCCCCTGGACTGAAAGTTTCGGATGGGGGCTTTAATTTTCCTGCTGAGGAAATGTCTGGCTTGGCCATAATTAATATGGTTAGAATGAGGACAAGAAAAACGATATAATTGATTACATTCCTTTTCAATTGTTATCTCCTCCAATATCATGTGGAATTCTTTCGAACTCATCCTATTTTCAACGCCCTCCTTCCATGCCTTTGATAGCCTTCATTAGTATATATTTGTACTTTTGCATACCATTACCTGCTATCTTCATAAAGATAGGAGAAAAAAACTAGAAAAAGTTAATAAAAAATGGAGATATAGTATGATGGTTTGCCTTCAATTCGTTTATGTATACAGTCATTTTCCAATTATGAAATTATCCTTATAGAGGAAATCCATATATCGAATGCTGTATGTTCACGAAGAAAAAGAGAATAAGCCCTTCTCCTGCAAAGGATGTAGGGCTTGACTTTATTTATGAGCATCCAAATATTATTCTTCGAATTTGCCACTGTCCAATTGCTCCTATTCATGTTGTTTTGAAGTCCATCCTATACATTAAGTAAATTGTTGAAAAAATTCTTTCACAGCAATTGGCTGTCATTCATAGGGATCTCAGTATCAATCGTGTATTAGGATTATTAACTCCTTAAAGCCCTCCCCTAAACGCCACATACGCGTATTTCACAATGAGAACTGGATAAATAATATCAGGGCTATGCTCGCTCTTCCAATTGTATAATTTATTTATCTGATTTTCCTTTCCCATTTTTTCACCCTGTTTCGATCATTACTTAAATTTTGCCCCAGGAATGGTTACTTTGGTGAATAAATGATTGATAGTCTTGATCCTTTAACTACATTTGAAGTGTAGGTGGGGATCAAAAAAAATAATATCGTCGATCGAGAACCCTACACATTCAGCAAACAAATAAGCCTTATCGATTCGCAAAGGAATCTTATATTGCTCATAGTCAATGTAAGTCCTTTTGGCCATCTTCAGCACTTTAGCCATTTCTTCCTGTGTTAAACCTTTATACTTCCTCGCTTGTTTAAGTGTGAACTTAACGTTTGTCATATCTTGTCACCACCTATCTAAAAAAATGATATCACACTTGAAGTATAGTTACCAACAATTTTTCGCAAAATTCACGCACTTTAAGTTTACTCACCTTCACTCATGGTGTATATTCAAGTAAGAGGTGAAGAAATATGCACATTGGTGAACGGATTAAAATGTTAAGAAAAGAAAGAAAAATGACACAAGAAGATTTGGCAAATATATTAAAGGTGGCACCAACGGCAGTATCAGCATGGGAATCCGGACGGAATAAACCTTTAATGGATAAATTGGGCATGATGTCCTCATGCTTTGAAATACCGCTATCCCACCTCATCGAAGGAGCACCTAACGTTAGAAATGCTCCAGGAATGGAATTTCTAAATGAAAAGAATGTAAGATTAATTGGAGTATATGGCAATATCCCTGCTGGAGAGCCTAATTTTACCAATGAATATATAGAAGCCTATATGCCGACATTAAATTCGATGCTAAAAACGAATAAAGAATATTTTTTCCTTAGAGTGAATGGCAATAGCATGAACAAAGAATTCAGTGACGGATCATTGATTCTCGTTGAAAAAACAACCTACGTTGATAAAGGAAAAATTGGAGTGGTCTTGGTAAATGGTCACGATGCCACTGTCAAAAAAGTGAATATCGATGAAGAAAATATCACACTCACTCCCTGCAGCACGGATCCTTTTTATGAAGAAAAAACCTATAACATCAAAAATGATAGAGTTCGAATTTTAGGAAAAGTGGTTCAAGCCATTAAAATATACGATTAATATCGACTTAGAGTTTCTTTATGGAGTATTAATTAAGTTCTCTTTGTTGACCGATACATATTAGGTACAAGCCATCATGGTTTGTGCTTATTAGTATTGTTCTTTATATATGTCTTTGCAAAAGATAATTAAAATTTGTGTCAGCCTATATACAAAGGCATATCCGTTTTCCCCAGATTACTTATTTCATTGAGTGAATGTTTTTGGAACTCTAAGCTTCCTAGGGCTTTTATTTCAGATTTCCCTTTCATGCAGAATGAATATAATTGTCTGTATTAGGCAATCAAATTATCATATTTTTATTATTCGGTTCACAACCTCATATGGGAATCTTATAATAGGATGATAAGCATTTGCCTCTGTAGCTCTAGAAGGGAAGAGCGCCGGAAAACATTTGTAGCCACCGGGTCGCAAGGTAAGGGTTTCAGAAGCACCGAAAAGCAAATAGCTGAGGCAGGCGGAATTCCTGCCGGTGAAAATCCGTAGGGAAGCGTGTTCTCCCCTAGCCTATGCTTACGAAAGGAGTGCGGGTTCGAATCCCGTCAGAGGCTTTTTTCTTGGAAAATGCGAGTATATATTCAATTCCACTTTAGCCCTCTGTGCAAATTTATTTATTTTTCCCTTTCACTTCTTCCGCTATTATCTAAGTACTCATTTAGGACAGTAGAATGTACACGACTATTTTATTACACGCATATTCCTGAACGAGGAAAAGCCCCTCTCTTTTTGAGAAGGGCTGAGTTTGTAGACAAAAGAGGTTCTCTCTAAAAGTTAAAACAAAGTTGATTGGAGCGGGTGGCGAGACGCCTGAGGGAAATGCGTGTCCAAGAAAACCCCGCCAGGCGCAAAGGCGTCGAGGAGGCTTCCGGACCGCCCGCGGAAAACGAGTGCCTGTAGTGGAAATCAACGTTCAAATTGTACTAATCCTTAAAAACTGTAGACAAACTCTTTTTGAGAAAGGCTTCCTGTGTGGTGTGCTTCTGGAAGTTAAAAATAATTTAACCAGGCAACTATTAATTATTCATTTAACCCGCAATTTCTGGTTTACTGTAATGGTGTACTGACTGTCAAGAGCGTTCCAATGTTTAATTTGCTGAACCGTACTGCCATAAGCCATGCTTAAGGAGTATACGGTGTCACCATTAACGACTGTGTGGTATACAGCTGTATTTTTCTTTTTAAGATCGAAGCATTTAACTAAACCGTTTACATGCCCGCGAGCCAGTGATTCGATAAAGGCTGCCGTTTTCAATTTGGCTGCGTCATTGACATTATCGATAAATCCATTTTCAGTCAGTAGTGCAGGCATGTCCGTTTCACGGAGCACATGTAAATCTCCTGTTTTTTGTCCTCTGTCTTGGATGTTGATAAGCTTCAAGACCTCTGAATGAATATGATCTTGATACGTTTTCGTAATCTGATTAGTAGACGTATAAACGTAATCCTCATACCCAGTGCCGCCGCCGGCATTGATGTGGATGGAGAGATAAAAGTCGGCTCCCCACGCGTTCGCTGCATTCGTCCTATCGTTTAAAGAGGGGTACGTATCTTGGTATCTGCTCATTTTTACAGAAACGTTATTATATTCTATTAATAAGATGTCTTTAATTCGAGTTGCAATGGATAAAGTTAAATCCTTTTCTCTCAATCCATTCCCCACCGAGCCTGGATCCGTACCGCCGTGGCCGGGATCAATAAATACTTTTACCATTTCTATCACCTCTATTAATCTTATGTTACGTATCAATAAATGCTTGTACACATAACTATCTGATTAAAGAAATTTCAAAATAAAGAATTCATCTCTCGGCCACAGTTCCAAAAAAAATACACCCTAAGGGTGTTATGGCATTATACGATAACATTCGCCAAATGGACGCAGAATTTTTTAAAGCCTTCTTCCATTTTTATACTTTTCTATCAGTAATTATTGGGCGTCTACAAATAAAGTGATAGAAGGAGATAGAGAGATAAAAAAAGTCAACATTATTAACAAAAAATCTAACAAAATGCTTGTATTTATTTAGTTATGGTTTGTTTTATTTAATTGTTCTGCACAATCTTTGATTGAGTCAATCACTATAGTTGGTTCTGATAATTGCGGAAAATGCCCACTTTTTTTTGCGACAATGTGATTGCTGTTTCTTGACAATGAAAGCAATTCCAATTGATTCTTAAGTCGTTTTTTTCGAATTTCCTCTGGCATCATTCGATTTTCTTGTCCACCAGTAATGACAAATACAGGTATTTCGGGAAATGTATCAGTTTGCTGGATTTGATCCACAGTTTTTTTTACAAAATTAACTTCATTGAATTGTTTATGCGAGGATAAGGAATCAAACACCTTGAACATCCTATTAATGGTTTTTACGGCCTTGCCTTGGTATTCATTAAGGCTTATATCTTTCGTTGTACTGGATTCTAAAAAAACTAGTCCCCCCACTTCATTTGGGTAAAGTCGGGCATATAAATTAGCATATAGGCCGCCTAGCGAATGTCCGACCAATAAGTATGGAGGTTCAAACCCCACCGTTGTTAATGCCTCACGTAAAGTGTTAACAATACTTTCCCCGTCTTGGCTTTCCTTAGGTTTATCGCTGCCAGCAACACCAAAGCGATTATAGGAAAATACAGATGATGTTTCAGAAATTACCGGTAGTATTTTCATCCAGCCCTCTATCGGTCCAGAACCACCATTAATCAAAACAATATTTGGTTTGCCTTTTCCACTAATATTATATTGTAACGTCCCTTTTGGTGTTTCCACTTTATATTTTTCTATTTTCAATATCAGCGCACCTCACTTTGTTTAGATTACTCTACGTGTGTAACGAGCTTTGGTTTCATTTATTGAAGTTCTAACATAATGCTTTAATTACGAAAGTTATCTGGGAACTTATCCTATAGCTAAAATTTTTTAAAGGAGAGTTGTATGATGAATGAATATGGTAAGTTTGAACAATTGGTTCAAAAGTTTGATCAAGGAAGCAAGCTAATTCGCGCATGGGAATTAAAAGGCGGAATTTCTGCACAGGTTACAGGCCTTGAAGTATTACATCCTTCAGGGCGGCTCATGAAAATGATCGTTCGTCAGCATGGTGATCCTGACCTAAAACGGAATCCAAATGTTGCAGCTGATGAACACAAGCTCCTAGGGATATTGAAAGCTGCAGGTTTGCCTGTACCGATGCCATATTACCTAGAGCAATCTTGCGAGATTTTTTCCAAGCCATGCATACTTATCGAGTTTATTGAGGGGAAGTCAGAATTCACACCCTCAAATCTCAATGATCATATCTTACAATCGGCAATAAATCTAGCAAAAATCCATCGTGTTGATTGTGCAAATCTATCTTTATCATTCCTGCCTAAATTAGAAAATACATATATCGAAATGTTAAATAATAACGATAGGGTAATCCTGGACGAAACATTAAATATGAGATTGATTAGGGATTTGTTAAAATATTTCACCCCTTTACCATCCATTAATAAGGAAGTGATCCTTCATGGTGATTATTGGCCAGGAAATCTATTATGGATAGAGGGTAAACTAGTTTCCATAATTGATTGGGAAGATTCAGGCTTAGGGGACCCTTTGATTGACCTTGCCAATAGTCAACTCGAAATCTTTTATCATTTTGGAATGCAAGCGATGAATGACTTCACCAATCAATATAAAACCCTGATGCCTGAGGTGAATTTTACAAACTTACCCTACTGGCAATTATTTGCCTCATTACGGTTATCTACATTTCCTGAATGGGGCTTGGAAAAGAGCAAGGAAAATAACTGGCGAAAAAGACACAAGTCATTTGTTCGTCAAGCGATTAACCGAATTCGTTTAAATTAATGCTTTTTAAAATGAGTGAAAAATCTGATATGCCCAGGATATTTTTGATAAAGGCATTTATACTAGTCCCTTTATCATTTATTTTCATAAACTAATAATGACTTTCAAAAAAAAATCCAGGAGGTGTTTAAATGTATAATAAGCCCTGGGGGCATCTGAAAGGCGGTCAATGCCCACGACAATATTGCCCACCTCACAGAATGCCTACACAGTATAATCCACCTCAAATCTCCCCAGCAAAGCAATATGTAAAAACCAATGTCATCAACACGGTGATTCCGGTTTTTCACCCGACACATACAACTACGGTGAATAAACACTTCAACACATATATACCGCATACCCGAAGTATCGTGAAAGAGTGTTATTCCCAAAGCTTTATTTGTGGAGTTCCTCAACCCCCTAGTTTTTCAAGGAGACTGGTAAGATATTAATTAAAAAAACCCCAATTCGGGGTTTTTATTAATTCCTTCCTCCATCCTTTGAATAATGAGTGTCAAAGGATTTACAACTGTCTAAATGCAAACTCCCTATACTTTTTAAAGTGTTGTTTTTGATAAAACTCTTTTGCAGCTTTGTTTTCAAACCAATAATCCAGTTCAATTAAATCTATATCATTCTTTTTGGCAATTTCATAGACCTCATTCATTAGTATTTTACCGTAACCTTTTTTGGTTTGATTTTCAACGATACTAAGCTGATGCACATAAACTGATTTATACGCATTTTTAAAAGCACTTTCTGGATATTTTTTAATTTCAATCCATACGTAACCGATCGGTTCTTCATGTTCTTTTAAAACGAGAAAAACAAAACTGTTATTTCCAACCAAACTTTTGAAAGATTCCTTCATTGCACTATAATTATATTCCTTAAAATACTTAGGATATAGTTTTGCATGCAGATCGTGGACATTTCTATTTAGTTTTGCAATTACTTCATGATCCCTGGTTTGACTAACATACATAATTATCCCCCTGACTATATCCTGTGAATTTCCATATACCAGTAATGTTCATATTCAAAGTACATTTTTTATATAGGCCAGTCAATAGCCTTAAAGAAGAATCACATTTCTAGAGAGGCAGGCAAAGTTCTTTTTTCATACTGGGTAAAAAAAAGATGCGAATTAACAGTTTGAACATACTAATAAATAAAGTGGAAAATATCATTATGATATTAGTAACCTATTTCCTTAATATACTGGAAGGTGATGATCATGACTTACCCTCTTTTTATTGTGACTGGCATTAGTGGCTCAGGTAAATCAGCAACTTCACTGGAATTGCAGAAAATCATGGTGGATTTCAATGTATTTGATATGGATCTTATCGTTAACAATGACGATTATCAAACAGCATGTGATAATTGGTTGAAGGTTGCCTATTATAGTGCTTATTCCGGACGTAATTCCGTATTATTCGGCAATGTACCCGATCCCTATAATGTTGAAATTTGCGACCATTTCCCTTTATTTGATCCAGTTCATTACCTACATCTTTATTGTAACGGTGAAGCGCGTACACAACGATTATCGGCTCGTGGCAAATGGACGGCTGACAGCATTAATTATATGAATGAACTATCTGAGAAGTTAGTTCAAGAAGCCAAAACATCAGTTCCACCAATACCTACTATAGACACTTCTACCACTTCCCCGCCCCAAGTCGCTAAGTTAATTAAACAATGGATAATGGAGAAGCTTGCCTAAATAAAGGAAAATCTTCTTATAAATGCAGATATGGACCTTTCTGATGAAATACGTACGTTTATTCCGAAATCCACTCTTGTCTGCTGCTGGCTTTCTTAGCCAAATAAACGTACCGGTATAACCAAAGCCTTTTTGTTTAGCTTTTGATTTAAGGGTCGTTAGTTGAAGAAGTAGTAAAAAGGGATCTTCCTATAGAAAATCCCTTTTTACATCCCGGTAACATCTGAATAAATTAACTAGCTTTGTATAGAGTATGCACTAAAGTGGGATACCTAAATTGTTGTGAACGTGATCTATTCTCCGCAGAATTGGAGCCCTAATCCTATTAAAGTTGTTGCTAATAGAGATGAAATACGGATTCTAAGTGTAGCTACATCATCAATTTATTCTATCGAGGTATATTTTAAAATAAATAATATACTTACAGAGGCTCTTCCCACAGTGTAAAAGTAAATTTATCCGAATAACTATTAATTAATTTCATATTCTACCGTTTCCCTATTTCTTAAGTAATATAATCGTTAAAGGAATAATTCGACAAAATTCCTAGAAATCCCTGTTCCCCCTTCTTATATGTTGCTACCAGGTTCGAAGAAGCGGCTTATTGTATCACTTTAAGATGAATATTGAGCGTGAATTGCAAAGACAGAAAATATGAAACTGACTATAGGTGGTTTTAGTTTAATATGAGTCCTTTAGATGATAAGATTCTTGGGGGAAGTGGTCGAAAATAGATCAATATTTAGGAGGAGTTCATCTTGAATCCTTATGCGTTTTTGGCAATAGCCATCCTAAGTGAAGTGTTTGGCAGTTCGATGTTAAAAGTATCAAACGGGTTTAAAAGGTTATTCCCTTCCATTGGTGTGGTAATTGGAATGGGTTTGGCTTTTTATTGCCTGTCATTATCATTAATAACCATACCGCTTGGAACGGCTTATGCCATTTGGTCGGGAATAGGCACTGCTTTAACTGCTTTAGTGGGAGTTATCGTTTATAAAGAAAGCTTTAACGTGAAAAAATTTTTAGGTTTAGTCCTGATCATTGGAGGAGTTGTTGTTTTGAAACTCTCTAGTGGAGGCACTTCTTAACAATTTAGTAATCGGAGGTAATAATATGAACGGATACATAGCCTTAGGAATATCAATCATTAGTGAAGTATTTGGTACGACCATGCTTAAGTTGTCTGAAGGCTTTACACATTTATTCGCTTCATTTGGAGTTATAATTGGGTTTAGCATTGCATTTTATAGCTTATCTTTATGTCTTAAAACAATTCCGTTAAGCTTAGCCTATGCCATTTGGTCAGGAATAGGCACAGCTTTAACGGCAATGATTGGCGTACTATTATGGAATGAGCCATTTAGTATCACTACATTAGGCGGTTTAGTATTAATCATTGGCGGAGTGATTTTACTAAATGCTTCCCATACCACTAAACAAGCGGAAGGAGAGACAAACTAAGTTTGACTCTCCTCCTCTCCCCGCTCGTTCAAAAATAAAAATATCTTCAACGGCGGGGTTCTCATTTTGAATGGGACTGAACTTTCAAGAGTCAGTCCTTCATTTCTTCCTTAACCTTCACCAAGTCCTTCGTGCAAAGTCAGTGAACTTGAATTTATCGGGTCTATGCCTGGATTCGCTATATTGAAACAAGCTTCCATCGATTAAATGGACCGTACTTTTCACAACTGCCACCATATCGAAGTCTTCAATGTCCAATAATTGTTTATCTTCCTCACTGCATGGCTCCACGGTAATTTCCTTGTTGGAAAAACCAATCTGGAGCCCGAGATCCTTTTCGATATATCCATAAATAGAATCCTCACAAATTTCCTTGGTCAGGTTAGTTACGAATTCGCTTTTGAAATAGTCTTTGTCCAGTATGATTTTCTTCCCATTGATTTGGCGTACCCGGAACACCTTCCATATTTCACCATCATCAGTTAAGTCTAGAAGCTTGGCCATTTTTGAGTCGGGGGTCTCAAGCTCCAACTTGTGGATGATCGTTTTGGAATGCAAATTCAACTTTTCCACCATTTCTTTATAGGAAATCAACCCTGCTACAGGAAAATTAAATTTGCTAAAATCCAAGACAAAGGAACCCTTGCCTTTGATTTTATGGATATATCCATTTTGTTCAAGCAACTGTAAGGATTTTCTCACAGTATCCCTGGATATGTCATACTCCTCCATGAAGCTGCTTTCGGAAGGAAGCTTTGAATTTGTCGGAAAGGTTCCTTCTTCAATTTTTGAAACGATATCACCATATAGCGATAGGTATTTGCTGTTCATTTCATCACCACAATATATTTTTCTTAGTCTGTTACTCGTCCTTTTTCAACAAATAGACCACCGATTCATAGGGACGAAGGATAAAATCACCTGCAAGTTCTTTCGAATCGATATAGTTTGAGAGAAGGAGCTCTGAGTTGTATCCGGATAGGTCTATATCCTTTGGAATTTCGAAGACCGTTTCTTTTGCATAAAAGTTATTGACGACCAAAAGTTTCTCGTCTTCATAATTGCGTACATAAGCGTACAATTGGTCATGGTCGCCAAGAATTTCCTGATACTCCCCATATGCAATGATATCATGTTTCTTGCGTAAGAATATAAGTTTTTGGTAATGATGAAAAATGGAATCCTGATCCATAAGTGCGTGTTCAGCATTGATGATTTTGGCATTATCAGGCACTGCAATCCATGGAGTCCCTTTTGTAAAGCCTGCATGTTCCGCATTTCCCCACTGCATGGGAGTTCTCGAGTTATCACGGGATTTAGCTTGAAGGATTTCGATTATTTCCTTTTCTTCCTTGCCTGCCTCTTTTAAAATATTGTAATAATTAATCGATTCCACGTCCCGATATTGTCCAATATCATTGAATTTCGGGTTGGTCATCCCTATTTCCTCCCCTTGATAAATATAAGGGGTTCCCCTAAGCATATGAATGGCTGTTGCCAGCATCTTGGCCGATTCCTTGTGATACTCTTGATCATTCCCAAACCTGGATACGATCCTCGGCTGGTCATGGTTACACCAGAACAGGGCATTCCATCCATTTCCTTCTTGCATCCCATATTGCCAGCTGCTTAGGATTTCCTTTAACTGACTGAAGTCAAAATCTGCAAGTGACCACTTTTCCCCATCCTTATAATCCACCTTTAGATGATGGAAACTGAATACCATTGACAGCTCCTTTTCAACTGGAGATGAATATTTGATGCAATGGTCAATGGTCGTCGATGACATTTCCCCTACAGTCATCACCTCTTCATCTTTCCCGAAAGTTTCTTCATTCATCTCTTTTAGGAATTGATGAATCTTGGGACCGTCTGTATAAAAGCATCGTCCATCTCCATCTTTGTCATTTTCATAGATGTCAGGTTTCGAAATAAGATTGATGACATCCAAACGGAATCCTTTGACACCTTTATCCAGCCAGAAGTTTACTACATTGAAGATTTCCTCCCTCACTCTGGGATTTTCCCAATTAAGGTCAGCTTGTGTCCGATCGAACAAATGGAGGTAGTATTCATCATGTTCCGCTACATATTCCCATGCAGGTCCTCCGAATTTCGAAATCCAATTCGTAGGGGGCTCTCCATTTTTCGATTTCTTGAAAATATAATAGTCCTTATATTCTTTCTCTCCAGCCAATGCTTTTTGGAACCATTCATGCTCTGTTGATGTATGGTTGAATACCATATCCAACATGATTTGGATATCCCGCGAATTAGCCTCCTTCACCAATCTTTCGAAATCATCCATCGTCCCAAAAACAGGATCAATGGATGTATAATCAGCTACATCATATCCATTATCATTTTGAGGTGAACGATAAAAAGGGGTCAGCCAAATATAATCCACTCCCAGTATACTCAAATAATCAAGTTTTTCTATAACACCATTTATGTCCCCGATGCCGTCACCGTTCGAGTCCTTAAATGACTTCGGATAAATTTGATAGATCGTACTATTTTTAAAATCCTTCATTGTAATTCCTCCCCTGCTATCCCTGATGTATCTTTTGCCAGTATGGTAAAAAAAGAGGGAGAATGCTCTCCCTCCGCGTTATTAAGCATTTAATTTCGTTGTTTTCGTTCTTGTTTTCAAGTTCATATTAGGTCGCTTGGAGAATGCTATAGTCAAAATGAATGGAACAACGAATGCAACCAGCATCGCAAGTGCAAACATTCCCATATGCTGCGGCTGGATGGATAGGATACCTGGAATCCCTCCAACACCGATGGAATTTGCCATTACGCCAGATCCGACTGAAACGATGCCTGCGAAAAGTGAACCGATCATACCCGCTAAGAACGGAAAGCCGTATTTCAGGTTAATGCCGAACATGGCTGGCTCGGTTACACCGAGATAACATGAAATCGTGGCGGGTATGGAAACCTGTCTTTCCTCCTGGTCTTTTCTGTTGATGTAAATCATTGCTAGCACTGCCGTACCTTGTGCAATATTGGATAATGCGATCATTGGCCATAGGTTCGTACCGCCAAGTTCACTCATAAGCTGAAGATCGATTGCGTTGGTCATATGATGCAGGCCTGTGATGACAAGCGGTGCATAGGCAAAGCCGAAAACGGCAGCAAACAGCCAGCCAACTGATGAAGTCAATCCGGAATATACAACCGTAGAAATTACAGAACCGATTTTCCAGCCTATTGGCCCCAGAATGGTATGGGCAATGATTACAGTTGGAAGTAAAGCAAAAAATGGAACGACGATCATGGAAATGGAATTATGCACTTTATCTCTCAAGAACCGTTCTAAATACGCCAAGACGAACCCTGCAAGTATCGCTGGGATGACTTGTGCCTGGTAGCCGATCATATCGACTTGGGCAAAACCGAAATCCCAAAAAGGTATGTCACTTGCCTTTGTGTTTGCCACTGCATATGCATTAAGAAGCTGTGGGGAAACCAGGGTCAAACCAAGGACGATGCCGAGAATTTGAGTCGTGCCCATTTTCTTCGAGATCGACCATGTAATCCCAACAGGAAGAAAATGAAAAATAGCTTCACCTATCAGCCAAAGGAAGGCGTGTACCCCTGCCCAAAATTGTGAAATATCCACAAGGGTCTTTGTGCTGTCATCGAACATTTTTATATCCCCAATAATATTGCGGAAACCAAGAATGAGTCCGCCAACGACTATTGCAGGAATTAGCGGGGTGAAAATATCCGCAAGATGTGCAATCATACGCTGCAGCCAGCTCATATTCTGTTTTGCTGCATTTTTCACATCTTCTTTTGACGCTTCCTGAAGTCCAGCTATGGAAACGAATTCATTATAAAACGATGATACTTCGTTCCCGATTATGACCTGGAACTGGCCAGCTTGTGTAAACGTTCCTTTCACAAGCTTAATCGATTCGATATTCGTTACATCCGCCTTGGCGGGATCTTTCAACGCAAAACGCATTCTTGTCGCACAATGCGTAACCGTCGCAATATTTTCTTTCCCTCCGACATGTTGGAGCAAATCCGTTGCTGGTTCTGTGTATTTACCCATTTCACTACTTCCTTTCCCTAGAAAGCAAAATATAGTTGTTTTTATAACCTGTACGTATAGGTTCTGTATACGCTTTCATATTATCCTGTACGTACAGGATTTGTCAATAACTTTTTTACTCACTTTAAAAGGATTGATTATCATGTACTTTCAATCACTATTCTTTTATTGCTAATATGGATGTTTGATCACATTTATGTTATCCCGTAATTCTCAAGATAACGAGTAGCTGAAAAAATCCGAAATAGGGTATAATGATGACATAACCTCTCAATTAACATTTTACTGGTTAGAATTTAGCGGAAAATGGGAGATGAACTTATGTCTGAAACTAATAAATTTCCACTTATATCAGGTAATCTTTCTCTGGATTTAGTGAATACGGAACTGGTCAGTCGTGGTCAACGGCAAGACTTATTACTTTCAGAACGGGATGTGCTGGACTGGCTTGCTGTAATAAAAGGGAAAAACTCATTTTGGGATAATCAGCTATCCTTAAAAATTAAAGAGAGAATCGGGCAGGTATTTGTAGGCATTCTACAAATGCGTACTATTTTAAGAAAACAATTTGAGTTAATAGCAGATGGGAATCCGATTCCTGATGAGTTTATCGCCTTTTTAGAAAATAAAATCGAAAAATCACCTTTCACTTTTAAATTAAGTGATCAAAAACTTGTTCCCATACCTGTTGGAGAAGCGGAAGATATCCTGCAATCTTATATTGCCTTTGACTCCTTAAAATTAATTGAAGAAAATAAGCTGTCATCACTAAAGCGATGCTCGAATGATGATTGCGTCCTGTTATTTATCGATGAAAGCGGGAGACGCAAGTGGTGTTCAATGAAAATATGCGGAAATAGAAAAAAGGTAGCACGATTTCAACACCGGAAATCTGATGATGAATGAAGATCTAACTTATTAAATAAGTTTGTCTAACAGTTTTTTTAAGTTTGTACAATGTGAACGCTGCCTCCAGGGACTCGCTTTCCGCGGGCGGTCAGCCCTCGGCGCCTTTGGTGTCTCCCCTGGACGAGCTTTTCCCTCAGGAGTCTCGAACACCCGCTCCAATCAGCTTTGTTTTTACTTCTAGATAAAACCCTTTTGGCTAAAGTCTTTCCAACTTATTATATAAGTTGGTTTTTTTATGGACTTTCAAACTAACCTTTAAAATTAGTTTTGACAGGTTAGTTAATTTCATATAAAGTCTAATTATATAAAAAAGGAGGGGTCATATTGGACCGTATTTCAGTATCGAGTCATAAAGAAAAACGTTTTTTTCATATTCGTTATTTATCGAAGATGAAGGGAAAAGGAAGAAGCCCTTTACAGATAAATGTAAAGGACGCAATAACGGGACTTATTGGAGGGTTTTTAACTATATTCGCTTTAATTCTTTTAACAAAAATAACATCAGCAGTGTGGTTAATGGCTCCATTTGGTGCCAGCTGTGTACTGGCGTTCGGTCTGTGGAACGCACCATTATCACAGCCACGGAATATTATTGGCGGCCATTTCGTTTCAACATTCGTAGGTTTAGCTTCCTATCATTTTTTTGGCGACGAACCTTGGGCAATCGGATTGGCTGTCGGATTAGCAATTGCGGTGATGATGCTGACAAAAACGACGCACCCTCCAGCTGGGGCAGACCCGCTTGTAGTTATGCTTGGCCAGTATAGCTGGAGTTATTTATTTACACCTGTTTTAACTGGTGCTGTGATAATCGTTTTACTGGCATTGTTAATTAATAATTTACGCAGCAATCGGAGCTATCCAACTTTTTGGATTTGATGTAAATAGTATAAGCCTTTTGATGCGATAAACGATTTTAACGAAGAATATTCAAAATCGGAGAAAAGTGAATAATCTTCACATATATCTAAAAAACAAAAAGAGGAGCTAGGGTGCTCCTCTCAGACTGTTGCAAATTCGATATAATTGAATTTGTTCACAGCTTTTTTAGGTTTTTTTATATATGACCGTTGATTTCACCTCCAGGCACCCGCTTTCGGCGGGCGGTCCGAAAGCCTCCTCGGCGCATTTGCGCCTGCGGGGTCTCCCTTGGACGCGCTTTCTAAACAGGAGTCTCGAACACCCGCTCCAATCAACCTTGTTTTAACATTTAGATAGAACTCCTTTTGCTTACAGTCATTTTTGTTTTAAAATTGAAGTATTATAACCCTTTCGTTAACAACTGTTCTGTTCATTCGTAAACATTTAAGTTTCAGTGTTTAGTTTGACTTGTGTTTCTGCAACTTCCACACCATTTACAAGAAGTGATATTCGATGGATTCCCATATAATGTCGCCGTGTCGTCAGGTCTTTCCAATTGTGATTCCTCACTCTTTCAACTTCTTCACTACCTGAGAAATCCCTATCTAACAAAAGGAAAATTTTACGGGAAGTTTTCTGATTTGCTTTTACAAAATCGATGGCATACTCGATGCGTAGTTTTACTGAGTTCTTTTCTTGAACTCGAAAGCCGAAATGAAGTTCACTCGTTTCCCCAATAAAAATCGAGTCTGGTTCATTTCTAATAAATGCGTTTGTAATGATATTCGGATTATTCAATACATCCGTGTATCCAAATAATGAAAGGACTTCTGGATCTGCTTGTCGAACTAAGGTCCTGCATCCCCGTCTAATAATCCAAATCGTGTTGGGTTCTCCGCTTTCATACCAGCGCTTAGCTGTTTCTATAACGGTTTTGGGATGATCTTTGGCAATATCATTCAAGTTATTGGCCACACTTTTGCGAACATATAGGGATGGATCGTTTTTCAGGTTCTCAAGTAATTCCAAGACGGGTGCCGGATCGGATTTGAACATCGGTAAAGCTTGCCCCCAAGGTAACCTGGGCCTGCATCCCTCGCTAGCCAGCCTGCGGACATGCTCATCATCATGATTGGTCCATTCCTTCATCTTCTCGATCATTAAAACGGGATCAAGCAAGATAAAAGCACGGATTGCAAACTCGGAGGATGACCTTGCTGTAAAACGCTCCAACGCGTCTAGCGATAACGGCCAATCTTTCTTATTCAATCCATGTACCTCTACAAAATCCGGGAAAAATAAATATCTAAAACCTTCACAATCCTTATCAAGCCGATACAAAATATCCAAAGAATCTTGATAATCACTTGGAAGATGCTTTCCAAGAGTAATGGAAATGTGTCTTATTCGTTCTTTTAACTTCCTCTCGTCCCAATGCTCATCAATCACTTCCCCTATAAACGATTCAGTAGAGAAGGACGGATGGACACCCTTTACTTTTTCACCGAATTCACGAATGAACGTTTCATTATATAAATCCTTTAAAGGCTCAGCCATTTTTTTCACTTCTTTTCTTCAGGTTAAATTTGCTTTTGGATACTTGCACTACCTATCAGCAATCATTTCAAACTATGTTATGCACGATACAATCATTAAAAAAGGACAGCTTACTTTACAGAACAAGTCTGTCCAAAATCAAGTGAAGTTCATTCATCACTATTTGGAATGGCTGCATAATAGTTGATTCTATAGGAATCTATATACCTTTTTCCAATGGATGTAATCTTTGCACCAGAACCCGTTTCCCATAAGTCCATCTAATATCCCCATACAAAATACCTCCAGGAGTTTTCCTTTGTGTATAGTATGATAGTAGTAGCATATAAAGTAAAATATTCCTACCATATTAATGAATTAATCAAAACGACAAAAAGCCCACTCTGAAGAGCAAGGGCCTGCTTCTAGCTTTTATCAAAGAAAAAGGGTCAGTCCCCACTGAGTTAATACTTTAACACAGTGGGGACTGACCTAATTGTCTATTAGAAATTTTGATTTTAGCTTTATCTGACCTTTCTACTTATCTATTTAATTGTTTCACTTTTACAGGCTTTTTTTCCTTGCTTAATTTGATGATTTGACCGATAATACTGATGGCAATTTCTTCTGATGTTTCCGAGTCAATTTCCAATCCGATTGGAGAATGTACCTGCTCCAACTGTTCTTGCGTGACCCCTTCACTTTTTAACTTTTCAAATATGCTTATGACCTTGCGTTTACTGGCTACCATCCCAACATATGCAATCGGAAATTGCAGTGCCGTTTTTAATACAATATCATCACAATCTTTTGTAACAATTACCACATATGATTTTTCATTTAGGTTGGCTGCGAGCAAAGCCTTTCCAATATCCTCGTTCACAAAAAGGTTTGTCGCATTCGGAAAGCGTTCCTTTGTACAATAACCAACGCGATCATCGACAATGCAATAAGGATATTCAAGGAAATCAGCGAGCTTTGCCAACGCATGGCCTAAATGACCGGCCCCAGCCAGAATGAGTTCAGGCCTGCTTGTATAGACTTCAATAAAGACCCGTAACGTGCCGCCACAATTCATCTGAATTCCGTCTTTTGCATGTTTATTCAATTTATATTCAACGATTTTCGATTGGCCATCTTGGATCGCCTTTACACTATCTTCGATCACATAGTGTTCAGCCAAGCCCCCTCCGACAGTCCCTTCAATGGTACCATCCCGGTAGACAATCATTTTTCCAACATGCCTGGGAGTCGAGCCCTTTGATTCAATAATCATGGCTAAAGCAAAGGTTTCGTTTTGACGCGTCAGCATGGCCACTTTTTCCATCAGCTGCATGAAAAGCTCCCCCCTATCTTTAAACATTAATTCGGTTGATATTGCTTCATGCTGAGAAAATAACGTAAAAGATGTAACGCAACGGTTTTTCTGTAAGCCGCAGTGGAGCGTTGATCGTCGATTGGTCTAATGATCTTATCGAAGGCTGCCACAATTTCAGCGATGTCTGCATCGGCTAATGGTATCGTTTTTCCAACCAGCTTCCTCTCAATATCAATGGAACGAACCATCGTAGGTCCGACCGCCCCGAAGGCAAATCGAATGTCATCGATTCGATCTTTGCTTATCCGGACGAAACCCGCAAACGATACTTTGGCAATGGCATCTGCGTTGCGGTTGCCAACTTTCTCGAAAACGACATGTGAATCTCCTAATACGAACGGCAGAATAATCTCCGTTACTATTTCATTGTGAAAGCGTTGAACCTGTCGTGGACCTTGAATGAAATCGCTAATCGCAACCATGCGATCACCATTTACGGAGCGCAACAGAAGCTTTGCATTGTATACATATAATAAAGGAAGCATGTCACCGGCTGGAGAGGCGTTGCAAATATTACCGCCTAATGTTCCCCGGTTTCTAATTGCCGGGGCAGCAATTGTTTTAATTGCATTCTTTAAAGCAAAAGGAATCAACGGATTTTCAAGTAATTCACTATAGGTACAGCAGGCCCCGATGTGGAGATCCTTGTGATGTTGATACACCTGCTTTAATTCGGAAAGATGATTAATAAAAACAATCGGTTTAGGGATTTTTGGAGGTACTCCCCTTCTACTTTTGTGAAGAACCATAACATCGGTGCCTCCGGCTATGATTGCACAATCTTCTCTATTCAATTGGCTCAAAGTTTCGTCTAAACGCTCGAAGCGATACGCTGTTATTTTCTCTATCATAAGCCATCACCTTTTTTAGCTGCTAGGTTAATCGCCTCAACAATCATATTGTAGCCCGTACATCGGCACAAATTTCCGGAGATGCCCTCACGAATTTCAGCCTCTGAAGGATGAGGATTTTCAGATAACAAAGCTGCACTTGCCATAATCATTCCCGGTATGCAATAGCCGCATTGCACTCCCCCGGCTATGGAATAGCTTTCATCTAAAATTTTAAATTGTTCCGTTTCAATGATGCCTTCGATCGTTTGAATATCGGCACCAGCAATCGAGCCAATTGGAATAAGGCAGCTGTTTTGCAGGAGGTTATTCACAAAAACACTGCAGGCTCCGCACTCCCCTTCACCACAGCCTTCCTTTGTTCCGATTAACTCAAACTCATCTCTTAGTAAATCTAGTAATCTTGCTGTAGCAGGGGCGTCAGTTTCTACCGTTCTTCCATTTAGTGTGAATTTAATCAACCCTCTTCACCTTCTTTCATCCAAAGACTTTCAATAATGACTTCCGGTGTAATCGGAATTTGCTGAAAAGAAGTGTGCAGGGCATCCTCAATCGCAGCTTGGACTGCTGGAGCGCCTCCGATTAAAGTCAATTCACCTGCACCCTTCGCCCCGTATGGACCATCAGCATAGGGGTTATCAAAGACCTTGCTTTCAATTGAAACAATATCCAATGAAGTCGGCGGTCCATAATCCGATATGCTTTTTTGTTGGATTCTACCTTGTTTTGACGTCATCTTTTCTAGATAACCATATGCTAGCCCTTGAGCCAAACCACCGTCAATTTGGCCTTTCATAATCCGTTCATCGATGACCTTCCCAACTTCATAATTGCCGTATACTTTTTCTAACTTTAAATTACCTGTTAACGTATCAACTTCTACTTCAACGATATTAACGCCCCATGAATAAGCCGGGTAGGCATCTCCAGTGAAGGTTTTCTCGTCCCAAGGAATCATTTCACGGTGAACATAGTGCTCAACCACTTCCTGTTCCACCCCTGTTTGCCACTGATTCTTAAGTTTTTTTGCGGCCCGCTCAAGCAATTTTCCGACAATCATCGTCGTCCTGGAAGCTACGGTCGGACCCGAGTCGGGAACCTCTTTTGTGTCGGGATAAGGGTACAAAATATCTTCGAACGGGAGGTTAAGTTCTTTGGCGACAATTTTACACAACGTAGTCAAAATACCTTGTCCCATATCAGAGTTTGAGATTTTTAGTGATACCTGGTCGTCCTTTGATTTAACCAGTTTCACCTTTGCTTTAATATGATCTCTTTCGCCACTGCCAGTAAATCCACAGCCGTGGAGGAACAGCGAAGTTCCTATGCCTTTTTTATAGCGCTGATTTTGTTGATTTAAGCGCTGAAAGTCTTCTTTTTTCTTGTTGTATTCTGACACGTTGAGTACGTCCTCAATCATATCTTCCACTAATATCGGGTCGCGGAATTTACCTTTGGTGATGGTGGGGTCTCCTTGTTTGACGAGGTATTTTCGTTTATATTCAAGCGGGTCGATTTTTGCCAGTTTACTAAGATGTCCAATATGACTTTCGATTCCGGCAAAGCTTTGAGGAGCACCAAAGCCTCTGAAGGCGCCGTTCGGAACGGTATTGGTTTTTAAGACATAGCCTTTTGCATGAAAATGCGGAATTTTATAAACACCGGCACTGTTTAATAATGCGCGCTGCAGCACAACAGAGCTCAATCCAACATTTGCCCCTCCATCGAGAAAGATGTCAACACACATGCTCAAAATATTTCCTTCCTTATCAAGGGCCGTCCGATATTTGAGTTTGGCCGGATGCCTTTTCGTCGTTACCAGCATATCCTCAGAACGGTCGAACACGAGCATTACCGATTTTTTTACTGCTCTTGCGGCAACGGCTACGTGACAAGCCATCATAGAAGGATAATCTTCTTTGCCGCCAAAACCTCCGCCGGTAGGACTTTGAACAACTCTAACTTCATCGTCACCACAGGCTAATGCGCTTAGCAATGCATTTTTTATATAATAAAGACATTGCATCGATCCCTGGACGACAATTTCATCATCCTTATAAACGGCGAGCATTCCTTGCGGCTCAAGATAGACATGCTCCTGATAACCCGTATCATATTCTTCTTCGATGATTTGATGGGCTCCCTGCTCGATAGCTGAAATGTTGACTAAGCTTTCCCCAAATTCATAGCTTGCCAAAACTAAGGATACTGATTTTTGCTTGATCGCTTCGTCCAATGTATAAATAGCCTGATGTTCTTCAAATTCAACCTTCACTTCATTTAACAAACTGTACAGGATATCCAGATCTTTGCCCGTGAGCATGAGAATTGGCTCACCAATATAATTGACCCACTCATTGGCAAAAATGGGCTGATCTTCTTTGATAATTTTGACATAATTCGGTCCGGGGATATGCTCTGCTCCAACAGCTTCATACCCTTCTGGAAGATTAGGTAATTGAATGGATATTATTTTTCCATATGCAATTGGCGATCGATACAAAACACCATAAACCATATTTTCCACTTTTACGTCACTAATATAGGGCAACTGGCCCGATACTTTACCTTTATGGTCCTTTTTGGGCACTGAGGTGCTTATGTCATTGAGATTCATTGCAACAACACCCTTCGACTCATTTTTTTAATGGGACATATTCTGAATAGAAACCTCTTCCAATGATTTTATCAATGAGAATGATCTTTTATGATTCATTTCTATTCAAGATTTTCGTAGTTTTTATTTTTATTTTTACTTCGAGAAATTTAAAGCATTATCATATTCAATGGCTTTTTGGTAATCCTCCGGTGTATCAACATCCATTAATACTCCCGCATCATCTACATTCATGTATTGCTTTTCGTAACCGCCCAGGACCACACGCAAATTACTTTCTGGATTGGTTTCGAGAATTTTCTGTTTCACTTCGCTTGATAATTTAATGGGATGGCCGCCTTTATAGTCAAAGCTGGGAATAACCACGTTTCCTTTGTGTTTTGCTAGTAGCTGAACAGTCTCTTTTTTTACAAGCGGACAATCGCCGGGTGTTATAAAGAAGGTTGGGTCATTCACTTCGTTGCAGCCCTTTTGAATGGAATGAAACATTCCCTGGTTAAAGTTTTCATTATAAACAAACTTGATCTGAAATGAATAGGCATTTTCACTGATAATTTTGACAATTTCCTCTTGGATGATTTCCGCTTGAAATCCAGCTACGACGATGACCTTGTTGCATAATCCTTCAAATTTAGAGATCGTTTGCTCCAACACGCTCATTTGCCCCATCGGCAAAGTCATTTTAAATGCATTCGCTCGGCTGGAATATCCAGCAGCCAGGACGATTGCTTCCATATTCGTCACCTTCTACCTATCATTTTTCTTTAATATCACAATAAAATCACAAGCGGAGGAAGGATTTGCTGTATGGACTATTAAGAGAACATAGTGTTTTTTCTTTATATGCGTAAAAGCCTCATTATATTACTCATGGTACGCTTCACCGTAGTTATTTAAGAGGCAAAAAACAGACAGGATAAATATTTTCCTGTCTGTTTTAGTTTATTCAAAATAAGAATCAGAATCATTTCACCCCTAAATTTTCACAACATTGAAATTATTTTAGGTGTAAACTATGTTCCCACATACTATATGTGTAGAGTGCTGACGGTAGGAAAAATACAAAATAAAGATGAGATGTAGTGGTGCATCTTTGCTTATCTATTTTCTTGTTCATGAATTAAAGGTATACAGCACGGTAATTTAACTAAGTTAGTTTCACCTTTTAAAACTCCTAAAGATATCATTATCTTTAACCTTATTAGGTTACACACTGTAAATAATTCTAATCAGATGGTCGTCGCCATCTTCATGAATACGTATTTGTTTATAATAATGTATATATATTGATTTAATAGTGGAATTACCTTAGAATTAAAACAAAGATTACCTTTTTAGGATATCGAACCCACCCACCTTTAGCAAAGAATGGAAGGGTTCAATGAAAGGCATTGTCGTTAGAAGTCTCCTTTACGGGACCGCTAACGACAATGCCTTTTTCTTTAACTAAATCTAAATATAAGAAAGACAAAACATTTCTAATAAAAGAATGAGTGTTGTTTCCGCTATTTATTTGAATAATTTGAAATAAGGTAATTTCAATGACTAGGAGGTCTTATAAATGGAGTTTGTTACAAGTGTAAACTCATCAGTCAACATTAAAGTAATTGGTATTGGCGGCGGAGGAAATAACGCCGTTAACCGTATGATCGAACATGGAGTTAAAGGTGTAGAATTTATAGCTGTTAATACAGATGCACAAGCTCTTAATTTATCAAAAGCAGAGATCAAGATACAAATCGGTGCAACATTGACAAAAGGTTTAGGATCAGGGGCAAATCCAGAGGTAGGTAAACAAGCAGTTAAAGAAAGCAAAGAGCAGATCCAAGAAGCATTAAAAGGTACAGACATGGTACTCATTACAGCCGGAATGGGCGGCGGTATAGGAACGGGTGCTGCCCCTGTCATTGCTCAAATTGCCCGTGAGCTTGACATACTAACCATTGGCGTTGTAACACTTCCGTTTGCGTTTGAGGGCAATAAGCGTGCAACACAAGCAGCAGGAGGAATCTCCTTAATGAAGAAAGCAGTGGACACAATAATTGTTATTCCAAACGATCGCTTATTGGAGATTTTACATAAAGATACACCAATGCTTGAAGCATTTCTTGAAGCGGATAATGTTATTCGCCAAAGTATCCAAGGTATATCGGATTTAATTGCTGTACCAGGTTTAATCAACATTGATTTTGCAGACGTGAAAACAATCATGTCCAATAAAGGGTCTGCCTTAATAGGCATTGGCAGAGCAACAGGTAAACATCGCGCTGCGGAAGCTGCAAAGAAAGCCATTTCCAGTCCGTTACTTAACACTTCCATCGACGGAGCCCAAGGTGTGCTAATGAAACTCACAGGCGCCAATATAAGTCTATATGAAGTACAAGAGGCAGCAAATATTGTTACTTCCGAGGCAGACTCAGAGTTAAATATGATTTTCGGTTCTGTTATTAATGAAAACTTAAAAGATGAAATTATAGTAATTATCATTGCTACTGGCTTGAATGATCAGGAGGTTCCATCATTGAAAATGCCTGCGCGCCCTTCAATAACAGAAATGGAAAAACGGCTTTCACACGAGTTTTGATGCAAAAATTTACTGTTTAGTATTTGACCGAACCCTGGAAGTGTAATACTCAAAAATATTTAAAATTATTGAACAATGCCACAAAGACCACAGTTAGTGAAAGTCAAATAGAAGGTATGGGGCAAGAATTATCTGAAAGTCCAGAAGATGGGACATAAATAGTTTCTATTAAGCTCCTTTTAACCTTTTCATATCCATAAAAAAGGTATGGAACCTGAAAACAGTAATAGATCAGTTTGTTTTCCCGCTTTTTCTATTAATAGATTGCTTTCTTCCACATATCATATTGAAAGGAAATGAATTGTACCTTAGGAAACATGGGAAAGTGGATTGATATGGATTCATTGAAATTTAAGAATGGGGACCTCTTTACGGAGGTCCCCATTAATGAAGGCAAGGTTTCTTGTTCAACGGTACAATTCATTACGGAATATCATGTCCCATCGAGCTTGTTAAAATGTTAAACCATTGTTCTTTTTCCATGCTTAGGTTTAGTGAATCAATGGCGCTGTCCAATCGTTCTTTCTTACCTGATCCAACGATCGGAATGATTTTTGCAGGATGTCTCAACAGCCATGCATACATCACTTCATCTATTCCATTGGCCCCGATTTCTTCTTTTACGATTTCTAACGTTTTTCTTAAGCGGACAGCCTTTTCATTCGACTCCTCAAAAATGCTTCCTCCTGCAAGCGGTGACCATGCCATCGGCGCCACGCCCATTTCCTGACATAAGTTCATGGTTCCGTCTTCGAAGTTTTCAAGATTATATGCAGAAAGCTCCAGCTGATTCGTCACAAGCGGATATTCTAGATAAGATTGAAGCATATCCCATTGCGGTTTTTTGAAGTTCGATACTCCAAAGTTACGGACCTTCCCTGATTCCTTTAATTGATTAAACGCCTCAGCCGTTTCCGCAGGGTCCATCAGGGGATCAGGACGATGGATAAGTAATAAATCAATATAATCCGTTTTAAGATTCATAAGAGATTGATCAACAGACTTTATGATATGGGCTATACTAGTGTCATAATGGTGACTTTTATGGGAAGGACGGTTTTTTGATTGAAGAACTATGCCACATTTCGTAACGATCTCCATTTTATCGCGTAAAGATGGCTTTAATGAAAGTGCGTTCCCGAAAATTTCCTCACATGTATAACTTCCATATATATCGGCGTGATCATATGTAGTGACGCCACGATCCATTCCGTGTTCAATAAGAGATAGGATTTCCTCTGTAGAAAATCTCCAATCCGCTAATCTCCACATACCGTGTACAATTCGTGAAAGACTAAGCTCATCAGTTAGATTGACTCTTTGCATGTTTTTCTCCCCTTTGATCTTGCTAATTAATTGTTTGTATTTCTATCATGATTATCCTACGTTAATTTGTGTCAGTATCATTCGCTGCTGCCTTGAACAATAGTATAATTTAAAATTTCGGAGAATCCTAATTTTGAGTGACCCTATGCCATATTTCTTTTGTTAAGGTTCATGAACTTTAACAAAAGAAATCTTGTCGTGCCATTTCACACGTTAGGTCCATTAGAAAAAGGCTGCCGCAGCAACCTCTTAAACCCTCTATCAGCATGAATCACTTCGTTAGTTCTTTTGTGTTTTCTCGTGCAATTCCACGATTTCTATTGCTAAATCTTTTGTTGTCATGGAAGTCATCAAGTGATCTTGAGCATGGATCAGGAGCATTGGAATATCGAATTCCTCACCATTCACTTCTTGTTGAATCAATGCGGTTTGGATTTTATGTGCCGCAACGAATTCTTGTTCCGCTTCCTTTAAATTATCCTGGGCATCGCTTGATTTACCTTGTTTTTGCAAGGCGATGGCTTCCATTGCACAACTGCGGGCATTCCCGCTATGGAGAATTAATTGAAATGATAATTCAGAGAGATCCTCTTTCGTTTTCGTCATATTAACACCCCTTTTGATAGTATGTTATTTTGATATTAATTGGAGGGCCGTACGCAATACTTCCTTGCCATTACATGATCCATAATGCATGGGATTAATCGTATCTACCGGTACTCCTTTTTCATCCCCTATTTTCTTTATATCATTAAGTAAATAACGAACTTGAGGGCCTAAAAGTATAACATCGACCTCATTTATATGGTTTCTTACTTCCATAGTGGCAACAGCCTGGATTTTCACGTTCAATCCTTCTTCCATTGCCGCTTTCTCCATCTTATTAACCAATAGACTTGTGGACATTCCTGCAGAACAGCATAATAGTATATTCATCATTATTCCTCCTTAAAAATTAGGTTCAGGTTATTTAATCAATCTAAATGTGCCCCATGGTTTAATGTAATCCAGCAAAAAATGTTCCTCTGTTACAACATGGGCGACTGCATTTTTTCGTTCATCCAATGGCATGTCCCTTAAGATGACTTGAAGTTCGCCTTTGTATTTTCCAAAAGAATCATTGCCGATGAAAACGGACCCTTTGCACTGTGGGATACTTTCCCGGACTGTAAAATCTTCATTCGCATATTTTTTCCGGACCTCCACTGAACGGACCATATACTCACTGATATCACCACGGCGAAGGTGTAATTCATCCAACACAACCTTTTGCTCAATTGGTGACGCATCCGAATGGAGTTCCACTTTCAGCTCGATCATGTCACGCTGTAATGATCCCAGCATTCTTAGTTCCTCTTCACTAGCGTAAGCATTCCCGATGATGACATCATCAATTAAACCCGTTGCCCATAGATGCTTGGCTTGTACATCAATTGAAAGCTCACGATGCTGTTCTAATGTACATAATCCATCATTTATACTCCAAGGACCTATATCACCAGTTTGTGAAGTAACAAATGCAGCTGTACGAATGCCATGTTCTTTAAAACGTTTACTGCAGGCAATGAAAAAGTCGTAAGGGAGACCTGTGAATTTTTGGGGATAGAAATTATGACAGCCAATGATTTGATTTTTATTCCCTTGATGCGTCAGTATGTTCGATAAATAATCGACATCATTACTCATATTCAATTCGATTTTCAATCCGTAAGGGTTATAGGTCATTTTAGCTTCTTTCAAGCCATCGAACCCAAGGTCCAGACGAACGCCGTCAGCTCCCATTTCTGCGAAAAAACTTAAATCATCATAACTAATATCAAACTTGTCGAAAACAGCTGGAGCAACATCAAGAATGACTTCCATATGTAGCTCTTTCGCATATGAAATAATATTTTTATATTCTTCCATGACAATTTCATATGGTTTTGAAACCGATAATAAACACGTGAATATTCGTTCAAAACCATAACTATGGGCAAGTTTAATATATTGCTTGTCTTTATCCGGTGTAGAGTGTTCCGGATAAATTGAAATACCTAATCTTCTCATAAGCTATCATTCACTCCTTTACTACTTTCTTTCCATTGAGCCCGCTTAGCCTGTAATCCCATTAAATAATCACGGTAGCGTGAGGATACCATTACAGAACAAATAATCGTTGGTACAATGACAATTAAATAATAAGTCGATCCCATTGCGGTAAACAGAAAGATAGAAAAACTAATGATTAAAATAGACAGGCCAACCGATTTCCAGGGTGTTAATTTTTCACCTAGCCCAGTTCGGGAAAAAATGATTTGTGACCCGACAAATGATAGAATTGCGGATATTATTTCAAGCATATTTAATGCCCGCTTCCTTTTCTTCCGGTCCAGCTTCTATTTTATTTTCATCACGTAAATGCTGCTTCTCGAACATCTTGAAAAAGGGAAAATAGATCATTAAAGAGATGACGAAATTCAATAAAACCAGAACCCCGGCCATGATTGTCCAATTTGTACTGATGACAGCGGCAATTGGACTAAAGACCGTAAACGGCAGCTTAGCCATTATCATTGGTATTAACCCTAATTGAAAGAATGTATAAGAAACGATGACATTTACCAAAGGGGCAACGATGAACGGAACCATTAAAATGGGGTTCATGACAATCGGCGCTCCAAAAATGATAGGTTCGTTTATATTAAAAATCCCTGGAACAAAGGACAGTTTACCCAGTTCTTTCAAATACTTCGATTTTGAAAATAGGAATAGTACAACAAGTGATAATGTCGATCCCGCCCCGCCAATCCATACGAACCATTGAATGAATTGTTCGGTAAATAGATTGGGCAAATTCGCCGCATTACCCGTTCTCGCAAATGCATCCATATTCTCGAGAATCGCCGAATCCCACATCGGCCGTATGATCGGACCCAATATTGCCGGTCCATGAATACCCAGCGACCAAAAGAAAACAATGAGAAAGACTGTAAGCAGGCCACCTATTAAACTATTACCAACCAATAAATTTTTGAGAGGTGACACCAAAGTAGTGATGATCGAGTTAATGTCAAAGCCTAAACCATAACGAATGCCCCAGAAAAGAAGGACCACGACCAATGTTGGAATCAGGGCTGCAAAGGAATTCGAAACCATTGGCGGAACGCTTTCCGGTAATTTGATTTTTATATCGCGTTTAATCAAAAAATGAAAAATCTCGACGGAAATCAACGATGTTACTATTGCTCCGAATAAAGAGGCTGCGCTTAAAGAGCTGATAGGTAACCAGCGACCCGCTTCTATTACTCCTGGAACGGATTCCATGACTTGGGTAGGCACAACGCATGTAATCAGAAAAGCTAAGACTGATAGAAGACCTGCACTGAGCTGATCTAATTTATAATGTCCTGCCAGCGCTGACCCAACCCCAAAAGCTGCATATAAAGCCATTGCTCCCACTGTAAACCGAAAAGGAACATCCAAAGCGGCACGATAAGGTGCAATCCATTCGTCATACCCAGCGATTGGAAAATTCAACAAAATAACAAAGAATGATCCAATGATCGTCAGTGGAAGTGTTGCCAGAACACCGTGCCTGATCGCTAGCAGATGTCTTTGTGAACCAATTTTGTTTGCAACTGGAAGCACTTTCATTTCGAGTAACCCCATAAAATTATTCAATAACTTTTCCCCCTTTTTGAATAAGAGTCTGAAAAAACAAACAATTACAATAAATAAACATTATAACGTTATATTGATTATGTCAATATTTTTATTGAAAATATAGTTTGTGTTACAAACTTTGAAATATAGGAATACACAGTGCAGTTTTATAGCCGCTGTTGATAAAAGAGGTGCAAATCCTTCTCGTGACTCCCCCAAGTACAAAAAAAAAAAAACAGGAAATTGATCACTGTCAATTTCCTGCTTTCTTTTTAAAATTACTCTTCACTTCCAGAATTGGAAAGAAGGAGGGCCAAAATGAACCACAAGCATACTTACATTTCCCTACACTATATTTGTTTAACATCAATTAAAGGTATATGATAGATTAAAAGTCTGAAGGTGGAACGACCTATCAATTCTGAAACGAAAAAACCTATAAACATTACCATCAATCCGCACTTGACTAATAGACTCGCTAATTTGGCTGAAGAAAGAGGTATCCCCATCGAAAGACTGATGGATAAAGCGGTAGACTTGCTGCTTGAATACATGGAAGACAATGAGACGGTTAATCAGGTGAAATTCAGTAACAACGAAGCGATTGAAAAGAATAAAGAAATGATTGCAAGAAGTAGAGAATTCATCAATAAAAAACAAGCACTTACCCCCTAGGTAAAGTGCTTGTTTCATACAAACTCGATGAAAATCAATTTTGCCTACAGTTTTTTATGATTTTTACAATTTAAACGTTAAATCACTCCAGGCACTCGCTTTCCGCGTGCGGTCCGGTAGCCTCCTCGGCTTACGCCTGCTGGTCTCCCCTAGACCCGCTTTTCCCGCAGGAGTCTCGAACACCCGCTCCAATTGACTTTGTTTTAACATTTGGATAGAACTCCTATTGCTACAGTCTTTTTTGTATTAAAATATCAGGACTAAACTTGAGTATGAGGATGCTTTCTATTCATGATTCTATGATATCCCACTGCGGATTCCAAACGACTTCCCAAAGGTGTCCATCAGGGTCTTGAAAGTGTGCAGAGTATCCTCCCCAGAAAGTGTCATGTGCCGGATCGGTTATGATCGCGCCAGCTTTTTTTGCTTTTTCCAACACAATATCCACTTCCTCTTTACTGCCTACATTGTGACCAAGGGTAAATTCAGAAGGGCTTGCCGGAGACAAAGGAACCTTGGCCTCATGAGCTATATCCCTGCGATTCCATATGGCAAGCTTTAGGCCTACTTGCAGGTCGAAAAAGGCAACGGCCCCATGCTCAAATTCTTTGCCCACTATTCCTTCTGTTTGAAATCCCAGGCCATCCCGATAGAATTCCAGCGATTTTTCCAAATCATCCACACCTAATGTTATGACAGTAATACGTGGTTTCATGATTGTCCCCCTTTTTACTTACTTTCTCCTTCTATTGTTTACCAACTCTTTTAGTTCAAACGAGATCAAAATAAATACGGTTTTTTTTGTCAATCCAAGCTGAATTCCTGTATAGTAGAATGATTGACTGATCGAGCTCGAATATCAGGATTTACTCATTCACCTTACTTAAAATGTAATGAACCGAAAGGAAATTCAATTACCAATGATTTCATTTATCCTCACCTTGAAACGTTTCCTAAAAGCACTCTGGTCCGCTTTTAAATTGAAGAACTTCCAGGTTCTTTTCGTATTGGTCCTCGTTATGTTATTTTCCGGCACGATTTTCTATGTTAAGCAGGAAGGTCTATCTGTGATTGAATCCCTTTACTTCTGCGTTGTTACTCTTAGCACGGTTGGGCATCCCAGTTTTGAACCACAGACAATATTAGGAAAAGTGTTTACAATGATTTATATTGTAGGCGGCACCGGATTATTTATCGGCTTAATAGGATACCTAGCATACGCAATCTTAAAGAAACCGGAAAACGAGAGCAACAGCAGCAAAATCTGAATGCAAAGGAATGCTTATAATAATCGGCATTCCTTTTTTATCGTAATACAATCACCCTTCACTACAACAAGTGCAGGTTCTCTGCCGAATAACAGTTGTTTACGTAGGGGCACAAATCCCCCTTTATATTGGAGACCGTCGAACTTTCATTAACATAGGATGTTAGTGAGACGGCATTCGAGGTGAGCAATATATATTTTATTAAAAATAATAATTTTTTTCATAAATAAAGTAC
>NZ_JBSGVZ010000004.1:126167-331671 GCF_053608705.1 Peribacillus sp. NPDC055009 | reverse complement strand
ATTGTATATATTATAAATTTTGTCTTTCGCTATTCATCATTTCCCTTTTTTATAGAAATTAAACTTATTATATTGCTGAAAATCGCTTAACCACAGGGTTTTTTCAAGATTATACTAAAAAACAGCAGATTATTTCAAATTTTAGCGCTCATAAATGATCTTTTTCTTGTTATCCTGAGTATTTCGCATGCAAAAAGACCAATCCATAAATGGAGTTGGTCCAGCTTTTAAACATTTTATAAGATGATGGCAATCAATCCCCCACTGCCCTCATTGATAATCCTCTCCAGTGTTTCTTTCAATTTGTAGCGGGCATTGTCAGGCATCATCGCTAATTTCACCTGTATGCCTTCCCTTACATAGGAACTTAGGCTTCTGCCAAAAATATCTGAGTTCCAAATGGAAAGTGGATTGTCTTCGAAATCCTGCATCAGATACCGGACTAATTCTTCACTTTGCTTTTCAGTACCGATGATTGGCGAGAATTCGGATTCGACATCGACCTTGATCATATGGATGGAAGGAGCTACGGCTTTTAGCCTGACACCGAATCTGGCTCCCTGACGGATGATTTCCGGTTCGTCAAGACTCATATCGTTGAGGGAAGGGGCTGCGACACCATATCCTGTTTGTTTGACCATTCTCAATGCATCGGCCACCTGGTCATACTCTGCTTTGGCATACGCAAAATCCTGCATTAAAGATAATAGATGATCCTTGCCCCGAATCTCCACACCGACAATTTCCTTCAGAATATCATCATAGAGTTCATCAGGGGCGTATAGGTCGATCTCTGCAACACCCTGCCCCATCTCAATGCCTGCAAGCGCTGCACGGTCAATGAACTCGAATTCATTGAAATGACCGACCACACGATCTACATCCCTCAGTCGTTTAATGTCCTTGACGGTCTCTTTAACCGCTTCCTGGTAACTTTCCCTCAACCAATGATCCTCGCGCAAAACCATTACCCAGCTCGGAAGATTAACATTGACCTCGAGAACTGGAAATTCGTACAGGGCCTCGCGGAGTACGCTGTAAACGTCCGATTCCCGCATACCTTCGACACTCATGGCCAATACAGGGATATCATACTTTTCCTGCAGGGATTCCTTCAGGGCTATCGTATTCGGGTGGTGAGGCTGAACGGAATTGACAATCATGATAAATGGCTTGCCAACCTCCTTCAATTCTTCGACAACCCGTTCCTCTGCCTCTAAATAATCACTTCGCGGGATTTCTCCTATCGACCCATCCGTCGTAACGACCACGCCTAATGTGGAATGATCCTGAATTACTTTGCGAGTACCGATCTCAGCTGCTTCATTGAATGGAATCGGCTCTTCATACCAAGGCGTGTGAATCATGCGGGGACCATTTTCATCTTCATACCCTTTAGCCCCAGGTATTGTATAACCGACACAATCGACTAAGCGGATATTCACGTCGAGACCTTCAGCCACTTGAATCGATGCTGCCTGGTTCGGTACGAATTTGGGTTCCGTCGTCATGATCGTCTTTCCAGCAGCACTTTGAGGCAATTCATCCTGTGCCCTTGCGCGGTCCGCCTCTGACGGAATATTCGGAATGACGACTAGCTCCATGAATTTTTTAATAAATGTGGATTTCCCCGTCCTGACGGCACCGACCACCCCCAAATATATGTCGCCACCGGTCCGTTCAGCTATATCTTTAAAAATATCTACCTTTTCCAAGGTATCCCCTCCCGAATTAGAGTTTTGGGATTTCGTTTATCCATTTGCATTTATTTAGGACAATATATATCTATGATGTTGTCCTAAAAATTTATTCCAATTATTTCCCTGGTTCAATCCCTTCCTCCACCAGAAATTTTATATAAGGGTTGTTATTTTAAAAGTAAGATGAAATAAAGATAAAAGAAATAACCCTTCCCCTACAATATATTTTGTAGAAGAAGGGTTATGCCTATTTTGTAAGAAATATTGGATTTTTTGTTTTTTCATCAATTGTATATGGCAATGAATAGGCAGGGACGAACTCCGAACTCTGCACCAGCAGTTCCCGGATATCTTCACCTGGCTTCATTTCCCCCTCATGTTTCTTCAATGCCTCAATTAAATCCGGGGTATAATCAACAAAAATACTGCCTTGACCATCAACTACGAGATATAAGTCTTTTTGTGAAAATGGACTCGTGACCGTCGGAGCTTCCTTCAGGCCCATTTTTTCATAATCAAGCGTGAAGACATTACCGGATAACCTTTCCTTAAATGGCGGATATCCGTTGCTTTGCTGATAGGCAGTCAATCTCAAGGAAACATCCTGAATCTTTTGCGCCATCCTGACATCCAACAGCTTTACGGTCGGATCATTTTCAACATTAACGAGGATGTATTGAAAGACGCCTCCTGATTCAAATGCATTGTCCGGCGGTTCAGCCATATACCTCGGTGAAATCTTTGAAAATTTTATGACATATTTTTGATAAATCGGTGTATCAGCATCTTTTGTAACGATGGGCAGTATGCCACCTTCATCTTTCTGAAATTGATCCACTGCACTTTGGACGGATTGTATTTGCTCTTTATAAGGCAATTGGTTTTGCATTTTTTGCTTCTCTGGATATAAGCAGCCAGATAATGATACAGAGATGCAAAGTAAACATAATATTTTGAAAAAATTTCTCATCATTTCTCCTCACCTATCAAGTGGTTGGCCCGCTAAGAACAACGATAAGGATGATCAATCCGGCCAGAATCATAAGTATGTATGCGATAATTGCTGTCAAGACTCTCCAAAAACCTTTTAATTTATAGCGGCTTAAGTAAATTAGAAATATAGAGATAATCATAAAGCCCATTGCTATAAAGGATATCCACATTTTTTGCAGAGCAGGTGTCATATCTTCATCACTCCTTTTTCCAGAAATTATTATAACATACCAAATTACGTTAAAGGAATTAAATCCTTTTCCAATCTGAGTAATTCCCGTTTTCATGACGCATTTTCATGAAAAAAACTATAAAACGGGAACTAAGTATAGTAAAAGTGATTTCTATACCTCCTCCCTCCAAGCAACAAAAAAAGCCCAAAGGCTGTTTCAGTTTATAAACAAACTCGATAATAACTGAGTTTGCCGACAATTTTTTAAGGTGTTTAAAATTTACCGTTGATTGGAACGTAGAGCACTCGCTTTCCGCAGCCGGTCTTTGGAGCCTCCCCGGTGCTATTAGCGCCTGCGGGGTCTCTCTTGGCCCGCTTTCCCCGCAGGAGTCTCGTACCTTCCGTTACTCATTAATTAGAAGGATGAAAACTTGAGGTGATGAGGGTACCTTTGATCAGCTTGAAATGTTTACTACTTTAGACCACCTGGTGCAGCAAACCATTTGGTTAGTTAGGCTGCCATTAATGTAAAGAAGATGGCCGCCTGGACTTGACGAAGGGTAGAAATGGTCTAAATAATGACCTTGGAGTGTTCACTATTCCTAAAATTGCTACAAAGCAAAAAATAACAAAAAGGTTTCGGAATAAGACCATTCCGAAACCTTTTTATCTAAAATCTGAATCAGCCCAAAGGCTGTTTTTCTGCTTTTTTAAATTAAGATTGAAGCGTCGGCAAGACCTCTTTAAACGCTTTAATGACTGTATCGACTTCATCCAACTTAATAGTCAATGACGGCTCAATCCTGATTGTTTTGGAATTGATAAGCGTACCTGCCACCAAGATGCCTTTATCAAAGAGGGCTTTTGAGAATTCATAACCCACTTCATCTTTATGGAACTCAATACCAATCATCAATCCTTGGCCGCGGATTTCCAAAACCTTATCTTTGTGCTCAGCAGCAACTTCCCTTAACCCATTTAGGAAGTATTCACCAACTTCTGCAGCACGCTGCGGTAAGTTTTCTTCCAAAAGTACGTCGATCGTAGCAATGGCCGCAGCACAAGCGAGTGGATTTCCTCCAAATGTAGTTGTGTGCATGAATGGATTGTCGAACCAGCTTTTAAACACTTTCTCATTGGCTACGACAGCCCCTGCAGGCATTACTCCGCCGCCAAATGCTTTCGCTAAACAAATAATGTCCGGAACAACATCATATAGCTCAGAAGCGAACATTTTACCTGTCCGTCCCATCCCTGTTTGCACTTCATCCAAGATCAATAACGCATCATATTCGTCACATAATGCACGAACCTGCTTTAAATAATCTTGCGGAGGAAGAATGACCCCTCCTTCACCTTGAATAGGCTCCAACAGCACAGCAGCAACATCTTCACCGACCAATGCACAACTTTCAAACGTTTTTCTCATCATATCCAGATCACCGAATGGTACATGACGCACACCTGGTACCAACGGGATGAAAGGTTTTCTGAACATGCCCTTTGCCGTTGCCGATAGGGAACCAAGGCTTTTCCCATGAAATGATTTTGTCGTGGAAATGATCGTGAATCGGTCACTGTACATTTTAGCCAGCTTAAGTGCAGCCTCCACGCTCTCGGTACCGCTGTTCGTAAAGAACGAGTATTTTAGATCTCCCGGTGTGATTTCGGCAAGGATCTTGGCAAGCATTGCACGTAATGGATCAAGTAAGTCCTGGCTATGAAGGGCTTGTCTTTGCAATTGATCGGTTACGGCCTTTACTACTTTAGGGTTACGATGGCCAACATTATAAATACCAAAGCCACCTAAACAATCAATATATTTTTTTCCATTTACATCGGTAAAACAGGAATCTTGATCAGACCACTCCACGGAAGCGAATTGCGTGTCTTTAGTGACCGTCTTCCGATATTCCAAAAATCCAGGGTTTACATGGTTACGGAAATTCTCGACCGTTTCTCTTGTTACCCACTGCGCGTCTTCTTTTGAAATTTCTTTTTGTTCGATTAATTGAAGCACTTTTTTAATATAATCTTGGGTTGCTGTATGGTTAGCTTGAGTGTTTTTACTTTCTACGTTAATTGACATTTTATAAGCTCCTTTTTTTTATAACTTTAGTGGATGGTTAATTGAGATTGCTTCTTTTATAAACTTTGATGCTTACCTCCCTTTTTTCTTATACTTACTTATCAAGCAAGAACCATGCCAAGTTAATTTACCAACAAAACAGCATTCTTTTTGTTAAATCACGTTATAATTATGCAAATTTGCATAACGATATTTCAATTTGCATAACCATCCTTGTAAATCATAAAAAAGACTGCCCAAATGCTACTATAAAAATAAAAGCCGTTGACAAGCGATTTTTCATCACTCGGCAACGGCTTTTATTCAATATGCATTTTTTTCGATTTTCTTACTCTGTTCAGCTAACACTTTTTGATACTTCCTGCTCACTGACGATTGACTTATCCCGAGCGCTTTTGCCGCTTTGGTCGTAGTTTTATACTGTTTCATGGCAAGCATGATCAATTGCTCTTCGACATGATCCTGTGCTTCCTGCAGCGGAAGGATTCTCGTAATGATGGGTTTCGATTGTTTAAAGTCACTGCCCACAGGTATGAACCTTTGAATGAAATCAGCATCGATCGTCTCTTCATCTGCAGAAACAACCAATCTTTCAATCATGTTCTGCAATTCACGGATGTTCCCCGGCCATGTATAGACTTCCAGGATATTTAATGCATCAGGGGAAAAGTGGTAATTCCGCTGATACCTTTCATTCAGTTTTTGCAGGAAATGAAAGGCTAGTGGCGGTATATCCTCCGGCCTTTCCCTTAAAGGGGGCACATGTATGGGTATGACGTTTAATCTATAGAATAAATCTTCTCTGAACGTCCCCATCTCGACCATTTTTTCCAGACTCTTATTCGTGGCCGCAACAATTTGAACATCAATGGAAATGGGTGTAGTGCTGCCAATCGGAATCACTTCCTGTTCCTGGAGGACCCGCAGTAGCTTGACTTGCAGGTGTATGGGCATGTCACCCACTTCATCAAGGAATAAAACACCTTTATTGGCCTGCTGAAAGTATCCTACCTTCCCATTTTTATCTGCTCCTGTAAAGGAACCCTTCGTATAACCAAACAATTCACTTTCGAGGAGGTTTTCCGGAATCGCCCCGCAATTTATCTTTAGGAAAGGCTGCTTGGACCGCCTGCCCATTTTATGAATGGCTTCGGCTATCACTTCTTTACCTACTCCCGACTCCCCGTTGATCAATACGGTTGATGAGAAATGAGCGATTTTCTTGACTTGGCTGATTATCTGCTCCATTTTAGGACTTGCAAAAACCAACTCTTTATAAAATTGATCCTGTTTTTTGAATGAATCCAGTTCTTTCCTCATTTCATTTAATTCAGATTTCAATTGTGTCGTTTCCGTTATATCCCTTGATGCAATGACTATTCGATCTATTTCCCCTTTTTCATTGAACACAGGGGTGCCGACGGAAAGGACTTTCTTATTCATTTTCGTATCTTGGACAATCGATACTTTCTTTTTTTGTTCAAGGACTAACCGGGTGACCGAAGGATTAAAAATCCCTTCATCTTCTAATTGCAAAAGATTCTTCCCAATATAATCTTTTAAATCCTTACCCCAGAATCCTGAGATGATGCTGTCACTATAACGCAGCAGCTCTCCTTTTTGATTGACTACAAGTATTTCATCATAGATATTCGCTAAAATGGCATTCAAGTCTTTATTCGAGCTTTTTATCAATTCTATTTCCATGGCCATTTCCTCAACCATCGGTAAATCCTGAACGATGATGATCAGGCCTTCAACTTCTTTTTCATGGTTCAGAATCGGGCTATAGTCGACAAGCACACTCATGACATCAGTAATCTCCAACTGATTCAGAATACTGCTCCCACTGGCAAACACGCTATGTATATGCTGCTTATTGAAGATGTCCGCAGCAGGTTCATTTAGGACTTGTTCAGAAGGCTTTTTTATCATCTTCAAGCCTGATTCATTGAAGTTCACGATATTTTTTTCTTTATCAGCTACAAAAATCCCCATAGGTATGGAGGTTAAAATAACATTTAGCAGGTCTAAATTCTGTTTGCTGTCCTGCTTGAATAATTCTGCTAACACATCTTCCCTTTTTACATAACCGGTAAGCAGGCCATCATCCGTTTTTATCAGCACGATAGGTTCTCCGATAATTTGAAACAGAAGCGGCAAGGATATGTTAGGGGTTAATTTACAGACATTATCAATCGAAAAAGCATACTGTAAAAGCTGATCGACTGTCGTTATTTTTTCATTTAACGGGAGGTCATCCATGCGGATATACGCAAACACATGATTTTCCTTCATAAGAAAGAAGAAAGGTTCCTGTATCTCATGAATTTTTTGGTCTGATAATGTAGGCTGATCAATTGTAATAGTTATGAATGGTCTTATTTTATCATCCGGAATAGATAACACAGTTTCACTCTCCTTTTGTAACCTAACCTATATTTTATCACAATTCTGAATTGCTAGATAAAAAATAACATGTACGATTACTCATATCCAGCATTTACCTTTATCCATTCCACAACAAAAGGGTCCTTTAACGGACCCTTTTGACTTAAAAACCTACTATGCACTCTAGACTTATTTTATAAAGGATCATTCACCTTTTCTTATTATTCCTGATCAGGATAGATAAAGCGATGAATATGATAATGAAAAAGCAGCCTTAGTACAGAACTCAGCCGGTTTCACCTCTATGATATTGATAACAGTCACAATAATCAGTAAATTCACCACCTATGCAAAGGCCGGTACAGAAGGTAAAGCTGCTGAAAAGAAAAATGCTGAACAAGTAATTGCCCTTTGAAATGAATAAATAATCCATCTAAGAAAACCGGCATATGTATTGATGGAACTTGCGCATACGCTTATACCGAACCTGCCGAAGGAATGACCTTTTCCTTCTGTCCATAATATACGCTGTGAGAAGCATCACCATTAAAGCGAGCAGGCAGGCCTCCGGAACCATTCCATATAACATCTATGCAGCAATCCAATATGCGCTAAATCACTGTTGCTAATTCCATGTACAAAAAAAACGAATAGAAAGACCTTTTCATTTTCTAATCAGCGATATTAAACCTCCTTCGTTCATGAAGTGAGTAAATTCACTATGCCTCTTCAAAACGGAATAACGGAGGGGATTCCGTAAACCATTTTGTTCGATACAGAAGATAACCAATCCCAATTACCGCCCATACAATTCCTAGGATCAATGAACTCGTCTCGAGATTAAGCCAAAGGATGAAGACCGATGCAGCACCTAAAACCGGGGACAGAATTGTTGAAAGAAATCCTTTAATCGTTCTGAAGCTTTTGTTTCTTATTGAATGGACGATTACACAAATATTCACGAAAGTAAAAGCAATTAATGCCCCGAAGTTTATGAGGGAAGTGGCGGTAACTAAATCAAGGAATAAGGCAACCAATGATATGGACCCGACAAATATGACATTAAAAAATGGCGTGTTGTATTTTGGGTGGACAAACCCAAATAGTTTTTTCGGGATCATTTGATCACGTCCCATGACATATAGCAACCTAGAAACACTAGCATGGGATGCAAGCCCAGAGGCAAGTGTACCGCATAAAGTTCCTGCAAGAAAGAAGGCTTGAAATAACTTCCCGCCCACAAAAAGGGCTATTTCCGGAGAAGCTGCTTCTGGATCGCTAAAACGGGAAACATCCGGGAAAAATAACTGTGTAAAGAATGATGCCGTCACAAATAAAACCCCTCCGATAAGGGCGGTCAAAAAGATGGCCCGGGGAACCGTTTTAGATGGATTCGGTGTTTCTTCCGATAAAGTTGTGACAGCGTCAAACCCCAAGAAAGAAAAACACAGGATTGTAGCACCAGTTATGAGCGTCGACATCTCCATATGATGCCCGAAGAATGGCTGAACCGATAAGACCTCTCCAGTCCCTTCTCCACCCATGACCCCTTTTACGACAAGCGCCACAAATATAAGGATCACCAACATTTGAAAAAATACAAGGAAGCTATTAAAGTTGGCTGCAAAATTAACATTGAATAAGTTAATGCCTGTCATTAAAAGGACAAATGCCACCACCCATATCCACGGGTACACCTCCGGAAAAAGAGCGGTTAAGTATATTTTTGTTAATATGCCATTCACCATCGGTAAAAATAAATAATCAAGTAACGAAGACCACCCGACAAGGAAGCCTAAATGTGGATTGATCGTTTTTTGTGTGTAAGTATAGGATGAACCTGCCTGCGGATAAATTTTTACCATTTTCCCATAACTTGCGGCAGTAAACAACATCGCTAAAAGAGCAATGACATAAGCGGTTGGAACATGCCCCCCCGTTTTTTCGGAAACTATCCCAAATGTATCAAAAACAACCATCGGTGTCATATATCCAACACCAAGCAATACGATATGCCACAAGTTTAAAGACCTTTTCAGATTACCTGTTTGCATGTATCATTCCCCTTCCTTTTTTAGCGAGAAAAGTTAACCAACTTTTCTGGCCTCCCTTATAATTCTTTGGTCATATTACACCTCGCAATTTTCATACCAAAAAAAATAGTCGATTTATAACAAAAAACAAGGAAATATGTAGAATGTTTTATGCAAACTTGAATAACCTATTCAATTATTCATAATAGAACTGATGATTTTTTGCCCATAAAAAAAAGCAGAAGATATTAGATATCTTCTGCTCATTTGACTAAATCCCCCGTGCCGAGGTCAAATTACTAGTTTACTTTCGTTGCATTGTATGCTGATACACGGCAAGGCGCATCATCAAATGCCTAATTTAATGAAATTCTTTTATGAAAATCAACAGATTCGGATTTCAATCGTGCTGTCTGCTATCCAAAATGTTATAAAGTTCTTCCATCTCATTCGTTTTTGAACGATTCATCAAGAGGTCAACTGCCTTTTTCACTTCTTCCCCATTGAATAAAACATCGTACAGGGCTTCAGTGATCGGCATGTTCACTTCGTACTTTTGAGCTAGTTGATAGGCGGCTTTAGTGGTTCTGACACCTTCAACGACCATACCCATGTTTTCCAAAACTTCTTCAAGCTTTTGCCCTTTTCCAAGCATATTCCCAGCTCTCCAATTACGGGAGTGTACGCTTGTACAAGTGACGATCAAGTCGCCAATCCCAGCTAAACCTGAAAACGTAAGCGCGTTAGCCCCCATGGCCACCCCTAGACGGGATATTTCAGCCAATCCTCGTGTCATTAATGCAGCCTTGGCATTATCCCCATAGCCTAAACCATCCGTAATTCCGGCAGCCAATGCTATGATGTTCTTTAATGCCCCTCCGATTTCAACACCAATCAAGTCCGGATTTGTATACACACGGAAATTATTATTGATGAAGATGTCCTGAACCCTTTCGGCAGCCTTCATATTCTTGGAAGAAACGGCAACTGTTGTCGGGTGACGTAGACTGACTTCTTCAGCATGACTCGGTCCTGAAAGAACCACTATATCTTTAAGCCAATCCGCCGAAGAGACTTCTTCAATCATTTCCGATATACGAAGCAGGGAATCAGGTTCAATCCCCTTACTTACATGAACGATTGTCAATGGCTTATCATGAGCCTCTTCAATCTGACCAAGCACTTCCCGGTAGGCTTTGGTCGGCACAGCCAAAATTATAATTTCAATCCCGACCAATGCTTCCTTAATCGAAGAATAACCTTTAATCCCCAAAGGCAATTCAATCCCAGGCAAGTATTTTTCATTCGTATGTTTTTGATTTATTTCATTGATTTGATTCTGATTATGTCCCCACAATCTCACTTCATGCTGGTTATCAGCGATTACGAGCGCTAAAGCAGTTCCCCAGCTCCCTGCTCCGATCACTGCGATACTTTCTTTATCTTTCACCATGGTATAACCACCTTTACTATTTTCTCTGACGTCCAAAAATTCGTATTGGTGTTCCTTCAAAACCAAAGGCATCCCTAATTCGATTTTCTAAAAATCTCTCATATGAGAAATGCAATAACTCCGGATCGTTAACGAATACAACGAAAGTTGGCGGCTTGATCGCTACCTGAGTCGTATAATAAATTTTCAAACGGTTGCCATTATGTGTCGGTGTCGGATTCATCGCCACGGCATCCATGACCACTTCATTCAATACATTTGTCTGAACCCGGATAGCATGATTCTCACTAGCCTGATCAATGACCGGTATCAAGGTATGTGTCCGTTTTTTCGTTAAGGCAGAAAGATAAATGATTGGCGCATAATCCAAGAATAAGAAATGGGCACGGATCTTCTCTTCAAAATCCTTCATCGTTTTTTCATCTTTCTCGATGGCATCCCACTTATTGACGACGATGATGACCGCCCTACCCGCTTCATGGGCATATCCGGCAATTTTTTTATCCTGCTCACGAATTCCTTCTTCAGCGTTCAGGACTACAAGAACAACGTCTGAACGTTCAATTGCCCTTAATGCACGAAGTACGCTATATTTTTCCGTGCTTTCATACACTTTACCTTTTTTCCGCATCCCTGCTGTATCAATAATGACATATTCTTTGCCATTGTATTTATACGGAGAGTCAATCGCGTCACGAGTCGTACCTTCAATATCACTGACAATGACACGTTCTTCACCTAACAATGCATTGACCAGAGAAGATTTACCTACGTTCGGTCTTCCAATCAAACTGAATTTAATGACATCATCAGCATAATCCTGGCCGTCGAATTTAGGGAAATGTTTAGCCGCTTCATCCAGAAGGTCACCAAGACCAAGTCCATGAGACCCGGAGATCGGGAATGGATCGCCAAAACCTAACGCATAGAAATCATAAATTTGATCCTTCATTTCTGGATTATCTACTTTGTTTACTGCAAGGACAACTGGCTTTCTCGATTTATAGAGAATCTTAGCGACTTCTTCATCAGCAGCCGTTACCCCTTCACGACCATTCGTCATAAAAATTATCACATCAGCTTCGTCGATGGCTATTTCAGCCTGCTGGCGAATTTGTTCCAGGAACGGCTCGTCACCGATATCAATTCCACCTGTATCAATAATGTTAAAATCATGTGTCAACCATTCACCAGAACTATAAATCCTGTCCCGGGTCACTCCAGGAACGTCTTCGACAATCGAAACCCGTTCTCCAACTATTCTATTAAAGATTGTCGATTTTCCCACGTTCGGACGACCGACTATCGCAATTACCGGTTTTGGCATTGCTCTTCACCCTTTCTGCTACTATATCTCTGTCAAAGTCACGAAATTCATGAATGCATTTATACGGTTGCTTTGCATTATTGATTTTCATTATTTCCTTTTAAAGGAAAGAGCTGTATCCATCATCATTTAAAGGAATCTTTCATCAGTAAAAAATTCGCAACTGATGTTCATTTAAATGCAAGTATTCACGGGCAGTTTGTCCACTTGACGCCCCAATTCCTGAGGTGACGTGAAGCTGACCCTCTGCTTGCTCAAACTTGATTATAAACAGCCCAAAAAAATGAAGAAAGCTTCGGCATACGGCTTCCTTTTTAATTGTTTAGAGCATTTTACGATTATCTACAGACCTCTAACTATCCTATAGTAACAAATTTCTGGCCAATCAACAATGATTGTATGAATAAAAGCCTTCTAATTCCAGTTTGCACCATTTTGATAAATTTTTCACCATACTCTTCATTGATTAAAATTCTCTTTTCCTTGTTTTGATAAAAATCTCGATTGAGAAATTGAATAAATGTATTGGCCAGCCAGTTCCAATATTCTCCACAATATGTTTGTGCCCAAAACCAGCACTGCATTATCATGCCATGCGTAAGCAAGGGCCACATAAGGTAAAGAGTGGTAAGCAAGCAATCCAGAATATATGATATCTCCCATCATCATCCCAATTAAAAGGACGAACAATCGATGTTTCCAATTTTTAAAAAGTAATAGGATAAGATAATTCAGGAAAATACATAAAAGATAAATCGGTTTCATGATGAGCCATATCGGATCAAGCAAAGAAAAAAGTTGAAAACTGGCATAAGCGAGAGTGATAATAAGACTTCCGCTGATCAGTTCCATCATCTTGATGATTGATTCCTTCCTAATATACACACACAGTATAAAGAAAAGATACGGCCCGCTCAAATGCACGGAAACCAAGGGAGCATCCAGTTTATATCCAGCTAAAACCATTACGGCTAATAGATGAAATAGAAAATCAAAACGAAAGGGAACCGTTTTCGGAATAAAAAACATGACAATGACCCAAACTATCCATGAAATCCAATAAAATATCATTCCATCCATTCAGCGCCCCCCTTTTAGGAACATTATGGCTTGTTTATTCAAAGTATAAACGTATAGCACGGCATTTAATGAGGAAACCTTCGTCCTATCATTAGAAAAGGAGGTGTAAACATGGGAAAAGATCGGCAAGAGAAGAAATTGAAAGAAAGTAAACGGGTGGAGTCCGACAGGGACCAATCACTGGAGCATAAAGGAGCAACTAGAATGGAAAGCCCTGAAGAGGCTCGAAAAAGGAATAGTTAAGTCTATCCCTGAACAAAAAGAAGCATCTCAATCCGTTCAATTGAGATGCTTCTTTTTCTGGTCATTCATTTAGCATATGCCGAACAATCAATGCCTCTTTGAGATAACCAATGATAGGTATTGCCCTTGATGACTAATTTCGATTTCCTTAGGTCTGAGATATTACCGCACCCGAGTGCAGTCATGATGATCTTTAAATCTTCATGTATGTAATTTATTTCTTTAATCAGTTGTTCCAAGCCCAGCTCTTTATAGAGCTTGAGGAAATGCCCGGCCAAGCCGACACCCTTCGCTCCTAATGCCAGGCTTTTTGTAATTTCCAGAGGACTTTGAATTCCGCCTGATCCAATGACTGATAGCTGTGGTGAAACATTAACTGCTTCGACGATCGAAGCGGCTGTCGGTATGCCCCATTCATTGAAATATCCGAGTATTTTTGCGCGTCTCTCATTCTCGATTTTAGCAAAATTCGTTCCGCCAAACCCGCCTACATCAATGATCGAAATACCAATAGAATGTAATTGCTGCACCGTTTCCATACTCATCCCAAATCCAACCTCTTTTACGATGACAGGGATTCCGATCGTTCTATTGATTTTTTCAATTCTCGAAAGGGTACCGGCAAAATCCCTGTCCCCTTCAGGCATCGTCAATTCTTGAATTACATTGATATGAATCTGAAGGGCATTTGCCCCGATCATATCGCTGGCCCGCTTAGCCTGTTCGACTGTTGCTTCGCCACCGAGATTACCAATCAACACACCATTAGGATTTTCCTGCCTTACAACTTTAAAAGAAGCCTGCTGGCTAGAATCCTTGATGGCTGCCATTTGAGATCCGACCGCCATGGCGATTCCTGTTTCCCGAGCAGCAATGGCTAGGTCACCATTCAATTTTTCGGTTTCAGGGCCTCCGCCCCCGGTCATGGCATTTATGAAAATTGGCGAACTTAATTCAAGTCCGCCAACTTCTGCTGTGAGGTTCACATTATTCAAGGAAATACCTGGTAAGCTTTGGTGAATAAACGAAATATCTTCTAATCCTGTTTTATGCTGCTGCCCTGTCTTTAGCGCAAATTCTATATGATCTAATTTTCGTTGTTTTCTCTCCAAGGACATCACCATTATTATCTTATTTTAGTTTTTTCAATTGATCACCGATCATTTCACCTAGCTGAAAGCCCTTCGATTCTTCAGGGATCTCATAATCCGATGTATTGTAATTAGCTTGAGGTTCTTCAAGTTCCTTAATGCTCAATGATAGACGTTGATCCGTTTCATTGACTTCCAGTACCTTCACTTCGACAGACTGACCTTCTTTAAGCACTTCTTGCGGCGTGGCAATATGCTTGTGGGAAATCTGGGAAATATGAACAAGCCCTTCCACCCCTGGGAAAATCTCCACGAATGCTCCGAAAGAAACAAGGCGTTTGACGATACCTTCCAGTGTAGAGCCTTTGGCCGCTTTTTCTGCAATGCCTGCCCAAGGTCCCGGAAGGGTATCTTTAATGGAAAGTGAGATCCTTTCGTTATCACGATCGATGGATAGTACTTTAACTTGCACTTTATCCCCTTCGGAAACGACATCAGATGCCTTGTCGACATGCTGATGGGAAAGCTGGGAAATGTGGACAAGACCGTCTACGCCCCCAATATCCACGAATGCACCAAAATCGGTAATCCTTTGGACCACGCCCTCAAGCACTTGCCCGCTTTCAATCTTATCCAAAACGTTTGCTTTTTGCTTTTCCTTTTGTTCTTGGACGACTGCCCGATGCGAGAGGATTAAGCGATTCTTGTCTTTCTCAAGTTCAACGATCTTGAATGTTAAAGTTTTGTTTTTGTAATCAGAAAAATCTTCAACGAAATAGTCTTCTACTAGAGAAGCCGGAACAAAACCACGTACGCCTAGATCTACAACAAGCCCGCCTTTGACGACATCTTTAACTTCAGCCTCAAATACGTCTCCATTTTCAAATTTCAATTCCAGGTCATCCCATGCTTTAAGAGCGTCAATTTTACGTTTTGATAGAATGAGAGCTTCTTCTTCGACCTTAATGACTTCCAGCTCCAATGCATCACCTTCCGAAACGGCATCTGACGCCTTTTCGACATGAAGGCTTGAAAGCTCACTGATTGGTATGATTCCATCAGTCTTGCTGTTTTCCACATCGACAATGACCTGTTTTTCTTCTACCTTTGAAACGGTTGCTTTAACTTGATCCCCAACTTTGTAATTGTTCACTTCTACCTGGTTCATATCTTCTGTCATTACTAACTCCTCCTTAACCCATGACTGATCAGCAAATTTCCTCTTCATCGGCCACATTTTTTATTTAAAGTGGTTCAATAAAAACACTTTCCTAATAAAGATAAAAACAGTTTTTTTAGAGTAATAAAGTTATATTCCTTTTTATCGGCAATAAGGAACAATACCCTTATTTTATAAATTCTAACAAAATCAGAAAATTGTCAAGTATGAAGGACTATTTATGCTCGGAAATCAATTTCCCGATTTGGTCCATGATGATTTTGGTAGCTTCATCGGCTGATATTTTCTGTTCGCGATATTCAGTAAAATTTATTGGAGGACCGTAAACGACCTTCAACGGACGCAAAAATTTATATGGGCCGATGATTGCACATGGTATGATAACGGCATCAGACCGCAAAGCGAAAAATCCAGCACCCGCCAAACCTTCTCCCAATTCACCAGTCTTGCTTCTGGTTCCCTCGGGAAACAGTCCGATCGCCTTGCCCTCCTTCAAAAGCTTTAAACCTTTTCTCAGGGATTCCCGATCGCTATTGCCCCGCTTCACGGGAAATGCATTTACTCTGGGTAATATACCCTTTAAAACAGGTGCTTGAAACAACTCTTCTTTCGCCATGAAATGAATATCCCTAGGAGATGTCATACCAACTACGGGCGGATCCAAATTATCAATGTGATTGGCACAGATCAATACTCCGCCCTCTTTAGGGATATGTTCCTTTCCGAGCGCTTTAACCCTAAACGAAGGCGTTAAAACGCCTTTTACGATGTTCTTGGCAAATGTGTAAAAATCCAATGTCATCTTTTCCTCTCTTCTATTAAAGACATGATACTTTCTGCAACTTCCTGAATCGATAATGAAGTCGTATCGATTTCGATAGCATCCGCAGCCTTTTTCAGTGGCGATACCTCGCGTTCCGAGTCCAGCTTGTCCCTTGTTGCAATTTCCTCCCTTAACTTTTCAATATCTGAAGGAAAACCTTTCAATAAATTTTCCTGATGCCTCCGCTGTGCCCTTTCGTCCACAGATGCGATAAGAAATACCTTAACTTCGGCGTTGGGTAAAACATGCGTACCAATATCCCTGCCATCCATGACGACACCGCCATTTTCACCAAAGATTTGCTGCCTGCGAACCAATTCTTCCCGGATGCTTCGGTGCTTTGCCACTTCCGATACGGAACCAGTCACTTCATTATTCCTGATTTGGGCTGTCACGTCCTCATTATCCAAGAACACCAACTGTCCATTTTCACTTGGTCTTAATTCGATTTCCGTATTGATGAGAACTTCTGATAACGCTCGTTCATCATCAAGAAGAATCTTTTGATTAAGGGCCTTATAGGTAAGGGCCCTATACATTGCACCTGTATCCACATATATGTAATTAAACTTTTCTGCAACAATTTTAGCAACCGTGCTTTTTCCAGCAGCAGCTGGTCCATCGATTGCGACTGATAATTTTTTTTCCATAAATCCTCCCAAGAATCCTACAATCATGCTGATTATTTAGTACCCTTTCATTTTATCACAACTAGCGGGAAAATCATTAATAAAAGGGATGTGTAGGTTCAAAATCACCTTAGTTCTTTTTTTATCACTACAGCCATCAATAGTTATCCTTTTTTGAAAACTCTTCATACAAAAAAGCGGATCACCGCTTCAGACTGTAGACAATTCATATAAAAACGGGTTTGCCTGCAGTATTTTCATTAAATTGTTCAATCTAGGTAGGGGTTTTTTCCATATAAAAAGGAAAATAAACTTCACTTCTAAATCACGGTTCGGAGGAGATTCCTAACCTCATTTTGTCGACAAGATGAAATTAATCACCGCTTTTACTATCGGTCCCATTGAATGTTTCAATGATTTTCGTATAATTATTGCTGGTGACACCTTCATATCTCGAGAGCTTGGTCAAATCAATGATTTGATCCTCCCTGCTCAAAAGGAACTGGAAAAAAAATAAGCAGGCCAATTGAATGATGATCACTTTAATTAATAGCCTTTCAAATGTTTTCATAAGCCGCACCCTCCATCTGTTTATATTAGCAGTATGGATGGAATCGCTGTTTTTCATTCAATCATGTTAAACGTGCAAGCCTTTTTTCTTTAATTCGACCTGCTTTTCAAATATAAACCTCATTAATGTCTGTACATCATTTTTTGTAGGTTCAAGAAATTTGACGTGCAGCAGCATATTTCCATGCTCTTTCTCCGTTACGCGAATGATTTTGCTTTTTAACCTTAAATAATGAATCTCACCTGATTTAAGCGTGAGCGCCATCCACAGGTATAAGTGGGAAACCGATGGTATATCAGTGCCTTTTAAAAGCCTTATCGAAGCCCCGCCTGCACTTATATCCTCTGTTAATGCGCGAAAAGGGGGAAACTCGGAATGTTCTGGATGAATGGCTGTATCCAGGGTTACATCCAGGCGCACGTATTGCCTCCGTTGGATTCTCACAAACGTTTCTGCTTCGGGCAGCAAAATTTGCATCATGGGGATCCTGCCTTTCACTTTTCCAAGCACTTCAGAATCAAATATATAAACAGCCTGCTCTTCATTGGAAAATGTGACGTTCAATAGTGTCCCATCCATAAGGAATGCAGTTTTACCAGTCTCTAAATTGATGGGAAAGTCGGTATAGACACAGCCATGTCCCATTTCGACAACCATACAATTGAACTTTTCCTTCTGTGATGAGTATTTCGGTTCGAGCATTAATATATCACCAATTTTAAACATTGTTATCCACGTCCTTTGATAGAAAGGGAACTACGCAATATTACCTATCAATTTCCCATATTATCCAATGATCATTTACGTTATTATGCCATGAAATAAGAAAAAGGGAAAGTGACTAAGCACTTTTCCCTACAACTAATGATTCATGTTAACAATTAACATTAAATTAAATTCTCGTATATCGGTTCGGAATTCTTTAATTTTTCCACCTTTTCTTCTTGACCGGTATCTGCATTAATGAAAATACGGTAAGTATCATCTTTAATCGTACCGAGAAATTCATAACATAGGACTTCTTCACCAATATCATTGGTGATTAACGCCTTTCCTTCTTCCATTATTTTTACATTACTGTTGATTTTGTCCTTAGCTTCTTTCTCGGATATGTTCGGATTCGCTAATTCCCTGGTTTTATGTGATTTTAAATACTCGTCGGCTGAAAATCCAATAATTGATCCATCATCCAATGCGACTTTGACCTTGACTGAATCCGGATAAATCTTGACGCCATTTTCTGATGTCACGAAATTCAATAACGCGATATTATCGTACTGAGCACTTTCAAATAATTCAAGTGAACTGAAATCATGTTCCTTTAAAAATTCTTCGGCTTTTGTATAGGCTTGATTCAAATCAATATTTGTTTTGTTCACGTCCCTATTATTGATATACCAAATAGGGTAACCGCCTTTTTTTGTCAAATCCATATTCAATTCGGTATCGGAATCTTTATCGAGGATGCTCACACTATAAAATCCAAAATCGGAACCTTTTCCGTTTTCCTCCACATTCACCTGCAAATTTCTGCTTTTTGAGTGTGCATAGTTTTTAGCTGTCGCAATGGCTTCTTTTTTTGTTATGGTTTCACCTTGCAAATTTTTAAAGTTTTCATCCCTCTGTTGTGCAGATGTAAAAGTCGGATTCATCTCATTCGTTTCGCCGTACCCAGATACTTTTTTCTCCACCGTCTTTAATCCGTCGATGATCGTGTTATCCGAATTTTCTTTCCCTGATGCAAGAGCCATTTCGACATCCATCCATCTTAAATTGTTTTTCAGGACTAGATATTGCACTTTTCTTAACTCGCCCTGGATGTCCCCTGCCTGTGTGTACAAGGATTGTAGAGTCGCATATTCCTTATCATTCAATGGTTCTTTTTCAAGGTCACGTACCGCTGTTTTATAACTGAAGTCTGCAATTTTCGATAAAAATTCTTCTGTCTTATTAAAAGGAAGCAAGGTCAATGGCAACTGCCCGACATCACTTTGGGCTTCGGAAGTGATACGCCAAACATCCGTTAAAGCCGGACTTAATGAATAACGTGAATTCATGGCCAAAGTACCGCCGACCTTATCATGCAATAAATCCACTTGATAGCTTAAATCATGAAAGGCTCGCTGATACGTATTTTCAGCGTTGATTAATACAGCATTTTTTTCCTTATGTTCTTGATAGCCCCAGAATGCAGTTCCCGCAACAACTACAACAAGCAGGGCAATCACTATATTCCTGATCATTTTCCTTCACCTCTTTACTTACAAAAGATATGTTTTCCGATTCTTTTAATTTGTTCCCTTGACCAGATCCATTTGCTTGTTGCCGTGTCGGGGTTAAAATAATATTCTGCATTACCGCTTGGATCCCATCCATTGATAGCATCCACCACGGCTTCTTTCGCCCTTTCGTTCGGTGTCAGCCAAATCTGTCCATCCGCAACAGCCGTAAAGGCCCCAGGTTCAAAAATCACTCCTGAAATGGTATTAGGAAAAGCAGCACTTTCCACTCGATTCAGTATTACTGCCGCAACGGCAACCTGACCTGTATATGGCTCCCCTCGTGCTTCTCCATAAACTGCATTGGCCATCAACTGTATATCGTTTTGAGAATATCCTCCTGGAAGATTGGCTGTAGTTGTTTTGGAAGGAGCTTTTCCGGAAGCGGCCCCTCCAGACGTAGTGCCATTTCCTTTCGCTTTTACCTGATTTTCAATGGGGACTCCCCCATAATAGGTGAACTCGTTCCCTTTATTGATCTGTTCGTGAACAAATTCTTTATTGAAATTAGAGGCATTCGTCAACTTCTGTTTTGTTGTAGTCCCTGCCAAACCATCTATTGGAAGCCCGAAATCTTGTTGAAAATTCCGAAGTGCCCAATAAGTGCCCCATCCATAGGCTCCATCAATCTTTCCATTATAGTAACCGATGTTTTGTAGGCGTGCCTGCAGTTCAATTACATCGTCTCCAACCGCACCTTTTTGAATGATTTGGCTCGAAAAGGCGTTTGTTCTTGTTTCCGGGTAAATTCCGAAACAAATAGTAATACACGAAAACAGCAAAAGCCATTTCCAATTTGACGAAATTCCTTTCATCAAAAACACTCCTCTTTTTCTTGAATTAATGTAATTCTATTTTCTTCTTTACTGGCTTTTTTATTCCAAACATAAAAAAAACGGAGCGGGCAAAATATGCCAGCACTCCGTTTTGATAGTATTCTTCATTTGCTAAGGAATTGATTTTGAGAAAGTTTTTCAGCATGAAAGTCAGACAACAAACGTGCTTTCTTTACTTTTTTCATGCCTAGCCACCATAGATAAATCATGAATGGCATGATAAAGTAAACCCAAAATTTTTGGGAAACTAAAATATAATCGTAAACCCCATGTAACGAAATTGGTATGATCAATGCCAATGATAAATAGACCTTATTATTCGATGCTGAAAATTTCGCCTTGCCCAAATAATATCCCATGATCACACCGAACAAAGCGTGACTGGATACAGGGAGAATGGCCCTGAGAAAAGCATGCTCCACCCCGTTGGCCAACAGGTACAAAATATTCTCCATTGTAGCGAATCCAAGGGAGACTGCAGCTCCGTAAACAATCCCATCATACGGCTCATCGAATGCTACATGCTGATAAATGACATAAATGAGTATGAACCACTTGAAGAATTCCTCAAGCAGTGCAGCCCATAAAAAAGCATTTGCTAAATCGGTATTCAAGATATGTTCGGTTTCGAGCACATACTGTATGAACATAATCGGCAATACAAGAAAGACACCGAATAAAAATGTTTTGACCACAACCGATATCGGTTCGGTTTCATATTGATCTTTCAAATAAAAATAGCTCAGTAGCGCCAATCCAGGCGCAATGGCCGCTGACAACATGACCAGCATTAGCTGACCCTCTTTTCATCTTCGTTTCCTTAATCGTACCATGGAATGAAGAAAAACTGAATCCAAGAATCAAGTCTTCCAAATTTTATTTTATCCTTCAGTATTTAAAGAAGGTCTCATCTATAGTGTTTTCGCTTGCCAGCATGACAGCTAACTTGATCCGGGCCTTCTTGCTGTCATAGTCTGCGCCTAATATCACACCGCGTTGTTTTAGATCAAATGCGCTGCCTTCATAATCATAAGCTGGGTAAACTTTTCCTTCTTCCGCACTTGTAGTCATGATGATCGTTATGCCTTTATCGATTGCAGCCTGTATGGAAGTTACCATTACAGGGGTAACCTGCCCCCTTCCTACACCCTCGAGCACGATGCCTTTCGCACCGTTTGCAACCGCAGCATCAATAAAGAGGCCATCAGCGCCTGTATGGCACTTGATGATATCCACCCTGGGAATGCAATCCCCAATATCATAACACTCCCTATGTAATGGTTTTTGATAGATGCTGACGACATCATTATCAATTATCCCCAAATATCCATAGCCAAAAGATACGAACCCCTGCAAATTGGAAGCATGAACTTTTTTGACATACTTGGCTGAATAGATCCGCTCATTAAAAACGACTACTACTCCAACATCCCTTATAAGATCACTCGCAGCGCATAATATCGAATTCCTTAGATTGGAGTATACATCGGTGCCCACGTCTTGAGGAGAACGTTGTGAGCCGGTTATTACGATTGGACGTTGATCCTTAGTCGTGACATCAAGGAAATAAGCCGTTTCCTCAAGTGTATCCGTACCGTGGGTCACGACGATTCCCGTAACATCAGGATCCTCCAATTCCTTTTGAATGGCTGATTTAAGCTGCTGCATTTTCTCGAAGGACATGGACATGCTTGAAATCTGGAAAAGATCAACCACTTTAACCTCGATATCGTTGGGCAATTCGCAAAGTGCTGCCAATTCATGGCCAGTCAATGCACCAGAGGCCAACATACCATTCGCTGTTGCTTTACTGGCAATAGTCCCACCAGTCGTTATTAATGATATTTTTTCCATACGGTCCCAGCTCCTTATTTATATAATCACTTTTCTTTAACAGCCAAATGATAAGCAATCAATCCACCATGGAACCTGCCGTTCTCGATGAAGATTTCGTTCGCATTATTTCCGGCTGCCAGAACTCCTGCAATATAAAGACCTTTAACGTTCGTCTCCATCGTTTCCTCGTTATATGCGGGCCTTCCAGTCTCCTTATCAATAGTAATGCCCATTGAAGCTAAAAATGAATGATCAGGATGGTATCCAGTCATAGCAAATACAAAATCATTTTTAATGACTTTTTCCTCATCGCCGACATGATAGATGACGCTGTCTTCCGTTATCCTGTCAACATTCGCATTAAACTCCATCTTGATCGTTCCATTGCGTACCAATGATTCGAATTCGGGAAGGATCCAAGGTTTGACACTTCGAGAGTAATCCGATCCTCTATAAAGGACTGAAACCCTTGCTCCTGATTTGACCAATTCCAGAGCTGCATCCACGCTTGAGTTTTTGCCACCGATGACGGCAACATCACAATTAAAGAAGGGGTGGCCCTCCTTGAAGTAATGAAACACTTTTGGAAGCTGTTCACCCGGTATGCACATATAGTTCGGATGATCATAGTATCCGGTCGATACGATGACATGCAGAGCAGTATAGTCACTCTTCGATGTCTTGACTAAAAACTTCCCATCTTCACGCTTTTCCACTTTCTCCACTTTTTCGAATTTATTGACCCGCAATTCTTTCCTTCTGACTACCTCCCTATAATAGGCTAGCGCCTGATTGCGGACCGGTTTACGGTTTTCGATTATAAAAGCGATATCACCAATCTCCAGTTTTTCACTCGAACTGAAAAATGTTTGATGTGTCGGATAACGGTAAATGGAATCAACCACATTGCCTTTTTCAATGATCAGGGACTGTATTCCCACTTCTTTAAGAGCGATTGCAGCAGCCAATCCACAAGGGCCCCCACCTATGATAATGACTTCTTCAACATTCATCTTTATTCCACTGCCTTTCCATGCACTATGTAATTCGTTCGTCTAAATATAAAAACTCCTATCAATACATGATAGGAGTTTTTACAAATCATTTCAATGATAAAGCAATGAACATGATTTTAACTATAAATTAATAAATGATTTGAAGTTTTTAGATCCAACCGCGGAAGCGAGAAGCTTCAGCCATTTTTCTTACGCCAATCATATAAGCAGCTAGGCGCATATCTACACGTCTTGATTGTGCAAGTTCATATATATTATTAAAGGATTTCACAAGGATTTTTTCCAGCTTTTCGTCCACTTCTTCTTCAGACCAGTAATATCCTTGGTTATTTTGTACCCATTCGAAGTAAGAAACCGTAACACCACCAGCAGAAGCAAGGACATCAGGAACAAGAAGGATTCCGCGATCCGTTAGGATTTGTGTCGCTTCAATTGTTGTTGGTCCGTTAGCTGCCTCGACAACGATCGATGCTTTGATATCTGCAGCATTTTCTTCAGTGATTTGGTTTTCAATTGCAGCCGGAACTAGAATATCACATTCCAATTCAAGCAGTTCTTTATTAGAAATTGTGCTTTTAAACAATTTCGTTACGGTTCCGAAACTATCTCTCCGATCGAGAAGATAATCGATATCCAAGCCTTCAGGATCATGAAGAGCGCCATATGCATCCGAAATCCCAATAACTTTAGCACCAGCGTCGTGCATGAATTTAGCTAAGAAACTACCTGCGTTACCAAAACCTTGAATGACGACCCGTGCCCCTTTAATATCGATGCCGCGTTTCTTGGCAGCTTCATTGATACAAATCGTTACACCCTTGGCAGTCGCTGATTCACGGCCATGGGAACCACCAAGCACTAGCGGTTTACCCGTAATGAATCCTGGCGAGTTGAATTCATCCATACGGCTGTATTCGTCCATCATCCAAGCCATGATTTGAGAGTTTGTGAACACATCAGGTGCCGGGATATCTTTAGTCGGCCCAACGATTTGGCTAATTGCGCGAACATAGCCCCGGCTCAGCCTTTCAAGCTCACGGAATGACATATTACGAGGATCACATACGATACCGCCTTTACCCCCGCCGTATGGCAAATCAACGATGCCGCATTTCAAACTCATCCAAATGGATAATGCCTTCACTTCACGTTCCGTTACATTAGGGTGAAAACGGATACCACCTTTTGTAGGCCCAACAGCATCGTTATGCTGTGCACGGTAACCCGTGAAAATCTTAACCGAGCCATCATCCATGCGGACTGGTATCTTCACCGTTAATAAGCGCAATGGTTCCTTCAACAGCTCAAAAACTTCTTCCGGGTAACCCAGCTTATCCAAAGCTTTATGTATTACAGTTTGGGTAGACCTCAGTACGTCGTGTTTTTCTTCTTCATTTACATGGCTATTGCCTTTTGCCGATTCCATTAAAGTACCTCCTAGAAAATCTCATCCATATATAAAATCTATAATGTACAAATAGTCCTCTTCATGTGCTAGTATACACCTTCGATACAGATATGCAAGAGTAAAAATGGGAATTTAAAAGTTGGAAATATTCTAAAAATGAAAACGTTATCATATCAACTGTTTTCATACACTTTAACCGTATATCTTCTTCGGCCGAGGGCTGAGACAAATAAGGCAAACCGCATTGTTTTTTCCTAATGTGGCTGCCTTGTCTCATTCGTTTTACATCAACTGAAGTGTGTGAGCAAAACATGTATCGCTTCATTTTCGATTATACATGTTCCGTATTCGTTTATGCGGCAGAGTGTCAATGTAGATGCATGGCCATACTCAGCCGCTAAGGATATGACCGTGTCGTAGGTGGTGTCTTTAACATTTTCGATAAGTAAATAGTATCTTCCCTCAAAATGATAAAGAGTACTTTTAAGCAAACCTTGAAAAGATAATCTGTGAGATAATTGGACGATATCTTCAAAGTCATTGAAAACATACAGAATATGGGGGAAGTCATCAATTTTCACTTGTAAATCCAAGTACTCCTCTTCATCTGTCAATAATTCCTCTTCGTCCTTTGTCACAATGATTATCAATCCTTGAGCAGGCAAGGAGAAAATTTCAATTGCAATGGAGCCACTCATTTTAAAGCTGAGTTCTTCGCATGCTTCTTCGACCATATCCTGAAATAGCTTGTGGACCTTTAAGGAATTCCCTAAAATATCTTCTTTTGTAATGCCTCTATCAATTAAATCATCAAGGGTCAAAAAAATCTTGATTTTATTATTGGTTAATCGCTCCAGCTTCATAAAAAAATGCCCCCTGGTTACCATCTTCATACATCATATGAAGCCTTGGTCGCAGGGTGCATATCCATTATTTCGCCTAAGCGGCGCAGCTAACCTTTCAGCCATTCCTCCCATTTAGATTGCGTGTCCCCCATTAAAACTCCGCTGAAGGCCGTACGGTTTTCTTCGGATATATCGCTCAGCGCCGCACCGCCAAGACCCACCTTCAAATCCGGGAAATCCTTTATTAACGATTCAAGCAGCATAAATGTTCCATCAAGATTCTCTTTCAGTGAACATGACATGAATAGGTATGAGGGCTTTATGATGTTTAAAACGGTGAAAAGGTCCTTATCAGCAATGGATTCACCTAAATAAATGGTTTCATACCCTTTCCGCTTCAAAAAAATGGTGAAGACCAACAGTCCAAATTCATGTTTTTCACCGGGAGCACAAACGGTAAGGGCTTTTGGAAGGAAACCATTAGTCGGAATCGCATGCATGACTGAACTGATCCTGGATTTTAGGATGTTCGACGCAAAGTGTTCATGAGCGGAAGTAATTTCTCCCCTTTCCCACTTATCCCCAACCTGAACCAATATTGAACCGAGTATTTCAACTATGGTTTGTTCGATTGTATACATACTGAATGCTTGGCTTATCAGCATATGGGCTTTATTTTCATTGAAATTTAATAGAGCTTCAATCAATTCATCCGATAACTTAACCGTTTGTTCATCCTTACGGTTCGTTTCAGGAACTCCAGGCGCTAGAGTGCCTGTACTTTCGAGAAGTGAAACGGCTTGGCTTATTGTAAAACCTTGCTTTGTTTTAGTAATGAGCCACTTAAGGATTTGCAGATGTTTTTCAGTATACAGCCGGTGCCCCGATTCATTCCTGACAGGTTCGATAAATTTATAGCGCCTTTCCCAAGCCCTAAGGGTTCCCGACTGAATGTCCAGCAGTTTTGATACTGCCTTTATATTATATTTACCTTCTTGCATGGTTTTACAAGGCCTCCAATAACTGTACGATCATTTGATGAAATTATAGTGGATTTTTCAAGGTCTGTAAAATCCCGGTATGCTCGCTTAAAAGCAGCCTAATAGGTTTTTTCCACAGCTTCGCCTATTTCAGTGTCTGTCCCCCTTTTCAGGGTGAAGAGGTGCGTTTCCGGCTTAGCTTCAAGCCTTAAAGGCACTGCGCTTGTCCCATAGCCATTACTCGTCATATATATACAGTCCCCCTCTTTTTTAACGCTTCCGATTTGATAGGGCCCGAATCCGAATATGCGAATCTGCCCGCCATGGGTGTGACCTGACAGGACAAAACGAATATGGTGTTCCGGAGTCAACTGTTTCTTCACCAATGGATTATGGCTCACCAAAATCCGGAAATATTCATTCCCGCAATCCGACAGTGCAAGGTCAAGCCTATCACGTTCTTCCGATATATCATCAATGCCCAGAAGAGCGATTTTACTGCCATTTTGAGACTCAAAAGAAACAGCTGTATTATCAAGGATCTTCACCCCATGTTTCAAAAGAGTCGCATCCAGTTCATGGAAGTTGCCTTCATAATCATTATTACCCCAAACAAAATAAAGGGGACCAAGTTCTTTTAGTTTCAATAAATTTTTTTCCACACGTTCTAAGGGAACCCCGCTTTCCCTAATGTCACCGCCGATTATCACCAAATCTGCCTTGTCACGTGTTTCCTCAATCAATTTATCCGCAACGATTCGCCGATGAAGATCGGATATAAAAAAAATCCGCACATCGCCAAAGCCTTCAGGAAAGTCTTTAAAATATAGGTCTTGAGAAATCACCCTATCTTGCATAGCCGTACGCCACATGTAAAAGATCGTGGCAAATGACAGCAGGATGATGATTAAAAATAATCCAGATAACCATAACATCTTCGTTAAACCTTCTTTCCATCCTTATCCCAAACGTACTTTCATATAACCATAAAATCAAATTACCCGCAATTAAATATGATTTAACGCGCCCGTCATTTATTTTCATGATATAAGTTAATATCATAATTCTTCTTCATCATTTCAAAAACCTTATGTCGATTTTTCCATTCTTCCTCTTTTTCCCATAATTGCTTACTTTTATTAATGATTTCACAGCGTAGCAGTTGAAACTCCTTCTCAGCTTTATCAAGCTTTTTTTTAATTAAAACCATATATCCATATAGGCCTATTGCTGCCGCCAAAAAAAGGAAGTGGCTAAAATGATCGACGAAAACACTAAACATACTGAAAAAGGAATAGGAATAAGGTACAACGATATAAAAATAAAGATAAATCATAAAAAGGACAGCAACAATCATGGTTGCCCATAAGCTTTGCAGGTGCTTCTTTTTAAGTGCCTCGAATTTTTTCTTTCGATCCACGACATTCTGCAGCATTTGTTTTGTTGCTTGATCCGTTTTCTCATCCAATAAAATGATTGTCGATTCCATCGCATTTCCTCCTCTACTCTTTCAAATCATGATATGAAAGAGTAGAGGAAAAAATGATTAAGTACCTGCCACGTTTGGCTTCATACCGGGCCAAGTCAAGCAATTTTAAAAACACCCTGCCTATAAAGACAGAGTGCCATCGTTATTTCTTGATCGGAATTTTCAATACTTGACCTTTGGAAATTTCATTGCCATTCAGCCCATTCCACTCCTTGATTAGAGCAATCCCTTCCTGTGATTTGTAGTAATTCATGGAAATGCGAAATAATGTTTCTTGACCTTGAACAGTATGTAAGACAACTTTGTATCCCTCTTTATCCGTTTTCGCAGCTTGAACATTTTCGGCAGACTTTTTCTTTTCTGCTGCTTCCTTCTTTGCTTTTTCGTCAGCTATTTGCTGTGCTTTGGCTTTTTCTTCAGCCTCTTGCTGTGCTTTGGCCTTTTCCTCAGCCTCTTGCTGTGCTTTGGCCTTGTCCTCAGCTTCTTGCTTCGCTTTGGCTTTTTCTTCAGCCTCTTGCTCCGCTTTGGCTTTTTCCTCAGCTTCTTGCTTCGCTTTGGCTTTAGCCTCAGCTTCTTCTTTCTCTTTCTCCGCTTCAGCCTTTGCCGACTCTTTTTCCTTTAAGTCCTCTGCCGTTGCTGTAGTTGGAATCGATTCTTTATCTTCCTCTTTTAAGACGACTTGGTCACTTTTAGTAACAGGTACAGGCCTATCCTGCAGATATGTATAAAGGGTATAAAATACAATTGGAAGCAAAATAAAAAATAACGCTAATAATTGTATCATTGGGAACTTAATCTTCACTTTACTTTTTTTCTTTTTATTCTGGTGGACTTTGCTGCGCTTGGGCAATGATGATTTAGCCTTCTGACGTTCAATTCGCGAACGAAGTTCACCAGCCTGATCATTTTCTTTTTCATTCTTTTGTACCCGGCTCATTCAAGTCACCCCCTTTCTTGCTCAACCCTCTTTGCTTTTTGTTCCTGATTAAAATACCAAGGATAAAGTCAATCAAAAAGTGGGCCGTAATCGTCACGATGATATTATTAGTCATTTCAAATAGAAAACCGATAAAGAAGCTTAAAACCAAAACATTCAAAAATAAAAACCAATTAAAAAGGTAACGATAATGGACGGCTGCAAAAATGATGCTCGTAAGAAGCAAACCAAAATGTGTTTGCAGCACTCCACGGAATAATAATTCTTCGCTAATCGCCACCACTAAAGCTACGACAAAAATCATCGGGTATGACAAATTACTGAAAATGCGTTCGTTAATACCACCATCATCCTGATAGGAAGAGGGTGTCACTTTCATAAGCAATAAGTCAAATAGCACGACAATGACTCCTGCGGGAATTCCAATCAGCAAAATGTTCAGGTCATCATAGATAAATAAGTCGAAAAAGGCAGAACGGTCTTTAAATAAAATAATACCTAAAAAGATGGCTAACGTTAAGAGAATAATTTGTGTAAGAAACAAATTAAATAGCAACTGTTTATCTGTAAGTTGTTTAATCATTTCAGCTTGCTTATTTTTCATTGCCATATTCCTTCTTTAATAAGATATAAGCCAATTCCTTTTTCCACGAGGAAAAGGAATTGACCGGATCCACCTTGACTTCCGGCCATACATCAGCCATTTTTTCGGTATCCATCCCACAAATATCACAACAGATGGGATTCACTTCCCGATGCTCTTCTCCAAAGTAGTCCAGTATTCCTAAACGTCGACATTCCGGTGCATAGATCCAGTGCAGGAAGTTATGCAGCTTTTCTTGATTCCTGGATTTCCTCTTTTGACAATACTCTTTCATCGCAGCCACTTGATGTAGGTTATTACCCGTAAACTGGGTAAAAAAACGCAGCTGGACTTCGTTTAACGAAAAGGATTGAGACAGCTGTTCTTTTTCTGAAAGGGTCAAATTCACCGGAATCTTTTGTGATGCATTAAGGAAAGAACATACACCATCGATTTGAGAATCCGAAGGCAACTGCTGCTCCATCAAATGCAGCGGAAGCCCTTCATCCCCTTCACTATATAATAAGACAGCCACACTTTGCTTACGATCCCGTCCCGCCCTGCCTATCTCCTGAAGATATGCTTCCATCGTCGATGGGATATGAAAATGGATAACATATCTGACATCGGATTTATTCACACCCATTCCAAAAGCACTTGTTGCACATATAATCTTTAACTGGCCAGAAATGAATTGTTGCTGAATCAGCATCCTTTGTTCCTGTTCCATTCCACCGTGATAATAATTGACACTATCAATCCCGTTTTCCTGTAAAAATCTTGTGACAGATTCCGCCACTTTTTTAGAGGAAAAATAAATAATCCCGCTTCCGGTAAATTTTCTGACAAGCTCCAGCACACGTGCTAGCTTCTCATCGTAGCTGAACATTCGCTCGACAATAATTGCGATATTTTCCCGATCAACAGATGAGACCGTTTCATTGACCGGCTTAATATTGAGTTTACCAACGATATCCCTCCGGACCTCATCGGTTGCAGTTGCTGTCAGGGCAAGAGTCAACGGATTGTTCAATTCACGCCTCACTTCTCCTAAATTCAAATAATCCGGACGGAAATCATACCCCCATTGTGAGATGCAGTGAGCTTCATCTATGACGAACAAACCTATATCTATGGATTTCAAGGATTTTATTACACCCTCCAGGCTTAACATTTCAGGAGATAAAAAGATAAAACGATAACTATGCAACCGGTCGAAAGCTTTCCTTTTTTGATTTAATGTCAAAAAGGAGTTGAGGGTCAATACACTTTTTTCGCCACTCATCTTCAGCTGATCTGCTTGATCCTGCATTAATGATAATAATGGGGAGACAATTAGGACAGTCTTATTTAAAAGATAAGCCGGCAGCTGGTAGCATAATGATTTACCTGATCCGGTCGGTAGCATCGCTAAGGTATGATTGCCGGACATCAATGATTCAACCACTTCCTTTTGTCCAGGACGGAATTCATCAAAACCGAATTTTTCTTTGAGGACTCGTTCTATATTCATCATCACTCACCTATTTTCGCAAGTACAAGTCTTATTTGGAAAAAGCTTATCTCTTTATTATCGACCATCTGCTTGATTGCTTTAAGCTTTTTTGTTCCAAGTTCCTTAATAGCTTCAGCAATTTTCCTCTCATCCTCGATATTCACATAATCTGAAATCGGAAAACTCTTGTCCGATAAGACAATTTCTACGAGGTGATCTTCGATGGTGTTGACTTTCAATCTGCGGATTTCAGCAATTTCACCCAGACTTTTCCCTTCATGGATGTATCGTAAAGTAGCCTGTGTAGATTGTGTCAAATGAGGATTCCCACTACTTTTCCAATCATTTGTTAATGTGGACAAGAGAGGGTAATCCTTTCCCGTTTCCATTTCAGCAAGCATTTGATGCAATGAGTCAAGGAATGTAAAGCGGACATACTCTTCTTCTACATCCTTCCTTTTTGCAATCTGTTCAAACGTAAGTCCAATCCTGTTGATCCCGGTTATTTTCAAAATGAATATGTCTCGTTTCATATCACTTTGACTTTCTAAAAGGGATATCAGTTCATCATATAGATGTTGGGCAATCAATGCTCGATCCTGACGATTGGCATGTAAAAATTCCTTTACGAAGAATTGGATTTTGGGATTTCTTTGTATCGGATAAAAACGTCTTTCATTGTGGACAATATGGGATATGGTTTGAATGAGTAAGTTTAACCTTCCCCAGAAAACCGGGGTGATATTGTGATATTTCCAACCATTAATATACGCCGGAAAAGGATTATTTTTAAAGTAATCGACTAACATTCCCTCACCTTGCATACTAATTTCATATGCATCTGGTTTATCCGTTAATTTAATCAAGTCATGCTTAAGTAAATGTTCAATGTTTTGATTTAATTGCTGACGGGTAAATCGAGGTATTGTCCCAAAAATATCCGTTAGCCCGAATAAATGGGCATCCTGGATTGTTTGTGACGATTTCTTCCCTTGCAGCATATGGTATATAGCATAAATGGAGCGTTCGCCTTGAAATTTTTTTATCGCATATAGAATGATGGCCTGTAGATAATTATTCATGGGACTCACATCCTTGTTTCATTTAACCAATAAACCCATTGTAACAAATAACTGCAAAAATCGCCGTTATTATTGATGAATACAAGGAAAATTATGTGACTAAATGACGAATCATGGAAAGAACCAAGTTAAGTATTTCGATGTTTTCCGTTGACATTGTGCTACATGATAGTTATTATCAATACAATTTCTATTGAAAAGTTTGGCATTCGGTCTTACAATAAGAAAGAGATAATAATCTGAAATAAAAAGATTATCAGTTGTCAATCAACTTAGGAGGGGTTATATTCATGGCTAAATTTACTATTGTGGATAAAGAAACATGCATAGCTTGTGGAGCTTGCGGAGCAGCGGCACCAGATATATATGATTACGATGACGAAGGGATTGCATTTGTTACCCTTGACGATAACGAGGGAATCGTTGAAATTCCTGATGTACTTTTAGATGACATGATGGATGCATTTGAAGGATGCCCAACGGATTCTATTAAAGTTGCTGACGAGGCATTTGACGGAGATGCACTTAAATTCGAATAACGTACAAGCCATTTTCAATCGAAAATGGCTTTTTTTTGCCATCCCATTCCAAAATGAAACAGGCATAAAAAAACAACCGAATACAAATATCCGGTTGTTTTTTTATTTCTATCGTTAATGCCATTAAGCATTCTTATATAATGTTTGTTTATTGATCCATGTCTGTAATTTAATGAACAGCAACATGAATACGGATGTGATGAGTACGCCTTTTATCACATTGAAAGGCAAGATTGCCGTCGTAACGAGCTCTCTTGACTCGGGTGCCGACATTGCATCCCATCCCATAAAGAAGGTATAAGCCGGTAAGAAGACATAATAGTTTAAAACACTCATGAATACTGCCATGGAAACTGTTCCCGCAAGTAAAGCGAATGTCATCCCTTTTTTTGAATTGATTTTCTGAAATACATAATAAGTCGGCAAGACAAACAGTATTCCGGCTATGAAGTTAGCAATATGCCCCACAGGTACAGCAGTCAAGGTCCCTGTCATGACTAAATCCAATAGGTTCTTAATGAACTCGACTAGAATTCCAGCCATCGGTCCGAAAATCAATGCCGCCATCAGTGCTGGTATGTCGCTAAAATCAACATTGAGAAAAGGCGGGAATCCCGGAAACGGGAAATTTAAAAGCATCAATAAATAAGAAATGCTTCCCATCATGGCAAGTGTGACCGTTTTTTTCACTTTGTTCTTTTTCATAGGTCTCTCTCCTTCTTTTCCGATCTACCTGAAAAAGAGGTTAGGGTTCCAAAATATGTTGATGTTCAATAAAAAAACCTTTAATTCCAATAGAATTAAAGGGATAAATTAAAGGTTACATCAAACAAACGTTCAGCAAATAACTGTTGAAACGCACTCAGGAACCTCCATCTTCTCCCATCCAGACTATACTGTCGGCTTTGGAATTGCACCAAATCCTGCCTTGTAAGGCTCGCGGGCTTAGAAGAAGAAACTCTTCATCACCGCCGGTGGGGAATTGCGCCCCGCCCCGAAGATAGATCTATAAAATTTTTTTATACTTTCCATTATATCTGAATTACCTGTTTTTTGATAGCACTTTTTTTCTCAGTTGATTCATTCAGGATGATTATCGATCGTCACAGTGAATGGCTTAAAATAAATAGTGGATACAAAAATGAAAATTCGAAATAATGAAAATTTTTTTTATACTATTCAATCCTTGATAAAGCCATTTATATCGCGACATTAAACAGATGATCAGAAGATCACCATTCTATTAAGCGCTTACATCCAGTTAAGCCAAATTGACATATTCAGCATTTCAATTGTAAAATTAACTGAAATTTAAGATAATTTTTTTCCTAGGAAGGTGTTAAGTCGTGTATCGGATTTTAGTAGCAGACGCCATTAAACCAGAAGGACTCGGACCGCTATCTGAGGCATCCAATATTCATCTCATTCAAAAGACCGTAGAGGAAGCTGCAAACGAACTTGATCAGATTGATGCAATTCTTGTAAGAAGTGCTACGAAGGTTTCAGAGGATTTAATGAACCGTATGCCGCAGCTAAAAATTATAGCACGCGCTGGTGTCGGTGTTGATAACATAGATATCCCCTCGGCGACAAAACGCGGGATTGTCGTGGTTAACGCACCTGACGGCAACACCATTTCAACAGCTGAACATACATTCGCCATGATGGCTTCATTAATGCGCCACATTCCGCAAGCTTATGCTTCACTGAAGAATGGGGAGTGGAAACGTTCTTCATATACGGGTACTGAACTTCGTGGTAAAACATTAGGAATAGTTGGCTTTGGACGTATCGGAGGGGAAATTGCCAAACGCGCTAAGGTATTCGGCATGGATGTCATTGTCTATGACCCGTTCCTTACTGTCGATCGTGCAAAGAAAATGTCCGTAACTGCCCTGCCGTTAGATGAATTGCTTCCTAAAGCAGACATCATTACTGTTCATACACCACTTACGAAAGAAACTAGAGGATTAATCAATAAAGAAAAACTGCTTACCTGTAAAAAAGGGGTTTATGTACTTAACTGCGCCCGGGGCGGTATTCTGGACGAAGATGATTTATATGAAATGTTAGTTCAAGGACATGTCGCAGGGGCGGCACTGGACGTTTTCGTCGAAGAACCTCCAATTGGCCATAAACTGCTTGAACTGGATAGCGTCATTGCTACACCTCATCTGGGTGCTTCAACTAAAGAAGCCCAATTAAATGTTGCCGTACAGGTTGCCCAGGAGGTATTGACCTATTTCGAAGGAAATCCAGTCTCAAGTTCGATCAACCTGCCAGCCATATCTAAAGAAGTTTTTGAAAAGGTACAGCCATTCTATCAACTTGTTCAGCAAATGGGATCCATTGCTTCTCAGTGCATGAATGAAGGAATTCAGGAGATCTCCGTTACGTATGCCGGAGAATCATTGGATTTCGATACAGCGATTCTTACAAAAAGTCTAATCTCCGGCTTTTTCAGATCAAGAGTCGATGCATCTGTAAATGAAGTGAATGCCTTGTTGATCGCAAAAGAGCGTGGCATAACCGTTGGTGAAAAAATCTCTACGGACTCTTTAGGTTACTCGAATTTGATCAGCCTTAAAGTAAAAGGTGACCACCGTGAATTAACAATCAGTGGGACCTATATCGAAAATTACGGTTCTCGAATTGTAAGTTTGAATGGTTTCAAAATCGACTTTCATCCAGAACCGAATTTACTTTATATCCAGCATACCGATAAACCTGGTGTAATCGGTAACGTAGGTAAGGTCCTGGGTGATCACGGAGTGAATATCGCCACCATGCAGGTTGGCCGTAAAGAAGCTGGCGGGGAAGCCATCATGGTTTTGAGCTTTGATTTACCATTGGAGGATAACATGAAACAATTTTTAATGGAAACAGAAGAAATTACATTCATGGCCCGTATTTCATTATAAGACAAAAAAGTGCCCGTCAGCGCGGGCACTTTTTCTGTAAATGCAAGGGGCTTTTGCTTACCATGGACAGTGTGTTTATAACACACCATCATATGAAAAACCTTCATATTTATTAAACCTAAGCCCGCTGCATCAATTCACTTGGTTCGGAGCTTTGGGCACCAATATGTCTTCAGTTAAATTCAGCTGGCCTACCTCTTCAATTGGAGCATTTTCAAACTTCACTTTTTCAAAACCAAAATCCTTAGCTATGAAGAGGATGGCTTCTAAAGCTTGAAGGGATTCCTCACTATTTTCAATAGCAGCTTGATCTGATAATTGAATGATCACAAGATCTCCATTCGAGCTTATCCTTTCCCATTTCAGGTCAGGCGGGATTGCAGGTGAAATTCCCTCGATGTCTGCCTCCCCTTTTCCAGCCTGCAGCGCTTCATCAAAGTCCTGATATCCCATATTGCTTGGAACAAGAAACCTTGGGGAGGACTCATCCTTCTGGTAAAGCAGGTATGTGCGATTTTTTTGATGAGGTATATCCAACTCCTTTAAATATCCCGCATGCGCAAACATGGCACCTTGCTCACCATCTGTAGAAAATGTCATTTTCTCTATATTATTATAGGAAAGAGTTTCCTCCAACGAATGGAGAAAAAGTGTATCTTCATCCAATAGTTGGCTTTTTTCTTGAAAGTCAATATGAGCAGTGGCCGTATCGTTTCCTTGGCTAATCTTTATATCAAGTGGAAAATAATCAGATAGCCCATATTGCTCTTCATTGATATCGGACATTTGATTAACTAACTGTTTCAATGTATCACTTTGATCGTAATGTTTGAGTTTAATTGAAATGGGAACGATGAAATTCATTTGATCATCTGGGATCCCCATCGTAATGATCGATGCATCGTTAAGGTCATTTTGATAAATCGCTTGTGCAAAGTTTTTTTCCTTTTTCCCTTTTCCGGGTTCCATTTCTGAAACCTCGTCTTTAGATTCAATTTTTGCTTGCTTACTCGAAAACTCTTGATAATCCTGTTTATCTTCTGGAGGAATTTCTTTGTTGCTTGCATCCTGCCGTTCATGATCTGCCGTTTCCTTATTTTCAGATAGAGATAATTTCCCACTACTGCCGCTGTCCTCTTGACTTGTCGTTCCTTTTTTTTCGATAATTAACGATGATGCCAAAACAACCATTAAGAATAAGGAGGCAACACCCGCAATTAGAGGTATCCAGTGTTTCTTTCTCTTTTTATCATGTATTCTCGCAAACACCTCTGCCTTGGTTCGGTCATCTTTAAATTTCGGAAGCTCTCGGAGCAAGTCTTCAATTTCGCTTTCTTTCCAACGGGACCTTCTCAATGCGGTGGCCCTCCTTTCCTGATAAATCCTCCATCAACTTTTTAATAGCCTTCAAAGCACGGTGCTGGGTTGTTTTTACCTTACTTTCACTCCAATTCAATACTTCAGCAGTTTCCGTAATGGACAATCCCTGAATATATCGTAAAATGATGACGGATCTTTGATTCGTGGTACACCGGTTTAGGCATTGATAAATATCTTGGATTTCATCGTTCATGATAGCCACTTCTTCGGGAATGGGTTCTTTATCTTTTATCAATTGCCTATCCCAATCAAAGTTGGGGAAGATTTTGTCTTTCCACCCTTTTTGTTTCCGAAAATAATCAATCGTCACATTTCTAGCAATCGAATACATCCACGTTTTTTCACTGCTCTTTCCTTCGAAGCGTTCATACGCCTTCATCACCCGGATATAGACCTCCTGAACAAGGTCCTCAGCCGTTTCTCGATTCTTGGTCATATAAAAAATGAATTGATAAATTTCCTGATGATATTTCTCATAAAGATCGTGGAAAACGGAATCCATCATTTCCCCACATCCGTTCATAAATATAGTCGTCAATCCTAAATAAAAGTTACATACTTCGGCTTTTATATTATTATAAAATTCCGTTAATTTCCACATATTCGGGACTTTACTGTTTCCTCAAAAAAAACAAAGGCAAGTTGGAAAGAAATCCAATTGCCTTTGTCTTCTCAGTTCCTTATGAAACAAGATTTTTTGGCAAGCCACCCGTCATTCATTCAGCATTCTCCAAAATTCGAGGCAGGATAAAACTGAACGTTGTCCCTTTATTAGGTAAACTGTTTACCGATATGAAGCCATCATGGGCATTGATTATATTTTTTACGATTGCCAAACCCAATCCGGTGCCCGAACGCCCGCGGGTCCTTGCTTTATCCGCTTTATAAAACCTCTCGAATACAAAAGGTAAATCTTCTTCGGGAATTCCAGATCCAGAGTCCTTCACATCAATGATCAGACCCCTTCGATCACTTGTCCTCTGAATGACATCAATGTTACCTCCTGGAGGAGTATGACGAATCGCATTATCAATTAAATTGGTCAAAACCTGTTCAATACGGTCCGGATCGAAATGCCATTGAATTTGATCATCTTCAAGACTGGCTGAAATTGTGATCCCTTTTTCTTTAGCTAGCCCGGAAAACTTACTTGTAATCCTCTTTAAATAAGGAGAAATAGGTACGCATTCATAGCTAAGGTTCATTTTACCCGATTCCAATTTAGCAAGATCGAGCAGATCATTGACCAACCGTCCCATTCTCAAAGACTCATCATAGATGATGCGGGCCATTTCCACCTTTTCCTCTTCACTGCTCGCAATGTCATCTACGATCGCTTCACTATATCCCTGCAACATTGAAATCGGCGTTCTTAACTCATGCGAGACATTAGCTATGAAATCAGTCCTAAGTTTGTCCATACGTCTTTCATCACTCATATCCCGTATGATGGCCACCGCTCCCCGTATATTGTCGGCATTTGTGTATAGGGGACTGACAATCAATCCCCAATCTCGGCCCTGCAAGGTAATTTCACCGACCTTCTCCTTATCGAAGGATTCTGATTCATCAAAAAGATTCATTAAAACCAACGGGACATTCACATTATCTTCCCGGTTATAGCCCTTTTCAAAGTACCAGGATTGCAGGAACCTTTCCGCAGGCGGATTCGTTTCAAGAATTGTGCCATCTTTATTGAAGGTAATGACCCCATCTGCCATACTGCTAAGAATGCTTGAGAGATGTTCCTTTTCCTGACTAAGTGCATTCATATTGAATTTCAGCTGCTTCCTCATCTGATTAAACGCTATGGCCAGCTCACCGATTTCATCTTGAGTCAGAATTGGAACCTTTGTATCAAATTTCCCCCGGGCAATCGCTAGAGCGGCTTCCCTCATCTTCACCAATGGGGCATTAATTCTTGTGGATAAAAAGAAAGCAAAAATCGTTGTCAAAATAATGGCGATGCCTGCTGCCAATAAAATGAACTGTGTAGTGGATTTTGTGGTTTCTTCCATGGACTCCAACGATTGAAATAGAAATACTTCATCCTGTTCCCCATTCAATTCAAGTGGAATGCCTACTACGATTGCTGACAATTCCTCGTTACCCGCATCATCGGAAAGCGCCATTTCCTTTTTCACAGTCTTTCTTTCTGTAAAAACCTTGAGTAATTCGGAATCATTTTTTATGAGTTCCGGTGTGATTTCGAACTCCTTATCTCCTCCGATGGATGAGAATATCATTTTGTCATCATTTAGAATGATCATCTTCGCTTCGTTGCCTATTAGTTCCGAAGCTATTTGTAAAACCTCATTGCTGGATCCCTGATGTTCATTGGTAACCTTAATGATTTGTTCAGCGGTTTTGGTTAAATCATTTTCAATATTTTCAATTTGGAAATTCTCAAAGAATTCGACCAGCAGAACAGTTAACACGATTAATACAAACGACACGAGCAATAGGATCGTTGCCCATAGCTTCCCTACAACACTGCCCCATAGCATCAGTCATTAACGACTTCGAACTTGTAACCTACACCCCAAACGGTGACAATCATCTTTGCTGCGTTTTCGGATATGCGGTTTAATTTTTCACGTAAGCGTTTAACATGCGTGTCTACAGTTCGAAGATCTCCAAAGAATTCATAGTGCCACACTTCTTTTAACAATTGCTCCCGATCGAAAACCTTATCTGGGGATTTCGCCAAGAAATATAATAATTCATATTCTTTTGGTGTTAATGAAACCTCTTTGTTATCTGCAAGTACACGGTGGGCATCATTATCAATGGTTAGATGTGGGAAGACGATCACATCTTTTGCCGTCGTTTCCGTCTGCATGTAACTTGTGCTTGATGATCGACGTAATAAAGCCTTAACCCTTAACACCACTTCACGCGGACTGAAAGGCTTTACGATATAATCATCGGTACCCACTTCGAACCCTTGAACGCGGTTCACTTCTTCACCTTTAGCAGTCAGCATGATAATCGGTGTCGTTTTCTTTTCCCTTAATTCACGGCAAACTTCGATTCCATCTTTACCAGGCATCATAATATCCAATAAAATTAAATCATAATCATTTTCAAGGGCTTTTGTTAAAGCCACATCTCCATTTTCAGCTTCATCGATCATGTATTCTTCTCTTTCCAAATACATCTTTAACAGCCGGCGGATTCTTTCCTCATCATCCACCACGAGAATTTTAATAGCGTTATACATTATGTAATCAGCCTCCTATCATATATTCTACAAAATGAAAACTTCCATGACTAATACTTTTTCCTCACAAAGTACGATAAAGAGCGTATTTCGCATGGCTTCCATGAACCTTTCACCATTTTGTCACAAAAAAAGACTTTGACCGCCCACTTAGAATTCTTAAATGCTATTTCAACGAAATATTGTTTTTTAAAGGGAGCGACAAAAAAGGGGGCATTTTCCAGAAAAATCGATAAGCCTACTCCTCGACGTTTCTATCAAAAGACCCCCTTCATCTAAATATTACAATACAGAATCAAGCATATGAATGCAAACCAGCAATAACAAGATTTACGAATATCAAGTTAAACATTATGATGGCAAAACCGATTACGGCAAGCCAAGCTGATTTTTCCCCTTGCCACCCCTTTGACATGCGGAGATGCAAGAAAGCCGCATAAAACAACCAAGTAACCAGTGCCCAGACTTCTTTCGGATCCCAGCCCCAGAATCGTGTCCAGGCCACTTGAGCCCAGATCATTGCAAAAATGAGGGCACCGAGTGTAAAGATCGGAAAACCGATAAGGACCGAACGATAACTAATCTCGTCCAATAAATTCAAATTCACATTTTTAACGATCGGTTTAATCAATGCCGCCACTCTTTTGCGAGCGATCAACCTTATTAAACCGTACAGGACGAGTCCCGCACCGATTGACCAAATTACAGTATTCAGTTTCTTGGCATTGATCAGTGCAGGCATGTCCACCAGAGGTTCAAACCGATCCGTCTCGATAAGTTTCCCTTCATTGGGACCTACCAATGCCGGCAGGTTGAATTCCTGTTTGACCTCTACACCATTTTTATCGACCCAATCAAAATTTGCCTTATAACCCATGGCAGCAAAAGAAGAAGTGATGATGACGAAACCGAGGGTGCAGACTAATGTAAACATGATGGCTTCAAGCCAGAACGTTCTTTTGCTTGATTGTGTCTGATCGACGAATTTGATTAAATAAATGATGGCAGTAACGAAACTTATGGCAAGGATTGACTGTCCTGCCGCAGCAGTCGTTACATGAATATGAAGCCAATCGCTCTGCAAAGCAGGAATGAGTGGCGAAATTTCTGTTGGGAACATACTTGCATAAGCGATTATCAATAATGCGATCGGTAAAGCGAATAGCCCAAGGGCAGGTGTTTTATAAAGAAAATAAATTAATATGAAAGCACCGACCAGCATCATTCCGAAAAAGGTCGTAAATTCAAACAGGTTACTTACCGGGGCATGCCCTGCAGCAATCCATCTTGTGATGAAATACCCAATTTGCGCTGCAAATCCGATAATAGTAATGAAAATGCCCAGCTTAGCCCATTTGTTTTGTTTCTTTTCCTCCGCCCCGCGTTTATCCTTGATCGATCCCCCAAATAAAAAGGTAGCGGTCAGATATAAAATGAAAGCGGCATATAAAAGGTTACTGCTTAATTCAGCCATTTAAAACTTCCCCCTTACTAGAAGATTTCTCCTCTTCAAGTTGATCCATTGGTTCGGAAAGTGATGTTGATTCTATCGCTTGTTTTATATCTCTTTTAATGCCATGCCAGTTTTTGTTTGTATGGCCGGCCAAAAGTATCTCATCATCTTTCCTTTTAATCCATATACGCCGGTGATTCCAATAAGACCCTTGGACAACGCCGATCATGAAGATAATCCCACCAGTGAATAGGATCCAAAGCGTTAAATCCTTCCTGACGGTCAAAGCCGTGACATCTTGGGTTTCCACACCATTAAAAGCCATTTTATAAGTGTTTTCCCCTAAGGGCTCCACAGTCTCCTTAATCGCCACGAAACTGACTTCACCCTCTGGCTTATCCGGAGTATGCATTTTAAAGATAAATGCTGGATTATTCGGAATCTTCGATATCGTTCTAGGCTCGCCTTTTTCATCGAACTCGAAATCTGGGAAGTAACTGATCAAGTCAACGGAATATCCTTCTTTCAACTCGTATTTCTTTTGAGGATTATTCAAATCAACCTTTAAGCTGCCATATTTCTCTTCGGTTTTTTTATTTATCAAATTAAAAGCCATCGTACTGAGCTCATCCAATTTATAGTCTACTTGGTAGAGAGCATAATGATCATGTTTCAGAGGTTCATTGACTTTGATTTTGTAATCTTTAAGCTTATCAAGGTCCACTTTTTCCCCTGGTAAGGTTTCTCCCTTGCGCTCATAGAGCGTAACATCGGATTGATAGGTTTTTGCGATCGTACCGGTTTTATCAATTGCAGCACTGTACTGCTCATCTTCTTCATTCTCTTTGTCATACACCTCTAAGGTAAATTCATTATTCTGGAGGTAGTATTCACCATTTGTACCCGGGATTTCTTTTCTCTCGCCTTCACGCAGCCAAAGTACTTTGTCGATATACATCCCAGGGACGGAACGCAATAATGCTCCAATTAAGAAAATGATAAGTCCAATATGATTTACATAGGGTCCCCAACGTGAAAAACGACCCTTTTCGGCAAGTATATGACCGTTTTCCTCTCGTATATGATAACGCTGCCTTTTTAGTCTATCCTTTACTCCTTCAAGGTTTATATCTTGGTCTTCAAGCTTTGTCACCCCATAAATCCGCTGACGTTTCATGAACCCGTCATGACGTGTGACCCCTTGTTTTTTTAACGATCGATATAACGGAAAGAACCGGTCGATACTGGCAATCAATAGTGATATGCCCAGCATGCCTATGATAATCAAATACCACCATGAGCTATACAAGTTATGAAACCCGAGTTCATAATACACCATTCCGAACCAGCCGTATTCCAGTTCATAATGCTCTGCAGGCGTAGCTGTTGAAGGAATGTACATTTCCTGGGGTAGAATCGTCCCGATAGCCGAAGCGATCAAGGCAATGACAATGAGCGTCACCCCGACCTTAACGGAAGAAAAGAAGTTCCATATTTTATCGATGATCGTTTTTTTATATGTTTGTGAACGCCTGGCACTTCCTTCATATCTCATATCAATAAGCTTGTTCTCTTTTTCGTTATCAAGCACCATACCGCATTTCCCACAAATCTTTGTGCCAAACGGATTTACATGACCACAATCGCATTTTACTTCTTTCATGTCAAAAACTCCCCAATATTATGGTTTAATTCTCTCCATATGCTTTTGGATGCTCTCTTCTGTCAAAGCTCCAGTGATGATATCTATCACTTTCCCCTCTTTATCAACCAAAAAGGTGACAGGCAATATATCCACGCGATAAGCATTTTCCACTTCCCTACCTTTATCGATCATGACAGGAAAGGTAAGATCATGCTTTGTAATGAAATTATTGACAGCATAGTCAGATTCCCCGACATTAACCGCCAATATCTCAACGCCCTGGTCTTTAAAGTTTTTATATTGATTTTCCATATAAGGCATTTCATATTCACACGGCTTGCAATATGTACCCCAAAAGTTCAGGAAGACGCCTTTTCCCTTGTAATCGGAAAGTTTATGCTCTTTGCCTTCCATATCAGTCAAGACGAAATTGGGTGCATCGGATCCTTTTCTCAGGCTTTCATTCTTATCTTTAGTGAAGTTCGTATAAAGGGCAAACACTAAAGCTGCACCTAAAAGCAGGAGAATGATGGTTCTGCTAATTAGGCGTCGCTTCTTCTTATCCATAGAGATCCTCCTAAGGCCACACTAAATTTAACCATACCATTATACCATTTAACGCCATGTCCTTTTTATTTACATTTCTGAAGGTTTTGTGACATTCTTTCCCGATTCATGAAGGAAAAGGTATTTACAGGTTGTTTTCCACCACCCATTCTTCCAGGAGAAGAATGGGGTAGTGGTTTCAACCTATCAATACAGGAAAAAATCTTGTCTACATTCTCCGCTGTTTAGGTTCGGTCGTTGCTAATGTCCGCATTAATTTAACTTCATGTGGAGTCAGCTCCCGGGAATCTCCTGCTGTTAAACCGTCCAATGTCAAGAAACCATATTGTTCCCTCTTCAATTTAATGACGGGATGGCCAATTGCTTCGAACATCCGGCGGACTTGCCTGTTCCTGCCTTCATGTATTGTGATTTCAACGATGGCCGTTTCCTTTTTCTTGTCGGTAGACAATACCCTTGTCTTGGCTGGAGCAGTCTTGCCATCCTCCAACTTGATACCTTTATCCAGCTTTTTCAAGCTTTCACGCAAAGGCATTCCTTTCACTTTTGCCACATACACTTTATCCACTTCATGCTTCGGATGCATTAACGTGTTTGCAAATTCTCCGTCATTCGTTAAAATCAATAAGCCCGAAGTATCGTAATCCAATCGGCCAACTGGATAAATCCGTTCATTGATGTAAGGGAAAAAGTCCGTTACGACTTTTCTGTTCTTATCATCAGAAACTGCCGAAATGACGCCGCGCGGTTTATAGAATAGGAAATAAACCGGGGCTTCTTTTTCAAGCGGGACTTCATTAACCTCGACCTTATCATTAGGCCCTACCTTCACACCTAATTCCTTCACTACTTTGCCGTTCACTTTTACCTTACCTTCTAAAATCAACTCTTCTGCTTTACGGCGGGAAGCCAGTCCAGCATGTGCTATCACCTTTTGTAATCGTTCCATCTATCTTCACCCCATAGTATAATCATTCGTTTGTTATTGTCTATACATACACAATCATACAATTATTACATATTGAGAGGCAAAAACAAAAGGTTTTTCGCTATTAAGAGCTTTTCTTTTATTATTACACCAATAATGGGACGGTTAAATGGGTTGGTTTCCATAATGAGTGTAACATAGCTTATTTTTCCATACAAAAAAATGTTTCTTTTGATGAAATTTTGAATGAACCCTATTAATGGAGGACTAATTTTAAGAAAAAAGACAAAAAAAAAGAAATGGAATCGCCCATTTCCCTACCTTTAATTCATACCGAAAACCAGTGTGACGACAATAACGGCAGCTATGATTCCGATCAAGTCTGCCAATAGGCCGACCTTAAGGGCATCACCCATTTTTTTGATTCCGACGGCTCCAAAATAAACGGTCAATACATAGAAGGTGGTATCTGTACTTCCCTGAATCGTGGCAGCCAAGCGCCCAATAAAGGAATCCGGTCCATAAACCGATATCAGGTCGCTGGTGATTCCTAAAGCGGCGGTTCCGGATATTGGTCTAATAATCGCAAGGGGTAAAACCTCAGACGGAAAATGAAGAAAGGAAAGCAAGGGCTGCAGTGATTGTACAATGAAATCCAACGCCCCTGATGCTCTAAATACTGAAATCGCCACAAGCATCCCTACCAGGAAAGGGATGAGGGAAAAAGACATGCTGATTCCTTCTTTCCCCCCCTCAACGAAGGTCTCATAGGTGGGAACTCTTTTCAATGTGCCGTAGAGTAATATGCAGAGTATCAAAATCGGTATCATCCAAATCGAAATGGTGGTCATCCAGTGCAACATCCTATTCCCTCCCGTTCCTCTTTCTCCTGTAATAAAAATATCGATCTATCGCGATTCCTCCAACGGCAGAAATGGCCGTTGCTATTATGGTCGGAAAAACGATGTCCGTCGGGGAGTGGGCATCGTAATTCATGCGGATCGCTATGACAGTAGTTGGAATCAACGTTACGCTTGAGGTATTGATTGCTAAAAAAGTGACCATCGAGCGGCTGACCGTTGCTTTTCCTCCATTTAGTTTCTTTAGCTGTTCCATGGCTTTTATACCAAGAGGCGTAGCTGCATTCCCCAATCCGAATGTGTTTGCCATCATATTGGAAAGTATATACCCCATAGCGGGATGATTAGGAGGAACTTCTGGGAACAGCCATCTCATGAATGGCTTGAACAAGTTGGATAGTTTATCTAACAGCCCCGACTCCTCCGCTATTTTCATCAGGCCCAGCCAAAAAACTAGTATGCTCATCAATCCCAGACAAAGGGTGACCGCTTCCTTTGCGCTGACAAAAAGAGCTTCATTCACCTGTTCCATCGTCCCATTAACCATGCCAAAGACAATACCGATCACAAACATCCCGAACCAAATGTAATTAACCATTTCGTCCGATTCCCAATACCGCTTCAAATACCTCAGCCCATGAAGATTGGAATGATTGTTGCTTGAAGCTTTCTTTTGCTTCCCCATAAAAAATCGAACGAGTGCCTATTTTCTTTCCATCGAGATAGATGGATGCTCTGCCAACCACTTCCGGGATTTTCCTTTTATCTTTCCAAGCCTTCTGGGGCTTCAGCAATTTCATTTTCACATTGACCATTTCTCTCTCTTCTTTTGTCAGTGGGTACGAAAAATCATTTTTAATGTAGACATGCCCTTTATATATTTCATTTTCCATATTTTTTACCATGCCTTCGGGTAAAATTTCTGTCGGCTTATAATCCTTAAAGGCGGATTCGTACATTTGAATATGATCATTCCAATCATCCGGGCCATTCAATGTCACAGCAATCAGGTCATGTTCGTTTTTTGTTGCCGTCGTGACCAAGGTACGTTTTGCTAGTTTGGTATAACCTGTTTTCCCACCTGTGCAATACTCATATAGTTGTGTAAGCAAACGGTTTTTGTTCTTCCATACATAATCCCATTGTTCTGTGGAATTAGGTGCCCTGTGTTCCTTTGTGCCGGCAATCTTTACATACGTTTTATTTTGCATGGCATAACGAGTGAGTATGGCCATATCATATGCGGTTGAATAATGGTTCTTCGTATTATCCAAACCATGTGGATTTGAAAAATGGGTATTTTTCATTCCGATTTCTTCAGCTTTTTGATTCATCATCCAGACGAATCCATCCAGGCTTCCGCCAACCTTTTCGCTGATCGCGACTGCTGCATCATTACCTGAACGAAGCATCAAGCCATAAACCAAATCTTCGAGCTTAATTTTTTCTCCTTCTTTTAAATAAAGGGAAGAGCCCTCCGTCCCGAAGGCATTGCTGCTTACCTTCACTTTTTCATCCATTTGTCCCGATTCAATAGCCAAGATAGCCGTCATTATTTTCGTAATGCTTGCAATACGGTTCTTTTCATGGGCATTCACTTCATAAATGACCCTTCCGCTATCCTCATCCATTAATATCGCACTATGGGCACTTACGGATACATTTGCTTTGGCGCTTTGTACAGGAGCCATAAAAGACAACAGGAGAATGACGATACACAAACTTGATAACCCTTTATATGGAAAACGCATGAGTGCCCCCTCGTCTCTTTACTTGTTTTTGTACAAGTTTATGCAAAGGGACAAGGGTTATGAATAAAAGAATGTAATCCTTCATGTCATCTACTGATTTTCTCAGTGATTTCCCATAAAAAAAAATCGATAGGGGACCCCTATCGATTTAGTGTTCTATCATACTAATAATGCAGCGATTTCATCAATTTTCTTAGCTCCGAATACCACTTCTTCATCATTGATGATCATGGCCGGCACGCTCATGACTTTATATTTCTTCTTGATTTCCTGGAAATTGCTTATATCGACCATTTCAGCTTCAACGTTAGGGTTTTCAATCGCTATGCGCTGAGCGCCCACTACAACGTCAGGACAGTAGTGACATGCCAATGAAACCATAACCTTAATGTTCGCTTTTTTACTGATACCCTTGATTGAATTCAATACGACTGAATCCAATGCTTGACCAGGTCCGGCCAGGTTATAGATAGCCAGAATGAAGGAATTCAACTCATGGCCGCCTGGTACACCGTGGTATTTGACGCCACTGTATTCACCATTCGAATTTAAGAGGGAAACGACAGGGAACTTATCTGCATTGATTTTTTCTTCAATTTCCGTATTTTCCCCTTTGTTGTATAACTCAAGATGGAGCTTATCTCCTAATTCCGCAACATCCAACAAGAAGTCTCGCAATTCGACTGATTTTGGCAAACTTTCATCGACGATGGACACTAATGTAACGTCGCTCTCCATCTTGCCGAAGATTCCCTTTAATTGGCCACGTAACGCATCACTCAATAAAGCGCTCTTGCCTGCTGGGACAGCGGCCTGTTCTTTTTTCGCCGGTTTCTCAACTTCAGGTTCATCTTTGATTCCCAGGCGATCTTTTTCTTCTGTAATATATTTACCGGCATCCGTTGCTGCAATCGCTCCATCAGATACAGCCGTGATAATCTGGCGCAAGGATTTGGGTCTTAGGTCGCCCGCTGCATAAACACCCTTCACACTAGTCTTCATATCATCATCGGTTAAAATGTAACCAGCATCATCCATTTCGATATGGCCATTGAAAATCTCTGTTTTCGGCTCGTAACCTATGAAAACGAATACGCCAAACGTACTGTCTTCTTCCTTCGCCTTATATTCAAACTCTTCTTTAGTCGCATTATTGATGAAACGGGCACTTTGAATCATCCCGTCTCCATATACCCCAAGGATTTCCGTATTGAATTTCACTTCAATCTTATCATTTGCCATTACTTTATCAACAATGGACGGGGCACACGAGAAGCTTGATTCCCGGGCGATGATTGTAACTTTTGTTGCAAAGCGTGTCAGGAAAATAGCTTCTTCAGCAGCTGCATATCCTGCCCCGATAACGAAAACTTCCAACCCTTCAAAGAATTCACCATCACATGTTGAACAATAAGCTACACCGCGGCCGGTAAATTCCTCTTCACCTGGAAATCCTAGTGTTCTTGGAGAAGCACCCGTTGCAATGATGACGGCGCGTGCATGGTAGTCCCCTCCAAGGGTTTTTACGACTTTCACCTCACCGGAGAAATCCACGCCCGTTACATCGGCTTTGGCGAACTCAACGCCAAAATCTTCATTTTGAAGCTTCATTTCTTCAACTAACCTAGGGCCCGATATATGACGGATACCAGGATAATTGGCTATTTCCGACGTAGTTGCAGCTTGTCCGCCGCCAGTTCCTTTTTCTAGGATTATTGTTTTTAGCTTGGCTCTTCCTGCATAAACACCTGCTGAGAGGCCTGCAGGACCGCCACCAATAATTAATAAATCATATATTTTTTTCATCTTTTGTGCTCCTTGCTGAATGATTATAACGTGCTAAAATGATTATTTTGAAAAACAAAAGGCACTTATTTTAGGTAAGTGCCTTTTGTCATTAGATCATTTCGGACGAATTGTCCAGTAATCGTAATCAATGCTGGGTATGTCCATTACCTTTAGAAACGGACCCTCCCATTAAAAATTAAAGTTTACCTACAAGGTCTAGGCTTGGTTCAAGTGTATCTTCACCTGGAGTCCATTTTGCAGGGCAAACTTTATCTCCATGTTCCGCTACGAATTGTGCAGCTTGAACTTTTCTTACAAGTTCTTCTGCATTACGGCCAATTCCTAAATCATTGACTTCGTATGCTTTAATTTGTCCTTCTGGATTTACGATGAAAGTTCCACGTAGAGCCAAGCCATCTTCTTCAATCAATACACCGAATTGACGGGATAAAACGTTTGCCGGGTCAGCTAGCATTGGATATTGGATTTTACCGATTGTATCAGTAGCATCAGCCCATCCTTTGTGGCTGAAATGAGTATCTGTTGAAACTGAGTAAACTTCACAACCGATTTCCTTGAATGTTTCATAGTTATCTTGAAGATCAGCTAATTCAGTTGGACATACGAAAGAGAAGTCAGCTGGGTAGAAAAAGAATACTGCCCATTTTCCTTTAACATCTTCAAGTGTAACTTCTTTGAACTCTCCTGCATGGTAAGCTTGTACTTTAAAATCTTCAACTTGTTTATTGATTAATGACATAATAAATTCCTCCAATAGCTAATTTTTTTATCTGCTCCTATTTATAATAATTATTAAATAGAAACTAGTCAATAAATATACCTTAATAATTTTTAAGTTCACAAATTGGTCACAGTTTTTATATTGATATAAATTAATTATTTTTAAAAACCCATAGTACTTCAGATATGCAGTAATAACACATTTCCAATGTTATTTCAAGGATTTAAATAAGACATGTACTCACTATTTCGTGAGATGATATCATCTCCCTTTCAATCTAATTATAATATCCAAATGAGAATCATAAGTCGCTTTAAAATTAAATTAGCAGGTTCTCCTTTATATCCTTGCCATAATTTCCCTAAAAAATTCTTGATACAAAATTTCAGGCAAAAAAACACGAACCTTTTAGGCTCGTTTCAGTTTGGTGGCAAAATGTTGTTCGGATTCCAAATAGTAAGGTGAAGGTCGAAAAAAATTTGTGAACGGTCGAATATAGTGCCTCGACGGTCGAATAAAGTGCGAGGTAGGTCGAATAAAGTGTAGTTTAGGTCGATAAACTGCGTTAACGTCCCACGACAGTGCTGCGGGTCGGAAAAAGCTCTCCGGTCTTTATGGTTTTTACCGTCATCTTCATTGAATTGAGAAATTTACGACACTACTGCCAAAAAACTGGCTAGCAGAGACACCAAAGGCGCTTGCTTTGATTTTGCTTGGCAGACAGTCGGCGGAACTTTTCAAATAAAAAACTGCAGGCAAACTGAGTTTTCATCGAGTTTGTCTACAGTCCGGAACGAACCTTTACGGCTCTGTATTTGTATTTGGTTCTCCAAAAACTTTACTATATTTTATCTGTTATTGCATTTTCCAAATAAGCTTTTTCGCTTCGGTGAACCTTACGGCTGTTTTCGGCCAGTTTACAATGTCCCACCATTTGTCCACATAGGCTGCCCGATTATTTTTATATTGCAGGTAATAAGCATGTTCCCATACATCAAGAACAAGGATCGGGATTGTATCCCACTGAGTCAAAACCATATGCAATTCCGATTGAAGTATTTCTAGCCGCCGCGCACGCGGAACCCAGACTAAAATCGCCCAGCCAACACCTTCCACTTGTTTGGCAGCTTCACTAAAATGACTTTTAAAAGCGGCAAAGCTTCCAAAATCCTTCTCAATCTGGTTAAGTAAATCCCCCCTTGGCTGTCCGCCCCCTCCCGGGATCATCTCTTCCCAGAACAGCGTATGGAGATAATGGCCTGACCCATGAAAGGCTGCTTCCTTTTCCCAATGTTTCAACAAGGAAAAATCTTTTGTTTCCCTCGCTTTTTTCATCATCAATTCCGCTTTATTCAGACCATCGACATATGCTTGATGATGCTTATCATGGTGCAGATACATGATTTCCCTCGAAATCGTCGGCTCCAACGCATCATAGGAATAAGGTAACGGCGGTAGCGTATGCTTCCCAATCGGCACCGATTGCCTTTCCTGTATATTGAATTCCCTAGCGAGCTCTTCAATTTCCTCGTAAACCCGAGCCATCTCTTCTTCAATCAGGACCATATCCTCATAATCCATTTCTTCTGCATCCATATCTTTTGTCATCTCGGAAAGCCGTTCAATATTTGACAGCAATGGCGAATCGGTGATATCGATCTTCTCAAGATATTCCATCACTCCATCAACCCAATCACTTACCTCTTTAGCATAATCTCTTACATCAGACATCTTGCAACCTCCTCTTAGCCTTTATGCACATAAATCATCAAAGTATTTTATGTTTCGAATAAGCGGAGATTCCATTTATAGATAAAAAAAACAGCTAGGCCTATTAAGCCTAGCTGTTTCATTATCTTGACTGTAACATTTTCGTCCGGTAATCCGTTTCATAAAACTCCAATTCTTCACGCATGGTCTGGAATCCACTTTCCACTGCCTTCAGAATGGTTATTATGCTGTCAGGTACACTTTGGTGAAATTTAATCGAGTTTTTCCCTGTATAGGCAGATCTGCTGTCCTCAAACCACCGATCTGATTTTGGGGAAAAGTATTCTTCGATACATTGATGATAAATTCTATAAAGCGTCTTTTCAGCTGCAGCTTTATTGAAAACATCATTTTTCAGAACGATTTGGCAAGCCTCCAAGCCCTCTTCACAACTTACAAGCATTCTTCTTAAACTAGAAAGAATCCCTTTATAATAGGTTTCATCCCCGCTTTTTTCTTCTTGCAGCTTAGAATAGGTCGTCTCATTTATAAATTCCTCTAGCTGAGCCACTGTCGTTTCTAAAAAGCCTTTTACATCCTCAAGCTGAGATTTTACCAATGTATTCCCCAACCGTGAACCCTCCTCAAAATGATTAAGATTGAATATAATAGTCAACATGTGATTCTATATCATATGGTTTAGCTTGGTCAATAGATATAAACACTTTCTCCAATTTTTCAAAATCTATATTTTCGAAATAACCAGCCAGCTCTTTTTCTGCATTTATATATATACGTTTTCGGTTAACCAGGCTCGGGTCCTTGAGTAAACAGACCATGGCAATGATATCAGCCATATAAATATCCCTGTTAGGGCTTTTGAATATGGGATTGGCGGGATATGGGGTCCAACGAGTTACCATCTCATCAAAATAGCGAAGATACAGTACATTCAGCGTCTTTTCTTCTCCATCCTTTATGTATTGTATAACGGATCGATTAAAAAAATCCTCAGGTGAATTTGACTTTGACTTTTCAAGCCCAAATCCATTGCATGCTACAATTTGCACCCGCAATCCCCCCGCATTCATTTTTTTCTATATTATCACAATTTAAAGAAAAATGTTATTCGATTGTTTGCTGAAATTTTTCAAAAAACAGATCGGCTTCACCATTTTCAAAGCTATCATCCGAATTATCGGCTAGTGGCGGTAATTCATCTATGGAATTCAGGCCGAAGTAATCCAAAAACTCTTTTGTTGTCCCATATAAATAAGCCCGGCCGGAGCCTTCAGCACGGCCGACCTCTTTTATTAAGACTTTAGTGACAAGTGTATGAATGGGGCGTTCCGTTTTCACTCCCCGAATTTCATCAATTTCCGCTCTGGTAATCGGCTGCTTATAGGCAATGATTGCGAGTGTTTCCAAGGCAGCCTGGGACAAGCCTTGAGTGCTTGATGTTTCCACTAGTCTTTTCAAGTAATCCGAGTGCTCTTTCTTTGTCGTCATTTGATAAACACCCGCTATTTCGATCACCTGAATCCCGCGTACATCAGATATATATTCTTCCTTCAAACTTTCAACGATGTCCGTTGCTTGATATTCCGTAATTTCCAGGACAGAGGCAATTTGTTTGACGGAGAGCCCTTCATCTCCGGCAGCAAACAATAATGCCTCAAGAATCCCTTTCCAATTAATAACTTCCAACTGGTTCTACACCTTCCTTAGCAGCAATCATGATTTCCGAAAAGTTATCTTCCTGTTCAACGATGATTTCATTTAGTTTCATCAGTTCCAGCACCGCCATGAAAGTAATGACGATATGCTCCTTAACCGGGAGCGAAAACAGTTCAAAAAAACTTTTCTTCCCTTTTATTGATTGTAACTCAATCATGATTTCATCCATTCGTTTCTCGATCGATATCTCTTGTTTCGTTACTTTCGTGTATAGCGGCTTTTGAATTTTTTGCCTTCGCAGCAGTTTTTGCAGAGCACCCAACATATCATATAGACTTATATTAAACTCTTGTTTATCACTTTCCGCTTCTTTAACATAAACAGATAAATCACTTGGGGGTTTAGTGAACAGCAAGCTGCGTTCTTCTTCCATCCCTTTAAATTCTTCGGCTGCATATTTATACTTTTTATATTCTAATAGTTTTTCCACAAGCTCGTCCCGTGGATCTTCCTCAAATATTTCCCCATCTTCATCAATCAATTGTTCATCTTCATGCTTTGGAAGCAACATTTTACTCTTGATGGCAAGCAGTGTTGCAGCCATCACCAGATATTCGCTGGCCACATCCAATTCCAGATGCTGCATCGTATGGATGTACCCTAGGTATTGATCTGTTATGTCAGCCATCGGAATATCATAGATGTCTATTTCCAGGCGATTAATCAAATGCAGGAGTAAATCCATCGGACCTTCGAAAGCGTCAATTTTAATATTATAACCCATTAAATTACCTCATTTAAATCTAATTGGCCGATAAAGGCCTATTTCTTTTACTTATCAAGTATAGTGGATTGCCGCCCTTTATCCAAATAATAATTTACTGTCCTCAGAAAAGTTCTTTAATGGATTTCCGACAAATGGGTTGATGCCCAATCACATTCCGAAATCCAACATAACCTAGAAATGTAAGAATAGCAGAACAAAGGAGGTACTCATTATGGGTGCAGGTGGTTTTGGACACGGCGGCGGATTCGCGTTTATTGTAGTATTGTTCATTTTATTAGTTATCGTCGGTGCTTCTTGGTGTTAAATGAAGGCTGATGAATCAAGCTGATTGCCTTGCAATCGGCTTTCTTTATTTTCCAAGAAAAAATTCTATGCTAAACTTGGTGAGTATACATAGTGGGTGTTAGGCTATAAGAAAATGTTATTTGCCTTACCTTAGATAATTCCATCAAACAAAAGGGGTGCTCCTATTGAATTACGCGGAAGACTACCTTTCTTTCCTAGTCCATTTCCATGGGACTAGGGATTACTTCGAATGTCATGAAATTCTTGAAGAATATTGGAAAGAAACCGCACCAAAAGAGCGTGACTCTCATTTGGTCGGGCTCATTCAAATTGCGGTTGCCCTGTATCATGATCGTAGGGGAAACAAAAAAGGGGCTGCAAGGACCCTGTCTAAAGCCCTATCAAATCTCCACCATAAAAAGGCCGAGCTCCTGGAGTTGGGACTCGATCCAGAACGACTGTACAAATTGCTCGAGGACACACATGAGCGAATGTTATCTCAAAAGCCATATGAAAGCATTAATCTGCCTATTGCGGATCAAGGCTTGATCGAAATTTGCCAGACCATGTGTTTGCAAGAAGGGTACATATGGGGTGCAGACAGCGACATGGCTAATTCCTCCATAGTCGATAAGCATCTAATGCGAGACCGTTCGGATGTCATTTCTGAAAGGGCTCGGCAGCTATCCCTTCGAAAAACAAGAAAGGAGGACCGCCCTTAAAGGTGGTCCTCCTTTCCAACTTTCATATTCAGAATTCTTCACATCTGTCAAGAAAGCTTTCGGTAAACTCATTTGCTTTTAATTCTTTGTCAGGATATTGCTCCTTGATGGCCCTGACCATCGTTTTACCTATACCTTGCTTCCGGAAGGATGGATTTACAGATATATGTTGTATCTCAATGTGGTTTGGAGAGACTTCTATTCCAATCAAGCCCGTAATCTCTTCATCTTTCCATAAGAACAGCTGTAGATTTTCATCCGTTTCATAATTCTTCATCGTATTCCGAAGTGTTTTTATCTCTTTTTCATTTGGCATGAAAGATAATAATCCCATGGCAAACTTCTCATAACTTTTCTTATACTTAATCAACATAATATCCCTCGTTACTAAATAACGTTTTTATTATCTTCCTGTTTCCAATTAATTTGCTTTGAATAATAATCCTCACATATAACATTTACATCATACATAAAAACCTCGTTCGTTTCAACATCACTTTCAGCACTTGATTTATCGATGTGCTATGTGCTAAGCGATAAACAGCCAGTAAACGATTCCCCACATCAAAGCGATAATAAGCATCATAAGTAAAAGAGTCTTATTACTTTTCCTCATCCCATACTCCCTTTATGAATGGTCCAAATATTTAAATAACGAATTCATTCTACTATAACTTAACACAATCTGACAAATATCCTTGCAATCTTGCTTCGATTTTACTACATTGGTAAAGTGATCTAGGTTCATAGAATGCCCTCTTAGGTATAAAAGACAAAGATACAGCGAACTTTTTCGTTAAAAAAACGTAGCTATCTTGGGCTATATAAATTTTTTCTAGAAAATATGTATCTTTTTTATCCTTTGTTTCGTCAAATACTATGAATCTGATTTAAAGTGCCGCCCTTTTATTGAAAGATTCCCAATTCAGCAGGAAAAGTTAAGGAGGATTATCATGAAAAAAATGAATAAATGGGTCATTGTAACCATTTTATTATGCCTATTATTGCCATATAAGGCTTTTGCAGATGCAGCTGTTGGTGAAATGATCGTCACACTTGGTGAGAATCTGACGAATGAACAAAAAAATATGATTTTATCAGAAATGAAAGCACCTAATGATGTTGAGGTCCTTACGGTTACAAATGCGGAGGAACATGAATACTTAGGAGACTATATTGCTAGCCGTCTGATCGGTACAAAAGCGATTTCATCTTCTGCGATTACTTTGGAGGAAAAAGGGACCGGACTTAAATTGGAGTCGAAAAACATTAACTGGGTTTCCGATGAAATGTATATCAATGCACTGGCAACAGCTGGAGTAAAGGATGCTACCGTTTATGTCACAGCGCCAATACCCGTCTCCGGTACAGCGGCTTTGACAGGGGTCATTAAAGCCTATGAAATCTCTGCCGATAAGAAGATTCCTGAAGATGTGAAACAGGCAGCGAATGAAGAAATGGTGAAAACAGCAAAATTGGGTGACGAAATCGGTACAGAAGAAGCCTCTGCACTTGTAACGAAAATCAAAGAGGAAATGGCTGCAAATCCACCAGCCAATACTGAGGAGGTCCGCGAGGTTGTCGAGTCTTCAGCAAAAGACCTTGGAATCACCTTAAATGATGCTCAAGTCCAAAGTTTAATTGATTTATTCAATAAACTAAAAGAATTGGATATTGATTGGAACGCTGTCGGTGATCAGCTTACTGCAGCTAAAGATAAGCTTTCCAATTTTCTTGAATCCGAAGAGGGTCAATCATTTCTGGATAAATTGAAAGAAGTCTTCAGTAGTTTAATAGACGCGATCAAGTCACTTTTCAGTTGACTCCAATAAAAAAAGGATGGCCAATGCCATCCTTTTTTCTATTCTTTATTGACGACTGCCTCTTCATGAAGGGCCAAATCCAAATGGATAAGATCTTCGTACGTCTCGCGTTTGATGACCAACCGGGCTTCTCCATTTTCGGCAAAGACGACTGCCGGTCTCGGAATCCGATTGTAATTATTCGACATGGAATATCCATATGCCCCTGTACAAAATACCGCCAAAACATCACCGCGGCCGGCTTTTGGCAATGGTAAATCCCAAATCAGCATATCTCCGCTTTCACAGCATTTCCCGGCAATGGACACTGTCTCTTCTACAGGGTCAAGCGGCCGGTTTGCCAGAATTGCATCATACTTCGCCTCATAAAGAGCTGGACGTATATTATCACTCATGCCCCCATCAACGGCAATATATTTACGGACATTAGGAACTTCCTTTTCAGAACCGACCTTGTACAACGTCACACCGGCATCTCCGACTAAAGAACGGCCAGGTTCAATCCAGATTTCAGGCATTACTAAATCGGAATCAGCAATCAGGTTCTGCACTTCCCTAACGATTTCCTCAACATATTGAGACGCCGGTAGCGGATCATCCTCTTGTGTATATCGAATCCCGAATCCCCCTCCAAGATTCAATACCTTTGGTTGATACCCTACCGAATCGTGCCAATCATTCAGCTTGCCAATAATTTTTTGGGCCGCGAGAAGGAAACCTGTCGTTTGAAAGATCTGGGAACCTATATGGCAGTGCAGCCCTAGAACTTCCAGGAATTCACTTTGCAGCGCTTGCCTAAGGGCTGCTTCGGCCTGGCCATTAATAAGATCAAAACCAAATTTCGAATCTTCTTGCCCTGTCAAAATATAATCATGCGTATGGGCTTCAATACCCGGTGTTACACGAAGAAGGATTTTCACCTTTTGTTCACGGTTTGTACAAATTTCTTCCAACAGTGTCAACTCTGAAAAATTATCGACTACTATACAGCCAATGTCATAATCCAAAGCCATATGTAGCTCTTCTTCACTTTTGTTATTTCCATGAAAGTGAATCCGTTCTGTTGGGAAATTTGCCTTAATTGCCGTATACAATTCCCCCGCTGAGACAACATCGAGAGAAAGTCCTTCTTGCTCAGCCAACTGGATCATGGCAATCGAAGAAAAGGCCTTACTTGCGTAAGCAACTTGAGCCGAAATCCCCAATTCCTCAAAAGTTCTCTTAAACCCTCTTGCCCGTTCGCGAATTAGCTCTACATCATAAACATATAATGGTGTGCCAAATTGTTCGATCAATTCGATCGTGTCCACTCCGCCAATCTCCAGATGTCCACGTTCATTGACACCACTGGTTCCGTACAAATGCATGATAGCCTCACCTTCCTGACTTAAAACTAAAGATTAATAAGAAATGAGGCAGCCTCAAATAAAGAAACCCTGCTGTAAAAGGTTCTCTATATGAACAAGCCTCATCCTAATCGATTATCCCATGTAAATATTGTCCTCTATGACTGCTTAGTAGTTCGAAGGGAAAGACAGATTGGTTTAAACTCCAAAGAGTCATAGTAGCTTTATCTCTTTGTGAATCCTAACTTTACCGCTTTATCCGAATAAAATTAAATTACCACAACTTTTCGACAACATCAACCTTTAGATTTTCTTGGCTGCCTATATAAATCCTGGGGATGTACAATACTCGGACGTTCTATAGAACCTGGATAAGGTCTTCTAAATATTATATGTGACAAGGCTTTCGGCTGAAACGGTAGAAGCGGCCATAAATAAGGTGTATTTAACGTTTTTATGCTAGTAAGCATAATAATGTAGAGCGTGATGCCTATGACTAGGCCAGGCACTTTAAATATAGCGACCAAAACTAGCAGTGCCAAACGGGAAATTTTATTCGCAACCCCTAGTTCTAAACTCGGAGTGACAAATGTACCGATTGTAGCCACTGAAGCGTAGAGAACCACTTCAGGAACAAAGAGGCCAACATCTATCGCTATTTGCCCTATCAAAACTGCCGCAACCAAGCCCATCGCCGTTGAAAGCGGGGTCGGAGTATGAACGGCTGCCATCCTTAGAAATTCTATCCCAATATCGGATATGAAGATTTGGACCACTATGGGTATATGCGTTTTTTCATTCGGCCCGATATACTCGAACTTTTCCGGCAGGAGGGAAGGCTCTAAACAAAACAATAACCAAATCGGCAGCAAGAATAACGAAACAAAGATCCCGAGAAACCGGACCCAGCGCACCAAGGTCCCAACGGCAGGTGCCTGCCGATACTCCTCAGCGTGTTGCATGTGATGGAAAAGAGTGGACGGAGTAATGATGACACTCGGTGAAGTATCCACATAAATAAGGACATGCCCCTCAAGCAAATGCGTTGCCGCCACATCAGCCCGTTCCGTGTATCTGACAAGCGGGTATGGATTATACTTTTGATTGACGATGAACTCTTCGATCGTTTTATCAGACATCGTTATGCCATCAACCTCAATATTATTCAATTCCTTACGAACGATTTCTATTAAATCGGGATCGGCAATATCTTTAATGTAGCCGATGGATATATCCGATTTCGATCGTTCCCCTACATGCAGCATTTCGAAACGTAATCTTTCATCCCGGATTCTCCGTCTGGTTATCGCTGTGTTAATGATGATATTCTCGACAAAACCATCCCTTGATCCACGGACGACTTTTTCCGTATCGGGTTCTACTGGCTGTCTCCCAGGATAACTCCTGACATCCACAACCAATCCTATTGGTTTACCATCAACAACAACGACGATTAAACCGGATAATACCTGATCAACAAGCTCATCCATCGTCTTTATTTCCTGAACGGATTGGTGTACGAGTAAGTCTTTGACTACATCAAAAACTTTAGTAGACACGATATCGGCATTTTTGTTATGAATAAGAGAATCGAGGATATCAATGATGTACTCTGTATCCGTCAGCCCGTTTATATAGTAAATATGCACATCTTTTCTTAAGACCTTTATCTTTCTTACTCCTAAGTCGAAGCTGACGCCTAGACCCACTTTCTCTTCCATGTATGCGTCAACTTCCGCTACCCTACTCGGAATCGGCATCATGTTTTCAGGTTTTTCTGAAGTCATCATGACCACTCCTTTCCAATATGATTTCCACCGCTAGCTTCGTTATCGGTGCTCCTCTTTTAAAATCGTCCTGATGGGACATTTTTCCGATATCCCCTATCCCAACTACTATGGGAACATGTAATTGATCGATGCAATAAACCGTATCTCCTGTTATCTTGCCCAGTTCAAATTCCTCGGCGCCGTATTTATCAACCCCGTTCGGTGTCAAATTACCATCACGGTCAATACAGATATCCACCTTGGTCCATTCTTCCCTTCTAGTCTTTGAAGCGACCGCTATCACGCCAAGGACATCAATATCAGGATGTCCGGCAACTACCTTCATTGCCTGTTCGCCTGATCCTTCTCCTATAAAACCGCTATCATCAAACATGACCAATACAGGATCATACTTCGCCTTTTTTATTAATTCAACTAACTCCAAGCCCGTATATCGTGATGGATTACCTTGGGACATGGAGATACATCTTCCCCCTATTTCCTTGGCTACATGCTCGACAGCCCGTTTCGCATACTCATCTCCATCCGTAATCAATATCACTTTTCGTTTGGTCACCATCTTGGGCCTACCTTTCATCATCAGGAATAGTTACCTCATACCCTTATAAATCGACAAAATAAATCCATTGGAATAATGATCCGGCTATTTTTCCCAATACGAGTGCCATTAACAGATATATGATCTTCTCTTGAATTCCGATTCGTTTTGAAAGAACCGGAAATACATTCAGGACTTCAGTTAAGGCTGCCGCAAGCATCCCATTAAATATCCCGTCAGCCAAACCGATCGGAATTAATAAAAAATGCGGGAGGGAAAGTTCCGTTTCCTGTAATCCTAACCATGTTCCTGCGACAACTCCGGCAATGATGGCTCCTTCGTAGTAATGTATCATTTTCATTGTTTTTGTCAGCTGAGTCAGTCTTGGAATCACCCCAAGTACAGTTAAAAACGCTACAAAACCGGCACCTGTCGCAAAACCCCCAGCTAAACCGACAAAGATTCCGAAGATGATTTTACCGGTCATCAAGGTGGCGCACGTTTTCCTTATTTTCATTCATGATTACATAACGGTCCAAATCCTGCTGATAGTTGAACATTTCAACCTCGAGCGGACTAGGTTCCTCATTGAAGCGTTTTTTAAAGAAGTGATTAAAAAATAGAATCATGCCCATACCAAGGCCGAAGCTATATGGGATTTGAATCAATAACGGCTTATCATCCACTTTTCCCGTTATTATAGTAAAGATTTTTTGATGCACTTCCCCCATGCTGACATCCACATGAAAATTCATTATCGTCATTCCGCCGCCGACAAATAATAAAAACCAAACTAAGGCGAATGTCAGGTATGACATTTTCTTTTTCGAGAGGATGATTTCGATGATCGTTTGAGATGGCCCGAATGTCTCCACTTCAATAGTCGAATCCACCTTGCGGATGGCCATGATAACTTGAGCCAAATCAATGACAATAATATTCCTATCTTCCTTCTTGACCGTTAATAATATGATTTCTTCAATTAAGGTGATCACTTCTTCAGGTCCGATTATCCTTGCAATATCTTTTATCCTCACCGTTTGATTTCCCTTTACTTGTACACGGTTCCTCATCCTGATATATACAACTGCCACTATCATCACATCCCGACCTTTTATTTCCTTATGCTAGTAGTATGGATTGGAAGCAGTTTGAAAATGCAGGAAGTGAACCATGTCCATATATTACTAATTTGAAAACAAAAAAAGACATGCTGCAATGACAGCATGTCTTTTTGATTTAGATTCATACTTTAATGAGTGGGGAAGAAAATCAGCTGAACCAAAAATATCAATCCAAAAATATAAATGAGCGGATGTACGGATTTTCCTTTTCCACTAAATACCTTCATAAGGGGATAAGTAATGAACCCGATTGCAATGCCTGTAGATATACTTGAAGTAAGCGGCATCGTTAAAATGATCGCAAATGCAGGAAATGCCTCATCGAAAATTTTCCAATTGACTTTTGCCAGCCCTTCCATCATGAAACATCCCACGATGATCAAAACAGGAGCTGTGATTGCTTGAACTGAAGAAATTGCCGATATCAATGGAGAAAAGAAAATCGATGCAGCAAACAAGATTGCCACGACTGTAGAGGTTAATCCCGTACGTCCGCCAGCAGCCACTCCCGTACTTGATTCAACATAGGCAGTCGAAGGGCTTGTACCAAACATCGAGCCGACCGTCGTCGCAATCGCATCACCTAAAAAGGCTTTCTTGGCACGGGGGATTTTCCCATCCTTCGTTAGTCCTGCCTGTTCCGTCACGCCAATCAAGGTTCCTGTCGTATCAAAAATCGTCACAAGTAAAAAGGCGAAAACAATTGAATATAAAGAATTCGTAAAGACCCCGGCAATATCGATATCAAAAAATACTGGTGTTGGAGGTACAGATAAGACCCCATCGAAGTTGAGCAAACCGATAAAGTAGCCAATGATTGCCGTAACGATCATACCAATGAAAATTGCCCCTTTAATATTACGGGCCATAAAAATCAAGGTAATGAATAAGCCTGCTAATGCTAAAACGGTTCCAGGCTGATGCAAATCCCCAAGCGTCACCATAGTTGATTCATTAGGAACTACGATTCCTGCATTTTTTAATCCGATAAACGCAATGAATAAACCAATTCCTGATGTGATGCCATATTTTAATGAATTAGGAATCGCATCAATTATCATTTTACGCAAGCTTGTCACGCTAATTAGCAGAAATAGCAAACCAGCAATGAAAACCGTACCGAATACGGTCTGGTATGAAAGACCCTGAGCACCCACTACGCTGGCAAAATACGCATTCAAACCCATCCCTGGTGCTATCGCAATCGGGTATTTTGCAACGAGTCCCATGATAAGGGTACCGATCACCGCTGATATGACCGTTGCCATGAAAACTTGCTCAAATGGTATTCCGATTGAAGACAATAAAGCCGGATTCACGATTAGGATATAAACCATAGTTAAAAATGTCGTAACACCCGCCATGACTTCTGTACGGACATCCGTCCCATTTTCTTTCAGGGAGAAAAACTTTTCCATAAACATATTTTAGACCTCCAGATCTAAAGGAAACACCGACAACCGTTTGCACGAAAAGACAAGGTGTCCTAATATTGTACTGCATCAACGTTTTTCCTAATCAATATTGATTAAAAGAAAGCTAAAAAAACGAATGAAAAACGCGACCTTTACTATAATATTCGTTTTTAATCCTAAATTCAACTAAAAAATTCGACCCCGCTCATATTTTCATTCTACTTAATAAGAACCACTTTTACTTTTTCCTAAAATCAATCATTTATTTTCAAGCTCAATGAAAAACCACATGAATCATTGATTCATGTGGTTTTTCATTTGCTGAAGAATCTTCTTTTCCAGCCTTGACACCTGGACTTGGGAGATGCCAAGCCTTGCCGCCACTTCCGATTGCGTCTGATCTTTATAATACCTCAGGAAAACAATCAGCCTTTCACGTTCATTCAATTCTTGTATGGCTTCTTTCAAAGCAATTTGATCGAACCAGGAGGTTTCATTATTGTCGGCAATCTGGTCAAGAAGAGTAATCGGATCTCCATCATTTTCGTAAACCGTTTCATGGATGGATGAAGGGCTCCTGCTAGCTTCTTGGGCCATGATGATTTCCTCTGGCGACAGCTCTAGATGTTCCGCCAATTCATTGACAGTCGGAACTCGGCCATACGTCTTTGAAAGCTCCTCTTTGGCCCTGCGAATTTTATTCGCCATTTCCTTTAATGACCGGCTTACTTTAACCGTTCCGTCATCACGGATAAAACGTTGGATTTCACCAATGATCATAGGCACAGCATACGTTGAGAATTTCACTTCAAACGATAAGTCAAATTTATCCACGGACTTTAACAGACCAATACAGCCTATTTGATAAAGGTCATCCGGTTCGTAACCTCGATTGAGGAATCTTTGCACTACTGACCATACAAGCCTCAGATTGCTGTTGACAATCAGATTTCTCGCATCTTGGTCACCGCTCTGGCTGCGTTGGATTAAATTCCGCAATTCCTCATCTTTTAAATGGGGCTGGCCTTTCTTGCCCTTCTCGTTTTTAACCTCCACATCCATATGCAAGTCTCCCTTAATTGCACAAAGCTCTGCTTGTAGTTAAGTGCTTTTTTAATCGAATGATCGTGCCTTCGCCCTTATGGGAAATTATATTGATTTCATCCATGAAGTTTTCCATGATGGTGAATCCCATTCCGGAACGTTCAAGTTCGGGTTTTGTCGTAAATAACGGCTGTTTAGCCTCCTCGACGTCTTCAATGCCCAGTCCCTCATCCCGGATGGTCAATTCCACAGTATCGCCTTCGATGATCACTGAAATGTATACCCAACCTTCCGGGTCACTCTCATACCCATGGATAATCGAATTCGTAACGGCTTCTGACACGACAGTCTTGATCTCTGTCAATTCATCCATCGTCGGGTCCAATTGGGCAATGAAAGCCGCAACAGTTACCCTGGCAAAAGATTCATTTTGGCTAAGTGCAGAAAATTTCGTTTCCATTTTATTTTTCATTTTAGGCAACCCCCAGTCTTTGCAAAGCGTTTTTTTCGGATAGTTCCATTTTAACAATTTTAAACAACCCTGACATCTCAAATAACCGCTTTACTGCCGGAGAAATTGCACATACCACCATTTCACCTTGCTTTTTATTCACCTGCTTATAGCGCCCTAAAATAACTCCAAGCCCTGAACTGTCCATAAAATCCAACTCTTCCATGTTTAGGATGATATGTTTGATATTATGCTTTTGAATGGCTGCCTCTGCCTGGTTTTTCAATTTTTCTGCTGTATGATGATCTAAATCACCTTTGAGACGAATGCACAATACGCGATTTTTCGCCTCCATATTAATCGTAAGACTCATTATATACAGCCTCCTTCACTGTCTTATAAAGAGTCAAATTCTCTTTTTCACCTGCCGATTCCTCCTTACTAGCAAAACTAGTGGAGTTTCGCCTAAATTAGTACGATTAACAGGCATTGCGACAATTTATTCTATTTCGCTTGGGTAAACATGCCGAAAGCCCGTTTATACAATTGCCACCAGCTGGCATTTTCAACAGTTTCCTTCGCAACAATCGGAGATTCGACATACACCTTGCCGTTTTTCTTCAATTCAAGCGTACCAATTTCATCACCTTTTTTAATCGGGGCATCCAAATCTTTATCAAGCGTGATTTTTTTTGTAAAGTCCTTTGCCGTTCCATTTTTGGCTGTCAAAACTGAAATAGGTTCACTTGTCACACCCACCACCGATTTCTTGTCGCCTTTACTTACCTTTGCTTCACCTAACACTTCGCCGCGTTTATAAATCGGGTATGTGATATATTGTGAAAATGCATAATCTAACATCTTTGTGACCTGAGCATTTCGTTCCTTAGGAGAAACGGCTCCGAAAACGACGGCAATGACACGCATATTCCCTTTTTTTGCGGTCGCTGTCAAACAATACTTCGCTTCATTTGTGAATCCTGTCTTCAGTCCATCGACCCCAGGGTAAAATTTCACTAATCTGTTCGTGTTGACTAGCCAGAATTTCTTTTCGGTATTTTCACGGAGATAATCTTCATATGTACCCGTGAACCTTGTAATCGTATCGTATTTCAATAATTCCTTCGCCATGATCGACATATCATGTGCCGAACTGTAATGATCTTTAACAGGAAGGCCTGTTGCGTTTTGGAACTTTGTATTTTTCAACCCGAGGTCTTTCGCCTTTTTGTTCATTTTTCTAACAAACTCTTCTTCCGATCCAGCTAGACGTTCTGCCATCGCCACCGATGCATCATTTGCCGAACCAATCGAAATGCCCTTGAGCATTTGTTCTGTGGTCATTTCTTCACCTGGCTCGAGGAAGATCTGGGAACCGCCCATTGATGCTGCATACTCACTAGTCCTGATTTTCTCCTTCATGCTAAGTTCGCCTTTATCGATCGCTTCCATGATCAGCAGCATTGTCATGATTTTCGTCATGCTTGCCGGCGAAAGACGAACGTCTGCATTTTTATCATAGAGAACAGTACCTGTATCCCGTTCAATCAAAATAGCCGATTTAGCATTTGCCGCCAATTCGACTCCTTTTTCCTCAGCTGCTTTTGTATATGGGACGCTAAAACCCATTGCTACCAATACGGTTAAAAATAGAGAAAGAATCCGCTTCATCTCCATACCCTCCAATCTTTATAGGATTTATTTTTTCCATTAAACCCATTTTTATACAAATAAAGATGAATTTTGAACATATACTGGATATAGGGTAACAAAGTGAACCAAATTAAAAGAGGATGCGCATGGGCATCCTCTTTTAAACATTCAATGAAATAAACGTAAAAAGGCCACGCAAAAGCGCGGCCTTTTTTGGAAAATATTTATTCCATGATCTCTTTATAGATCAATGTAGGTTTTTCTACTTTCTCTTTTGAAATCGCAATGCTTTCATACAATTTTTCTTTTACCTTTGAAACATCTTCAAAGTTGCTGTAAATCGTCACAAGGGATTCACCTTTTGCCACGGTTTCCCCTATTTTTTTACGAAGTACCAGTCCGACTGCCAAATCAATCTCTGATTCCTTAGTCGCCCGCCCGGCACCTAACAGCATGGCTGCCGTTCCTACTTCATCAGCGATGATCTCCGATACATATCCGTCCTCTTTCGCTTCCAGCTCGAAAGTATGGGCAGCCTGCGGCAGTTTTTCCGGCTGATCCACAACCGAACCATCGCCTCCCTGCGCTTCTAGGAAAACCTTGAATGAGTTAAGTGCAGAACCATCCTTAATCGCATTTTCCAGCAAGGTTCTTGCTTCCTTCAGAGAACTTGCCTTTTTGGCAAGGTATACCATATGGCTTCCTAGTGTTAAAGAAAGTTCCGTTAAATCTTCCGGTCCTTCTCCTTTAAGTGTATCGATGGCTTCCTTCACTTCTAAAGCATTTCCGATTGCGTAACCCAACGGTTGGCTCATATCGGAAATGACAGCCATCGTATTTCGCCCTACATTGTTTCCGATGCTAACCATTGCATGCGCCAACTCTTCGGAATCTTCAAGCGTTTTCATGAAAGCGCCCGCTCCCGTTTTAACATCAAGTACGATTGCATCAGCACCAGCTGCGATTTTCTTACTCATGATCGAGCCAGCAATCAAACCGATACTGTTAACGGTAGCCGTAACATCACGCAATGCATATAGCTTTTTGTCGGCTGGAGTCAGGTTACCACTTTGTCCAATGACAGCTATCTTATTTTTATTAACAAGTCGTATGAACTCGTCGTTTTCTATTTCGACATGAAATCCCTTTACAGACTCCAACTTATCGATCGTTCCGCCTGTATGGCCAAGACCGCGTCCTGACATCTTTGCCACTGGAACACCTACAGCAGCAACCAATGGCCCAAGCACTAATGTTGTCGTATCACCAACACCGCCTGTTGAATGTTTATCGACCTTAATTCCTTCAATCATCGATAAATCAATTTGATCTCCTGATTCGACCATTGCCATGGTTAAATCAGCACGTTCCTGCTCATTCATGCCTTTGAAGTAAACAGCCATTGACCAAGCGCTCATTTGGTAATCCGGAATCGATCCGTCGGTAAACCCTTTGATGACGAACTGTATTTCTTCTGTAGTAAGAGCCTTTCCATCACGCTTTTTCTCGATTAAATCTACCATTCTCATATTAGAATCCCCACTTTTTTAAGGACACCGCTTCTCTTTAGGTGTACTTGTATTTTTTGGTCCGTTTTATATGTCTTTAACGATGTGCTTAACAAATTCCAGAAAGCTGCTTTTCACTTTTTCCGTCGTTTCAATTACCTCTTCATGCGACAAAGGCTGATCCAGAATGCCTGCGGCCATATTGGTAAGGCATGAGATTCCGAGCACTTTCATATCGCTATGCCTTGCTACGATAACTTCCGGAACTGTCGACATACCAACTGCATCCCCGCCAAGGATCCGTGCCATTTTCACTTCTGCAGGTGTCTCATAGGTCGGTCCTGTATTCCCGATATAGACACCTTCTTTAATATCCAATCCTAGTGAAGCTGCTATTTTTTTCGCTTGTGACCGAAGGTCTTTATTATAAGCTTCCGACATATCAGGGAATCTAGGACCGAAACGCTCTTCATTAGGACCAATCAATGGGTTTGCCCCCATTAAATTAATATGATCCGTAATGAGCATCAAGTCACCTGGTTCATAGCTTTCATTAACGCTTCCGGCAGCATTCGTTACAATTAACTGCTTAACACCAAGAAGTTTCATTACACGTACAGGAAAAGTGACCTTCTCCATGGAGTAACCCTCATAAAAGTGGAAACGCCCTTGCATGGCTACAACTTTTTTGCCACTTAATTGTCCAATGACAAGCTGTCCAGCGTGTCCTTCAACAGTCGATACCGGGAATTCCGGGATTTCGTGGTATGGAATCGTAATGGGATTTTCAATTTCATCTGCCAATACTCCAAGTCCGGAACCAAGAATCAGGCCTATCTCCGGAGAGCCTTCAATTTTACTTTTTATGAATGACGCAGCAGTTTCTATTTTATTAAACATCTATTTAATCTCCCCTAAATTTAGATCGCCCAATATATTTTTCCCGTAGGCAGGCATTTTCACATCAAAGTTAGCAGCGACCGTCGCCCCGATATCAGCAAATGTATCTCTTATCGGGAGTTCGGCACCTTCTGTAAATCGTTTGGAATAGACTAATAAAGGTACATATTCACGTGTATGATCGGTTCCTTCATGGACCGGATCATTCCCGTGATCGGCAGTGATGATCAATAAATCATCCTCTTTCAGTTTATCAAGGACTTCCGGCATCCTAGCATCGAATTCTTCCAATGCCTTTCCGTATCCCTCTGGATCGCGGCGGTGACCGTATAAAGCATCGAAGTCGACTAGATTAAGGAAACTTAACCCTTTAAAATCCTGTTCTACCGTTTGGATTAATTTATCCATTCCATCCATATTGGATACGGTCCTTAATGATTCAGTGACGCCTTCCCCATCAAAGATATCCGAGATCTTCCCGATTGCGAGCACGTCATATCCAGAATCTTTCAATTCATCCATTACTGTCCGATTGAAAGGCTTCAATGCATAATCATGACGATTAGGCGTTCTTTTGAAGTTTCCTGGTTCACCTGTGAAAGGTCTGGCAATCACGCGTCCAACCTTGAACTCATCAGCCATTGTCACTTCACGGGCAATTTCACAAATCTTGTACAATTCGTCTATCGGGACGATGTCTTCATGTGCAGCAATCTGTAATACGGAATCTGCTGATGTATATACGATCAGCGCACCCGTTTTCATATGTTCCTCGCCGAGCCTCTCAATGATTTCCGTGCCGCTTGCAGGGACGTTCCCAATAATTCCCCGACCCATCTTCGCCTCGAGTTCATTGACTAATAATTCCGGGAAACCATCCGGAAATACACGGAATGGAGTTGATATGTTCAAACCCATGATTTCCCAATGTCCAGTCATCGTATCTTTTCCTGTAGAGGCTTCCTTCATTTTCGTATAGTATGCGAGAGGTTGCTGAGCTTTTTCAATCCCCTTGATTTCACGGATATTGCCTAAACCCAATTTTGCGAGAGTCGGCATGTTCAATCCATTCATTCTTTCTGCGATATGGCCGAGTGTATCCGCCCCTTTATCACCGAATAAATCTGCATCAGGTGCTTCACCAATTCCAACTGAATCCATAACTATTACAAATATTCGATTAAATGCTGAATTCCCTTTCATAAGTCATTCCTCCTAAAATAGTAAATCACTTTTTATACTCTCTATAATACCCTTATTCTGCTCATTTACTCTTCATTTTAAATGAAACTGCGAGAACGTCAGAAGTCTGACCTCTCTACATTGTAAACGATTACCATGATGGAGACAAATAATATATTTCGGAATAAACAAACTGACACTAGAGCATGCTTTAGAATCATCAGTAGCCTTACTGAAATAAAAAGGCTGCTCCTTCAACCGCTTCGCAGTTAAATTCACAACCTTTCTATCATTCTACTATTCTTTTAAGCGCGCGGATGGAATTTTGAATATACATCCTTGATCCGTACGTTCGTAATATGTGTATAAATTTGAGTTGTCGAAATATCCGCATGACCAAGCATTTCTTGGACGGCACGTAAATCAGCCCCGTTCATCAATAGATGTGTCGCGAAAGAATGTCTTAGTGTATGCGGTGTAATTTCTTTTTCAATTTGTGCCGATTTTACAAGTTTTTTTAGAATTTTCCAAAATCCCTGCCTTGTCAGCCTGTTTCCATGATGATTCAAAAAAAGTGAATCTGTCCTGTGCTTAGGGCTGGCCATTTTTCCCCGGGAACTTTCCATATAATGTTCAATCGCACCCAATGCAGTTTGGCCAATCGGAATGATTCTCTCTTTATTTCCTTTCCCTACACAACGGACAAAACCCATGGATGCATGGACATCACTTACATCCATGGATATCAACTCACTGACACGCATACCCGTCGCATACATCAGTTCTAGCATCGCCTTATCGCGTAAGCCGAATTCATCCATTTTCTTTGGGGCTTCCAATAGTGCTTCAACCTCTTCCATGCTTAATACCTTTGGAAGACTTCGTTCTGGTTTTGGCGTTTCTATATGTATGGACGGATCCTGATCGGTTACTTTTTCCCTTAGAAGAAATTGATGAAAAGACCGAATGGAGGCTATATGACGCGCCACCGTCTTCGATGATTTCCCTTGATCCTTCAAATGCACGAGAAAATGCAGGATGTTGACCCGCCGTGAATCATTCCAATTTTCGATGGCTTCAGCTTCTTTCAGAAAGCTCCAATATGATCTTAAGTCACGCTCATACGAAACGAGCGTATTCTTGGCAAGCCCTTTTTCAATGGTTAAAAAATGAATGAAATCCCTAATTTGATTCTCCATATTCATTACTCCCCGTTTAAATAAAACAACATTAAGCGTTCAAGCCATGCATCATCACCCGTATCTACTGCCTTCGATACTTTTACAGCCATGCCTTTCGGTTCATCATAACGATGATAATCTTGATATTCCTGATTTAACCATACCATTCCTATATAAAAAAGAACAGTGAAGCTAACAAAGAGAATCATCACTTTAGCCGTATGCAAAACAAGCGATAATGATGTTTTCATCATCTTTCCCCTCCCATTCGATCCTTTGTATCAATCTATGCCCAACAGGACAAGTTTTATACGTGTTTCGGAAAGGAGAAAACAAAAACAACTCTTACTTGAGAAAATAGGTTTTAAAAATGCAGAAAACCTTCTCCATTAAATGGAAAAGGTCCGACTTCATTCACCTTTATTTTCTTCTTTGTCATGACATCGATGACAAATGCCATGAAAGGTTAATCTATGGTCTTTTATCTTGAAGTTCCAGTCGCGTTCCACAATGTCTTCTACGTCTTCAAGTAGGTCTTCCTGAATCTCATCTACCGCACCACATTCCACACAAACAAGATGATGATGGAAATGCGCAGCTCCTTCTTGTCTTAAATCATAACGGGAAACCCCGTCTCCAAAGTTAATTTTATCTACTATCTTCAATTCAGTCAGCAACTCTAGTGTACGGTAAACTGTTGCCAATCCAATTTCCGGCGACTTTTCTTTGACAAGGAGGTAAACGTCTTCTGCGCTTAAATGATCCTCTTCATGCTCAAGTAAAACGCGGACGGTCGCTTCTCGCTGAGGCGTTAATTTGTAGCTGGACGAGTGTAACTGCTTTTTTATCCTATCAATTCTGTTTTCTATTTCCATACCTAATATTCCCTCCCGCGCCGCTATCCTATCCATTATATCAAAAGAGGGAAAACTGTCAAAATAGATTTCTTGTTAATGATAAAAAAATTTGCGGGAACGGCAAATTTCAATCAATGACCCAATAAACTTACGACATTTTTCATTAAAGAAGGGGATAGGTACGCTTCAAATGCAGCAGCTGTAATCAAAAATATTCCCGACAAGATCAATGAGAAAATATACCGTGAAATTATCGGCTTCAGCGGTTCACGAACCTGCTTTAGGAAAATCCGGCTGATCATTTTCATTGATAGCGAGACGGCAAGCACGGTTATCACGATGAATATCGGGACGATGAATATGTTTTGGGGCAAAATAGCGACAAACGATAATAAAAAACCGCTCCATCCCATTTGATTGACTAAAAAGCCGACTGTGAATCCAACAACCATCCCTTTTATAAATAACAAAACCAGGATGACTGGCAAACCGATGACCGATATTCCGAGAATCCAGATGACCCCGATATATTTTATATTATGCATAATACTTTGGCTGAACATATCATGCGAAGAGGCAAATTCACCTTTGGATACTTGTCCGAAAAATTGCGATAAATAATAGAACAAGTCTTCCTTTTGGGTAAAGCTCAAACTATTCACCAATATTGCCCCAAAAATGACACCCATCAAAAAAAGCACAGTGATAAAGACATATAATGAGGAATGTTCGTTAATATGTTTCATTACGGCATTTTGTACGACAGATTTTTTTTTCATCTTTCATCCTCCCAACTCCGCTTACTAGAATCTATGTTTTCACTCTCTCATTTATGCTAAGAAAACTTTCTCCCTCAGCCGAACACATTGAGCTCAATTCATGTTATAATTTTCCATACTAACGATATGGAGGCAGGATATGAAAGCTATATTAATGGATTTCCCCGAAAAAATCGAAACCCCACGATTATATCTAAGGCCCTGTCAGCCTGGCGATGGCCTGGACGTTCACGAGGCCATTGTCCATTCCAAACCTGAATTGAAACAATGGCTGCCGTTTGCCCATCAAGATGTTTCTTTGGAAACTTCTGAACAGAATGTCCTTAAGTCCTTTTCGGATTTCATTTTAAAAGAGGATATCAGACTCCATATTTATAGGAAAGAAGACGATCAATTCATCGGCTCCACCGGTCTGCACCGAATTAACTGGGATATCCCCAAATTCGAAATTGGCTATTGGATTGATACGAGATACAGTAAACAAGGCTACATAACGGAGGCGGTAGAAAAGTTAACCAAATTCGCCTTTTACCATTATGGAGCAAAGCGGGTCGAGATCCGCTGTGATCCTAATAATATCGCCAGCAAACGGATTCCCGAAAAGCTGGGGTATATCCTTGAAGGAATTTTGCGTAATGACTTTCTTAGTGCAGATGGCAAGGAAGTGCGGGACACCTCCATTTATGCAAAAACAACTAACTAAAAAAGCCCTGACAGATCTCCATCTGTCAGGACTTTTTTCAGGTTAATTCCTTTTTGACCTTTCCGTACTTTCCTCCGCCCCCCACTTCAAAAGATAGCGTCCCTTTTCTGGCAGAATCGATATAGCCCGCCAATTTTTCAGGAACGATTTCCTTGAGCTGTTCAAGCGTAACTTCATGTAGGATATTCATCTCTGTTCCAAATGCCACCAGCAGTTTTTCCATGGATTTAGGACCGAGTCCCGGGATGAAATCAAGTGGTACTTGGTGGATATACGGCGGCCTTTCCCTGCCATTTCTTCCGTCCGTCCCGGAAATGGAGAGCTCTTCAATCCTGGACGATACCCCTTTTATAATGGATTTATTACCGCATTCGGGACATTGTTCACTATCCCTCAATACCTGGTGTAAGCACCCTGAACATACAGTTTGATGATACTTTCCCAATAAGGGGTTCAATCCATAATTAACGGTCACCTTACGATTCCCTTTTTCTTTAAGGGCTTTTGCCAGCTCATTGAAACTTGGTTCCTCAAGCAGGACTTTTTGATATTCCCGAGCGATTTTCCCAAGCGAATGGGCATCGGAATTTGTTACGAATACATAGGAGTCCAACTCCTCGATATCCTTGACCATTTCTGTATCAGAACTTAAACCAAGTTCGATGGCATCAATCAGCTCCGGATCGAATACTTCTGTAAGACTGGATCGCACCCCTTTTCCATATAAGCTTTTAAATGGGGTGAAAACATGTGCCGGGATAAACAGGCCGCCCAGTGATTTCACGATCTTTTGCAGTGTTCTTCCATCACAATAAATCCTTTGGGAGCTCAAGGTAATATTTTTAACATGTCCGCTCATCCATGAGGAGAATTCCTTCATCGCTTTTATAGTGGGAAAATAAGCGAGGACATGGATCGGTCCATTACAATTCTGATCATAAATTTCAATCTCCGAGCCTGGAATGATGGTTGTATTCTTGTATTGAAGTCCTCCTTCAATCTTCTCCGTGATTTCGCCGTCCAGCATCCCCGCTTCGATTTCTTCGATAATTTCAGGAGAATGGCAATCGATTATCCCGATTAGATCAAGGCCCTTCCTTTCACTTGCCACTTGCAGCACATTGCTGAAGGTTAACGTTTTAGCACCTGTTATTTTCACGGCCCTTCCGCTTCTCGTTCTGCCTATATGGATATGCAGGTCAGCGTAAAACTCTTTCATTTACGATTTCATCACCTTTTTCAACTGTAGATACTGAACTGCATATGCCGTTTTGGCATCTTTGATCTTCCCTTCATACATATAAGTTTGGGCTTCCTCCAGCGTGAGTTCAATCATCTCGACGAATTCATCTTCATCCAGCGGGGCTGCATTTTCTTTCTTTTTCAAATTGTGGGCCACATATAGGTGGACCAATTCATCGGCGAAACCTGGCGATGTATAGAAGGATATGATGTGCTCCATTTTTTCACATTCATAACCTGTCTCCTCTTCCAGCTCCCGTTTAGCCGACAGAACCGGTTCTTCGCCTTTTTCCAGCTTTCCTGCAGGAATTTCCACCAAGCTTCTCTCCAGCGCTTTACGGTACTGTTCAACCATGATGATTTTATTTTCTGCCGTGAGAGCTATGATGGCAACCGCTCCCGGATGCTTGATTATTTCACGTTTACCCGTTTTCCCATCAGGAAGCTCTACATCATCCACTTGCAGGCTGATTACCTTTCCTGTGAAGATTTTTTCCGAAGACAGCGTTTTTTCTTCAAATTTTTTCATCCTGACCACTCCTCTGTTCTAATTGCAGCATGATTCCTCATACATTTTACCATAATAGAGATGGAGGGCGATTTAATGAAAGTTTACGTACTGGAAAAAAGCGTTACTTTATCCGGAAAGAGTTGGGAAATCCTTCAAAAACTAAAACAATTGCAAAATCAATATGTCTATATCAATGATTGGATAGCCGACATACACGATCAGGTGCCGCCCACTCCTTTAAAACGGATCAAGTGAATTCTTTGAGTGAAATGGATTTCTCCTTTACAATGAAATGTAAGGGAGTGGATAACATGAAAAAACGCAGACTAGGAAATTCAGACTTGCTAGTTTCTGAAATCGGGCTCGGATGCATGTCATTGGGGACTGTTGAAAATCAGGCATCCGAAATCATACAGGCCGCTTTAGATGAAGGAATCAATTATTTTGATACTGCTGACTTATATGATTTCGGCATGAATGAAGAAATCGTCGGAAAGAATTTAAAATCGGTCCGCGATAAGGTATACATAGCCACCAAGGTCGGAAACCGCTGGAATGAAAACAAAGATTCCTGGAGCTGGGATCCATCTGGCGAATATATTAAAACGGCAGTAAAAGATAGCTTAAAGAGATTGGGAACTGACTATATTGATCTTTATCAGTTACATGGCGGCACCATTTCAGACAATATCGGAGAAACGGTAGAAGCATTTGAAGATTTGAAAAAAGAAGGCTATATCCGATATTATGGAATTTCCTCGATTCGTCCGAATGTGATCAAGGAATTCACGGAAAAGTCTAAGCTTGATTCCGTGATGATGCAGTTTAATCTACTCGACCGCCGCCCAGAAGAGTGGATGTCCCTTTTGGCCAACAAACAGATCAGCATTATTGCCCGTGGCCCCCTTGCCAAAGGGCTGCTCAGTGAAAAAATGCTTGAAAAGGCAAATGAGGATGGATACCTTGACTATAGCTATCACGAACTTAAAGATTTGCTTCCGGAAATAAAGGACAAACTTTCCGATAGGAAGTTGAATGAAACGGCACTTCAATATGTATTGTCCCATCCAAGCGTCGCTACCGTTGTACCAGGAGCAAGCTCAGTACAGCAGCTCCGTGAGAACTGCCAGGCCGCTAACAGTCCTTCACTGTCCAAAACCGAGTTGGATATCTTAAAGCAGTTGACCAAAGCGAACAAATATGAAAGTCACCGGGATTAAAAAGAATGGAACTAAACTAAATGTTTCAAATAAATTAGGCTGCACTATCTCCGTTTAACAACGTGATAGGCAGCCTTTTTCCATTCCATCGTTTTTTTCGCCATACTCTCTTCTGTACAGCTTTCAAGTTTCCGATCATTCTAATTCCTTTCCAAACCCATTTAACGGTTTTAAACTTTTCATTGGACATCCCAAAATTAATATTGTACAATTCAGTTGTGCACAATTAAAAATAAAAAGATAAAGGGAGAAAAAATGATGACAAAAACATTATTTACAACGTCTGTAACAGTTGATGGTGGAAGAGAAGGAACGGCAATTTCTGCTGACGGCAACTTCACGGTTGATATTGCGATGCCTGGAACACCAAGGGCTAAACAGATGCCTGAAGCATCTAATCCGGAACAGCTTTTTGCAGCTGGATATGCTGCATGTTTTGATAGTGCTTTGCAATCAGTTGGTAAAATTGAACGCGTTCCCTTCAATTCCAAGGTCACCGCAAGCGTCAGCCTATTGATGGGTGAGATGCATCAGTACAGCTTGGCTGTAACTTTGGCTGTGAAGGGTTCCGGGGTCGATAAGGCGACATTCGAAACCCTTGTTCATAAAGCACATCAAATGTGTCCTTATTCAAAAGCAATCAACGGCAATGTGGACGTCGCCTTTGAAATAGATGTAGATTAAATCCGACAAAAAGACGCTTGGGGAACCCCAAGCGTCTTTTCTTTGCTAAAATTGCTGTAAAGTTTTCAATAGTTGGAGCAGTGAAGCTTTTAAATCCTCAAGCACCTTCTTATCATCACCCGACATAGCTGAAATGCGATCGGGAATGAAGCAGGCCTCTTCCTGTAAACCAAGTCCCTTTTCCGTCAGCTTGATCATGACAGACCGTTCATCTTCAGTCGAACGTTCACGGACAATCAAGCCATTCTGCTCCATTCGTTTCAACATGGGAGTAAGCGTTCCTGAGTCGAGGGCAAGGAGCTCCCCAAGTTTTTTTACTGTAAGTGTATCCTGTTCCCATAATAGAAGCAGGACAAGATATTGAGGATATGTCACTTCAAGTTTATCAAGCAGCGGTTTATATTTCTTCGTCATTTCCCGCGAACTTGCATAAAGCAGGAAACATAATTGGTCTTCCAGTACTTTTTCTATTTTATTTTGCATCATATCACCAGCTAATAGTAGTCCATCCGATATGAAAGCATATCGAACTTATCTTTAATATAATCGTTATACTTTATAAAATAAAGGAATATCAGCAAGGAATGGTCTTCCTGAACAGAAAAAGGGAGCCAGCCCACTTAAAACTTAAACTGCTCCCTGTCCTTCATTTATAGTTCTTCCAGTTCAGATTGCTTTCACCCAATAGTTCTTCAAATGATTTATTCTTCTCCCGCCGCTTTCTTTCTTCGCGTTTCTTTTCTTCTTCCGCTGCCCTTTTTTCTTGTTCAGCCTCATTAAGTTCCTTTTGCTTTTGACGAAGCTGGGACATGATATCTTGATTGATCATATCACCAAGTTTCAATGAAGATGAATCTTTATCTTGGTTTTTGCTTTGAGTTTGATTTCGCGGCTGTTTCTTTTTCATCCTTAATACCTCCCTGCCCATTTATGAAATTATTATATCACGACTGCCGTTTTCCTCGTCATCGTTTTCAACAGTGTTTTCCCATTTCCCACATGGTAAAATAAAGAAAATCAACCTAGGAGGACCTTTCATGAAGAAATGGTGGTTTACACTCGCCGGAATCCTATCGTATATCATCGGCGTCGGCATTTATTTTTCCAATCGGATCATGTACATGAAAAAGAAGGAAGATGATTTTATCCAGAATCGTGAAATCATGGCTAAACGCCTGATCCGGGAGGATTTTGATAATCTGCCTAAAACGGAAATTTGGGTATCGTCACCATCCGGATATTCCTTGAAATGCTTGTTTATCGAACCGCATGACACCAATAAGTGGGTGATCATTTCTCATGGTGTGACGGAAAACAAAGTCAATTCGATTAAGTACATGAATATTTTTCTTAAGCGGGGCTTCAACGCAATCATTTATGACCACCGCCGGCATGGGGATTCCGGTGGCAAGACGAGCAGTTACGGACATTATGAAAAATTCGACCTGAAGGCCGTAATCGATGAATTGAAAAGACGTAAAGGTCCCGACCTTCATATTGGCATTCATGGTGAATCCATGGGGGCCGTAACCCTGCTTTTATATGCCGGAATGCTTGAAGACGGTGCTAATTTTTACGTTGCCGACTGTCCATTTTCAAATTTCGAGGATCAAATCAAACACCAGCTCAAGCATGAAGTCCCATTTCCTTCCTGGACAGTGTTTCCGCTTGGGCGTATGTTCATCAAACTCCGTGACGGATATTGGACCAACGAAGTGTCCCCAATCGATTATATAAAAAATATCCGAAACCCGGTGCTCTTCATCCATAGTGAAAATGACAGTTTCATTCCCGCTTCCATGACAGCGGAATTATATGCAGCAAAAGAGGGCCCAAAGCAGCTTTACATCGCTAAAAAAGGGGCCCACGCTCAATCTTATAATGAAAATCCAAAAGAATATGAAGATCAAATCGATCAGTTTCTAAAACTTGTCTGAGAAGAAAAAAGAGGGTATCCAAGATCCCCTCTTTGCTTTTTAGTCAGATTTTATTAAAATAACTCATCCTTGGATTCAAGATTTGATTCGGACTTTTTAATTGAAAGCTGTTCGCTTCCGGAACAAAGTCTATTTTCATGACCTCATCAAGAAAAATCATTTTTGATTTCTCCACATATAGTGGAATCCCGTTTGTTTCCACTTTTTCGGTACCTTCTTCAGGTTCGTTGACCCACCATAGCGCGGTCACACCGCTTACCACGCAGCCACAGCCATCAGTATCATATTTCAACTGTAAATATCCTTCTTGTCCCTGTACCTTATCGGCCATTTTCTCAGCCGCTGTTTCCGTCCATTCAATATACATGATTGCACGCCTCCCGATGTTTCCCCCATTATAAACGATAAATACGCTTCTGTTAAAGAAACTGCCTTCCTTTGCAAGCTTCAGCCGACACGAAAATCACTTTCTTCATTAACCGTGCTAACAAATGCCGATTCTCATACTCCTCCGTGATACCTTTCATCACGATACCGTTTTGAAAGGCTGTCCCTTGGGAACAGCCCTTCCGCTCATCATTCCATTATCCTTACATCCGCGATATCGGAAAGCCTGATATAGTGAGCCTGCTGAAACCGATCGACGATATGAAGCTTTTGGGTGAGCTCATTATAATAATGGATCCTGCCGATTAACAGCTGATACCGGTTGCCTTCATAATGAGCAATCGTGACATCCTTTCTTTCCTCCATCGCTTCCCCCATTACCGCATTCATTTCTTCCAGTTGCTGCTCATCCAGGATGCGTTTCGTTTCATAGCCATCCTCCACCACCCAATCCCGAAGCATCTTCACATGCTCCGGCAACATCATCGATGTCCATTTGATACGGCCGCGATCACGTATCATTCTTTTCCCTCCCTTCAAAGTCAACCTTACGCCTTATGACCACCAAGCAGCTTGCTTCGGTAAACGGCTGTACCTGCTTCTGTATACGAAACGGCACGCAATAACGATTTGGCTCCATATTTATGGCGGATTCGATCAACCGTGTAACTCAATTCCCGCTTCTTCCAGCGCGAAGCATCGAATAAAGTCAGCTGCATTTCGTTATCATCCACAATATTCGAGAGCCTGACCTCTATGCTCCGAACCGTTTTTTGCTTATAGTTCTCATGAAAAAGCTCCAGGCAAACTTTATATAGCTCCATCGTAATGTTGGTCGGTTCGCTAATTGAACGCGAACGTTGGAAACCTCCGCCGAACTCATCCTTGCTGTAACCAATGCTTAGGCTCACCGTCCTTCCTGCCTTGCGATGGGTGCGTGCCCTTCTTCCAACTTCTTCGCAAATTTCCAGCATGACCTGCTTTACCTCATGCTCCTCCTTATAATCCCGCAGCAGGATTTGACTTTTGCCGAAGCTTACCTGCCCTTCGATGATCGCTGCCCCCATATCGGATAAATCTATTCCCCAAGCATGGTGGTAAAGCTGATTGCCCATAATTCCAAACTTCGCTTCAAGTAATTCAAGATCATAATTGGCAAGCTGTCCAACCGTGAATATTCCCATTCCATGAAGGGTTTTTTCTACGCGCCTGCCGATCCCCCACATTTCACGAAGTGGGGAAATCGGCCAAAGTTTGCTTGGCACATCCTCATACTTCCATTCTGCAATCCCATTATGTTTGGCTTCCAAATCAAGGCAAAGTTTTGCCATAAGCATGTTCGGTCCAATTCCAATGGCACAGGGGAGCTGTAATTCCCGTTCGATTTCATCCTTTATCTTTTCAGCTATCATCCGGGCATCTCCCCATAAAGAAGCGGCACCATCGACTTTCACAAAACTTTCGTCCACACTATATACGTGAATCGCTTCTTTGGGCACATAACGGTTGAACAAGCGGGTGATTTCCGTCGAAACCCTTAAATAGGTCGCCATTTTAGGTTCAACGACGACAATCCTCGGATCATTCGGGATCTCAAACATCCGCGAACCTGTCTTGATGCCAAATTCCTTCTTCATCTTTGGAGAAGCCGCAAGCACAATGCTCCCTGTCCTCTTCAAATCACCAACCACCGCCAGATAACAATCAAGCGGGTCCAGACCAAGCATGACCGCTGAACAGCTTGCATAAAAACTTTTCATATCGATACACATAATTGATTGTTTCGGCATCGTCCCATAATCCATCACTTCTCACCCTAACAAGAATATATGTTCGCTTTTATTATATTCATAACTTTAACCGAATATACGTTCTTATTCAATGGAAGTTTTCATACAAATTTCTACTTTTTAATGTAATTTCCTTGAAAAATATAATAGATACTAAAAATGGTTAAAATACCATATTTAAACTTAATATCCAAATAGTTTTTTTAAAAAGAATCAATTCGTAGCTTGAATAATTTTTAATGGATCCTTATACTTAGTTTTTTTAATTTTTTTCACCCTTTTCAACAGTCTTTCGTCTATTTTAAATTTAGTCTTACTACTCATTTTTTGTAATAAAACTGTAACCAAAATTATGTCTAATTGTCATAATGGTATTGTAGGATAATATTGTTAAGAATATAGAGAGATAGATAGAGAGGAAATGAAAATTATGAAGAAATGGATCGCTTCAGCTGCTGTTGCTTCTGCCATGATGCTAACCCCGCTGCAAGCCTTTGCAAATATTGGAGATCAAACCCTCAGACCCGGAATGACACATAGTGATGTCAAACAACTACAACAACTTTTAAAAACCAAAGGTTATTTCACATATTCAGGTTCACTGACTACATATTACGGCACCTATTCTGTATCAGCAGTAAAAAAATTCCAAAAATCTAAAGGGCTGACTGCCGACGGAATTGCGGGCCGTAACACATTTAATAAGCTTGGTGTTTATAAGGTCAATAATACAAGCTTGATCAGCTATGCAAAAACCTTAATAGGCAAACCCTACAAATGGGGCGGTACAACACCAACTGGATTTGACTGCTCAGGCTTCGTCTATTACGTATTCCAGAAATCACAAGGAATCACCTTACCGCGTACAACATCCTTGCTTTATTCCAATACAGGTTTAAAAGTATCTTCACCAGCTAAGGGTGACCTTGTATTCTTTGATACTTCTTCTGGAAGAACAGGGGTATCCCATGTTGGTATCTATATCGGAAATGGTCAATTCATCAGTGCTACTTCTTCTAAAGGAATAACCATCACGGATATGGATAATTCTTATTGGAAACCAAAATATTTAGGTGCGAAAACTTTATAAAATCCCATAAAACAACCGGACAGAATTCATAGTGATTCAGCCCGGTTGTTTTATTTTATATATAATATTTCATCCGTTAAATCCTCAACTGTCACCATGAATGAAGCGTCCAAGTTGGAACGGTTCATCATTTCGATATTATAAACATGCTCTGACGGTAAATGGACGACTTCGAGAACCATGAATCGCTGACTTTCCGCTTTACTGACATGATTGAGGGCAGCAGTGACCGCCCTTTGTTCGGCCAAGCTTTTTACATCCGTCAAAACAAGAATCAGTTCCGCTTCCGCTTTCCCAGGAAATGATTTCTTCACCCCGCCCCGGTGCCATGGTTTCACTTTCATCCCGATTTCCAGGTCGGAATAATCGAGAGCGTTACCATGTTGATCTTGAATGGATGTATCAGTGGTCACCTTATAATACGTCCTTTTAATCAAAATCCTTTTATCGTCAAGATCCGTAATGAAACCTTCTTCCCCCTTACCGACGGCATCATCCCTGTTCCAATCAGGGGATTGACAGCTACCCAGAATAAAGGCAACGAATATGGATATATAAAGGTTTACAATCCTCTTCATACAAATCCCTCCTACTAGAAATAGACGGATCCCCCATGAAATAGTTACCAATTCATATGAAAACTTCGGTTATTTCAAAAAAGGGGAATGTCATCGACATTCCCCTTTTGTCTATTATATTAGACCATCTTTCGCCTTGTCCGACATCGAAAGTTGCTTACTTTTTAAAAAATGCTTTTTTTCCTAATGTTTCGGTGATTTTTGGAAACATGTTATACCATTTCCCAGCAAAATTCATCCAGCCAGGGAGATTGATTTCCCTCTTATTGGTCAGCATCGCCGATACGATTTTAGCAGCGACATCTCCAGGCTTAAGCATGAATTTTTCAACATTTTTTAAATATGTACCTGATTCATCGGCAATGTTAAAGAAATTCGTTTCTATGGGGCCAGGATTAACGGTGGTCACAAAAACATGATCTTCCATCAGCTCAAGCCGAAGTGCGTTTGAATAGCCAAGAACCGCGAACTTAGTCGATGAGTACAATGTTGATTTAGGAGTGGCGATTTTACCGGCCTGTGAAGCGATATTGATGATATGCCCCGATTTTCTCTGCTTCATATACGGAAGAACCTGCTTTGTGCAGGCCATCAATCCAATGACGTTGACAGCAAACATTGCTTTCGTTTCATTTAATTCCGTATCCTGCGCTTCTTTAAACGTGCCGAAACCGGCATTGTTGACCAACACATCCACTTCACCTATTTGCGCATGGATGTCATTAAATACATTTGCCACCTGATCAGTGTCTGCCACGTCAAGCTTATAGGCATATGCATCAATTCCATATCGGGTGATCAATTCATTCCTTAGCTGTAGTAATTTATCCATACTTCTGGCCAAGAGGACTAGACGCCCCCCCTGCTTTGCACTTTGAATGGCAACTTCCTTGCCAATCCCTCCGGAAGCTCCAGTAATAACAATGACTTTGCCTTGCAACTTATTCAAAAAAGTGAGCCTCCTTGCAAACATTAAGCGATTGAATACAGAATGACCCCTGATTGAATTTCTGTTTCGACTTCACCCAAGTCTTCTAAATAGTCCAGCTGACCGACCGTTTCCGAAAGTGTCAGGCCCACTTCCTGAAGGTATACTTTCGGAAACAACTGCTGACATACTTCAAAGACCGATAAAGGCTTATCTTGAAGCATGCTTTTCACCTGCATGGCACGGTTATGCTGCCGCTCGAATCTATAGTGAATCAAGTCGGCAACCGCATCACCATCCACTTCAGATCCATGTCCGGAGTAAACGGTGGATATGGAAAAATCCAATAATTTCTGAAGTGATGCATTATACTGCAGTAACGGACGAGGCCTCATGCCTCCGGGAAGTAAAGGTGGTTCCATTAATGGATTAGGTGAGATCTTGGCAAGCAAATGATCGCCAACGATCATGACCCCGTCACTTTCGCGGTAAAAGGATAAATGGCTTTGCGCATGCCCTGGAGTCTCGATCACTTTCCAGCCTGGAAGACCAGGAAGTTCATCTCCCTCAGCCAAATATCCATGCAGCTTCCGTTCACTAAGGAAACTGATTTCGTCGCGATTGTGGATCAGTTTATTTTTCAGCTCTTCTGCCACTCCGAACTTTGCGGCATAATCAAGGAAAAAACGATTATGGGTTTCTAGGAATTCATCACTGATGGTCAGCCAGCGCTGATTGTTTTTGTGTCCATAAACCGGGATCTCTTTTTCAAAGAAATCGAGTCCACCAGCATGATCAGGATGATGATGGGTTAAAATGATTTGTTCGATATCAGTCAGTTTCAGACCCAAATCCCCAAGCCCATTAGTCAAGGCTTCTTTTGATCGTTTTGTTTTCACTCCAGTATCGATTAGCGTTAAAGCATCCCCTTTAACTACATAAACATTCACATCACCCACTGCAAACGGCGTAGGCAAAGTAATTTTTGCAATATCTCCATTCCAATTCACCATAATCTTTTCCACCTTAGAAAATTATATTTATATAAAACTTTTTATACACTAAACAGAATTCTAAGTATACTTATCATGTATAATTACCATTTTACATGTATTTTTAATTACTGTCATTATTTTCACATAATTCATGTCTATTTTTTCTCGTCCATGCATATATTATCATTGACAGAGTGCTAATTTATCCTTCATAATCACAAGTAATTAAAGACGGCATGGCTTTGATTAAGGCCAAGTAAATTATTGATGGCGTAAAGAGAGTGAAGCTCGGAATGTGCTGAAAGGCTTCATCGCCCCCTCATTATTGAACCTACCTTATGAGCCTTCAGGAAAACCTGACGTAATTCCCGCGTTAGAGGATTCAAGTGCAGCTTTTCTGTTTATTTATTATGGGAAAGTTGAACAAAGGTGGTACCACGGAAGCTAGACCTTTCGTCCTTTATTGGATGAGGGGTCTTTTTGTTTTTTTAAAAAAGGCCGAAAACTTTAAAAGAAAAAGGAGCGGGAAATATGAAGAAAATCGCATTTATCGGAGCTGGATCGATGGCAGAAGCAATCATTTCGGGGCTGGTGACCCAACAGGTAATTGAACCGGCAAATATTTTTGTAACAAATAAATCAAATGATGATCGGTTCGATTATTTAAAGAACCAATATGGTGTAACTGCCACAAGATCGCTGCAGCTATTAGTACAGGATGCCAACCTTGTCGTGCTGGCGGTGAAACCGAAAGATATTTTAGAAACAATGCAATCAATAAAAGAATATATTCGTGAAGAAATGCTGTTCATTTCCGTTGTTGCCGGGGTTCATACAACAAGCTTGGAAGGTATCGCCAACAAACGGTTCTCGATTGTCCGTGCCATGCCTAATACATCGGCAGCTGTAGGGAAATCAGCAACGGCCCTTGCGGCTAACTGTCATACGAAAGAAGCGCAATTACAAACGGCGATTACCCTTTTTGAAACGGTAGGTACAGTGGCAGTTGTCGAAGAAACCCAGCTAGATGCGGTAACAGGCTTATCTGGCAGCGGTCCGGCTTATATTTATTACTTGGTCGAGGCATTGGAAAAATCAGCAGAAAAAATAGGTCTCGATTCCGAAACCGCTAAGCAATTGATTCTCCAGACACTGATGGGTGCGGCCGATATGTTACAGAAATCACCTAAAACGCCTGCCGTACTAAGAAAGGAAGTAACTTCACCAGGCGGAACGACTGAAGCAGGTCTGAAAGCACTTCAAGCACATCAAGTGGAAGAAGCATTCATTGCCTGTGTACAAGAAGCGACTGAGCAATCGAAGCGGATGGGCAATCAAATAAGTAAAGAACTAGCCAAATATGTCGTTTCGCAGTAAGGCATGATGATGATCGGCTGTTGCAAGGCAACAGCCCTTTTTTTCTAAGGGGTAACCCTTCCGAAGTGTGCGTTACTTTATAATCAGCATATCATTTTCATCAAAACTCCAATCCTTCGAATACGCAACCTCCCAATAGTAACCATCGGGGTCTGAAAAATATCCGCTGTACCCTCCCCAAAAAACATCCTGAGGTGATTTCTCGATTGTTCCCCCGGCCTTTTCAGCTTTGTTGATCACATCATCCACTTCTTCAATTGATTTAGCATTATAAGCAAGCGTAAGTCCCGGGAAACCATTTTTCTTAGGCTGTTCTTTCTCATTGATGTCTTTTGCTAGCTCCTCTAAAGGATACAAAGCAAGTTTCGTTCCGGCATTATTAAAAAAAACGATTGCGGGTTCGTCCTCTTTAACCGTTGTATGAAATCCCAACCCGTCCCGGTAAAACCTTAATGATTCAGCAATATCCCTGACACCTAAAGTAATAATGTTGATCCTGTTCATACTGGTCCTCCTTTTTCCATGTTTTAAGGGTAAATTCGACATCTGCATCACATTTCCCTTTTTAGCTTGATTACCATCATCCATGCCATCACAAATGCTTCTAAAAGTTCCTAACAACGCTACCATTTACAAAAAGCTGTCCACATGGAATTCCACCTTGGATTGCCCCTCATGCAAATTACGTAGGAATTCCACTTTCTTTGCCGAATGAATACATGTTTTGTCAACTGTAAAGGAATTTCCTTATACTTATCGAATTCAACAACCAAAAGGGGGAATCTCGATGAATACAAGTGCAGTTGCCCGGTTACTGAATGTTTCCCATAGTACGATTCAACGCTGGGTCACCCAATTGAACATGGAAGTAGAACGGAATCAGCTTGGCCACTACCAGTTTTCGGATGAAGACATTGCATTATTGAGAAAAATCCAAGATCAGCTGAACGAGGGCATCATTCTCCAAAAGGTCAGCATCTCAGAGAAGAAGCTTAGAAAAGCAACCATCCAGAAACACCCCGAACCGAATGATCAACTGCTTGAACGGGTCAACAGGCTTGAAAATGGCCTGAAAACAAAAGCGGACGATGTTGTATCCTATCAGCTTTTACAGCACAGAAGTGAAATGGAAGAAATGCACAAACTCGTTAAGAAGCTTGAAGCCCGTATCGAAGCGCTAGAAAAACCAATGGGTCAAAACTTTGATTATTTCCTCGCGGCTGAAGAAGCTGCTGCCACTAAAAAGACGAAGAAAAGGCCATTCATAAAAATGATTTTTGGAAACAGAAAGAACGATAGTTCATCATGGAGCACAGCCGACAGCGATTGACATCGTTTTTCAAGATTGCTCATGAACACCCACGATAGCCATTTTTCTTAAGCAAAACATTTCTTCAGTAACAGGACTTCAGTAATAGGACCTGACCTTATTAATTACCCCAAAATAAAAAGGCCCTGACCCAATATTAATCTATCTGGGTCGGGCCTTTTCATCATCTTAAATCAACACTGCACGGTCATTGAGCATTTTTTCGCCTTTAATGCGCTGGAATTCGTTAAGCAGTTTTTCGACGGTTAGCTTCTGCTTTTCAGCGCCTCTGGCTTCAAAAATGATCTGTCCCTTATCCATCATAATCAAGGAATTTCCAAGATCGATTGCCTGCTGCATATTATGAGTCACCATCAACGTCGTTAACTGGTTCTTTTCGACAATTTCCTTTGTCAGGTTTGTAACGAGCTCTGCCCGTGAAGGATCAAGTGCTGCTGTATGTTCGTCAAGTAGCAGGATTTTAGGGTCGGTGAAGGTCGCCATCAGCAATGATAGTGCCTGGCGCTCCCCTCCTGATAATAATCCCACTTTTGCAGTCATCCGATTTTCCAAGCCTAAATGAAGGGTGCCCAAACACTCTTTAAAAAGTTCTTTCCGTTTTTTCGTCACCCCAAAGCCTAAACCTCTTTTATTGGTTCTGCCATAGGCAATCGCCATATTTTCTTCAATAGTCATATGTGGTGCCGTCCCCAGCATGGGATCCTGAAAAACACGGCCAATCATTTTGGCACGAGCATGTTCTTCAATGGCCGATACGTTTTCACCATCGATGATGACTTCACCTGCATCAGGGAGAATTTTACCGGAAATCATATTCATCAACGTCGATTTACCTGCTCCATTACTTCCGATGACTGTTACAAATTCACCTTTTGTCATCTGCAGTTCCAGATTTCCAAGGGCTAACTTTTCATCTGGCGTTCCCTCATTGAAAACTTTATAAATCTGATTTAACTGAAGCATATTCTTCCCTCCCTTTCGGTAAAGTCCCATCATGGCGCATCTGTATTTCTTTAAGCCGCCTTTTCTTCCGGTTTTTTTCCTTTTGCTTATCAGAAATTTTAGGAATGACAAGTGCCCCGACCACAATAAGTGCCGTAATTAATTTAACATCACCCGTTTCAAGGAATTCAACGCGAAGTGCCAAAGTTACGACGATTCGGTAAATGATCGCCCCTCCTATGACTGCCAGCGTAGCACGTGCAATCGTTTTTGCACCAAATAGAGCCTCACCGATTATGACGGATGCCAATCCGATGACAATGATTCCAATCCCCATGCCTATATCGCTAAAACCGTTATATTGGGCAACCAAGGAACCCGAAAAAGCCACTAGTGCATTTCCGATTGCAAGTCCCAGGATCTTCATGTTGCCGGTATGGGCGGAAAAACTCTTGACCATGGCCTCATTATCACCAGTCGCCCGTAAGGCAAGACCAATTTCCGTTTTTAAAAAGGCTGACATTCCTGCTTGGATGACTACAGCCACAATCAGCATAACGATTAATATGGCCCACGTTTTCGGCAGGCTGTCACCGAGACCCACGAATGATAAAAGACCATTCAACAAATTGTCCAACCCGGTGCCAGCCCAGGCATCCTGGATATTCGTGATAATGGTTGTTTGGGAAAGCAACGGAATGTTGGATGCACCCATGATCCTCAAATTGATCGAGTAGAGCGCAATCATCATTAAGATACCCGCCAAGAGAGGATTGATTTTCCCTTTCGTATGCAGGAACCCCGTTATCGTCCCAGCGATGAACCCTGCCACCATGGCACTCAACGTGGCAACGATCGGCGAGTAACCGTTAACGATCATAATCGCGGCAACAGAGGCCCCTGTCACAAAACTGCCTTCCACAGTCATATCCGGGAAGTCGAGAATCCTGAATGTTAAATAAACACCTAGTGCCATGATCGCATAAATCATTCCCGACTCAAAAGAGTTGAATAAGGCTGAGAACATTTTTTTCTTCCTTCCCCGAACAAAAGCAGAGTTTATTTTACAAACTCAGCATCTGCTTTCCATTCTTCTTTTATTTCAACACCCATATCTTTTGCTGCTTTTTCATTGATGACCAATTTCAGTTTTTGTGGATATTGAACCGGGATATCTCCAGGTTTTTTACCATCCTTCAGGATTTCAACCGCTTTTTGCCCCGCTTCATAACCAATGTCATAGTAACTGAAGCCATATGCTGCAAAACCGCCAGCATTCACGGAATCAAGTTCGCCGACAAACAATGGGATATCTTGATCATTTGCCACGGAAATGACCGATTCCAATGCCGAGACAACTGTATTATCAGTAATGATATAGAAAGCATCCGCTTTTCCGATTAAAGATTCCGTTGCCTGTTTAACATCCGCTGAAGTCGAGACGGATGCTTCCACGACTTTCAAACCAGCTTTTTTCGCTTCCGCTTTCACATTCTTTATTTGGACGACTGAATTTTGCTCCCCTGTATTATAGACAGTTCCAATTGTCTTCGCCCCAAGCTCTTCCGCTAGGAATTTCATTGACTTTGCAATGGCTTCGGGATGGGAATCCGTCGTACCCGTCACGTTTCCGCCTGGTTTTTCCAAAGAAGTAACAAGTTCACCCGCTACAGGATCGGTAACCGATGTAAAGACGATCGGGATATCCTTGGTCGCATTTAAAGCACTAAGAGCACTAGGAGTCGAATTGGCAAATATCAGATCAACTTTATCCCCAACAAAGTTATTGGCAATCGTCTGACTGTTGTTTTGGTCACCCTGTGCAATTTGAAGATCATATTTGGCATTGATGTCACTGTCCTTCAGTGCCGCCTGGAATCCTTCATATGCTTGATCCAGGGAATCATGCTGAACGATTTGCGTTACCCCAATGTTGAAGGTATCCTTTCCGCTTTCATCCTTTGCCGTATCTTTTTCCTTGTCATTTCCACACCCAGCCAATAATAAACCTGCGACCAATGTCATGGCTGCTGTTGAATATAATTTCTTTTTCATATTTTCCCCCCGCTTTTTCCTTATTTAAAATAATGTTTTTCTAATGATGCCAGCTTTTTCGCTTTTATTTCCTAAATTATAATCGTTTAGTCCCAATTATTCCAATATATTTTTTAACTTTTTAGAATTTTTTGAGTTCTAAATATAAAACATGAAAAAAGCTGCTGTGAAAGGTATGGTAACTTTCACAGCAGCTTTTTGAAAAATCAGTGTTCGACGACCTGGCTGACAATTTCGGTAACTGTAGCACGATCAATTTTTTCTTTGCCTTCTTTTAGGGCTTTCAATGTGGCTTTTGCCAATTCCAAAGGTATTTTACAGAATTGGATGATCTCTTTCGTTTCAATCTCTCCAATGTACGCATCGGCTAATGCAAGATTATGTTCGGTATGGGCAAGCATCTCGTCGAAACCCCAGCCATCCGGATAAAAGTTCACACCACGTTCTGCATCTTCCTCACGGTTACGCAGGATATTGACCGTTTGGAGTCCACGGCCAAATGCGATGGCAAGTTCACGGTCCGTTTCGGTTCCATCGTACCAGTTCCACATATCGGACAGCATGACCCCCACTAAACCTGCAACATAATATGTGTAATCATCGAGTTCCTCTTCATTATGGATTTGCCAGTCCTTAGTAACCCATTTTGCCATGCCTTCGGCCATTTCCTTAGTCGACTCCAAGACTTTGGATTTTGCACCGGGAGGACAAAATTCAATCCAGTCCGAAAGAAACAGGGTCACCTCGGGCAGATCATCCTTATATGGTTCAAATAACGATTGAAGATCTTCTTCCCTGAAATCAGCATCAAGCTCACTAAGGGCCTGTAACAGGGAAACCTTAATATCTGCTGGAAGACCTGGGTGGTCCTCGATCTCATCGATGGCGCGCATGCAAAGGTATGCAGCTCCAATGGCCTCTTGTAACCCCTTTGGAAGATAGCTGATCGGAATGAAAAAAGTCCGGCTTGTTTTTAGGAGAAAATCCATTGCTTTAGTATGTAGGGCACTTTTGTCAGTCATATTTACACTCCTTTAAATATCCAATGAACAATTGATTAATTATATCAAACATTAGCTTTGATTTCAGCTGCCCGATTCCTCTGAATACAAAGGAATTTTAATGGCCATTAGATCTTCACCCATAATCGTGTTTGGAAAAATCGCTTTACTTTCCTCTTTCAGCCTCTCGGCATCCTCCGGAGTATACCGTGAGCTGATATGCGTAAGGATTAGATGCTTAGCTCCCGCTTTCAAAGCCGTTTCTGCAGCCTGAACGGTGGTCGAATGATAATAGGCTGATGCCATTTCCGCTTCTTCCGCTGAAAATGTAGCTTCATGAACAAGGTAATCCGCCGATTCAGCAAGAATGAGCGCATTGCTGCACATTCTTGTATCACCAAGAATCGTGATGATCCGGCCTTTTTGCGGAGCACTGAGATAGTCCTTCCCATTTAAGACACGGCCATCATCGAGAGAGACCGTTTGCCCATTTTTCAATGCTTTAAAAAGAGGCCCCGGCTTCACACCTTCAGACCGCAGCCGGTCGACCAGTAAGCTTCCCGGACGATCTTTTTCCACAATCCGGTAACCGATGCTGTAAATGCCATGATCAAGCGACATGGCCGTCACTGTGAATTGTTCGTCCTCAAACACTTCGCCTTCTTCTATTTCGATGATTTCCAAGGGATATTTTAAATGAGTTCCACTCACCTGTAAGCTCGTCATAATAAATGCCTCTATGCCTTGTGGACCATATACGGTCAATTTATCCACTCCGCCCTGAAAAGATCTGCTGCTTAAAAATCCAGGTAGTCCGAAGATGTGATCACCATGTAAATGGGTGATGAAGATCTTTTCAACCTTTCGCGGTTTGACTGCCGTTTTTAATATTTGATGCTGTGTTGCTTCCCCACAATCGAATAACCAAACCGTCCCACGTTCTTCCAATAATTGAAGGGCGATTGATGTCACATTACGCGCTTTAGCCGGAACCCCAGCGCCTGTACCCAATAAAACGAAATCCACTCATACTACCTCCGTTGCAAATACTTTATGACTTAACTATAGCATAACCAAGGTGCTCTTTCATTTATGACCCATTAAAACAGAAATCAAATTAAACTTTTAATGAAATATAGAGAAAAAATGCGCAAATTGATTGCTTTGAGGGAAAGCTAAACGTAAAATTAGAAATTGGTACACATTCGGGAATTCCAACTTTATAGACAGATTTAACGGAAAGTTGAGGTTTTAAACATGACAGAAAACAATAAACCCACAGCATTGATCATGATTTTTGGTGCTACCGGAGATTTAGCGAAAAGGAAATTGTTTCCTTCCATATATCGACTATTTCAAAAAGAGAAAATCAATAAGTTCGCCGTCGTTGGAGTGGCAAGGAGGCCATTGACGAACGAGGAGTTTCAAACAAGTGTCAAGGACTCGATACTTACGTTCGGACATGCGGAAGAAAAGGTCGACGAATTCATTTCCCATTTCCATTATCACTCTCACGACGTTTCCAGCTCGGAATCATACCTGCAGTTAAAAGACATTGCCGAACAATTAGACGGACAATATCAATTAGAAGGAAACCGGATCTTCTATTTGGCGATGGCGCCTGAGTTTTTCGGAACGATTGCCGAACAGATTAAAGCACAAGGCCTGAGTGACACGAATGGATATAAGCGCCTGGTCATAGAAAAGCCATTTGGACACAGTTTCGAAACAGCACAAAAATTGAATGAGCAGATTCGAACTGCATTCGCTGAAGATGAAATCTACCGTATCGATCATTATTTAGGTAAGGAAATGGTACAAAATATCGAGGTAATCCGTTTTTCCAATGCCCTATTCGAGCCGCTTTGGAATAACAGATATATATCCAACATCCAAGTTACTTCAAGCGAAACACTCGGCGTTGAAGAACGCGGGCGTTATTATGAAACCAGCGGTGCCCTAAGGGATATGGTCCAAAACCATCTGCTGCAAATGGTGGCCTTGCTAGCCATGGAGCCTCCGATCGCTTTGACGACGGAAGAGATTCGAAGCGAAAAAGTGCGGGCATTGCGTTCACTTCGACCAATGAAAGTGGACGAAGTCAATCAATACTTCGTCCGAGGCCAGTATGGTGAAGGAACGATAGACGGTCAAACACTTCCGGCCTACCGGAATGAACATAACGTAAATCCGGAATCAAACACAGAGACCTATGTTGCGGGTAAATTGATGATTGATAACTTCCGATGGGCCGGTGTTCCTTTTTATATCCGCACCGGTAAGAGAATGGATGTCAAATCAACGAATATCGTTGTTCAATTCAAAGATATCCCAATGAACCTGTATTATAAAACGGAAGAAACACTGAACCCGAATCTTCTCGTTATCAATATCCAGCCTGACGAAGGTATCACATTGTACCTAAATGTGAAGAAATCCGGGACGACATCCAATACAAAGCCAATGAAGCTGACCGTCTCGAACAAAGGGATCGAACACATCAATTCTCCCGAGGCATATGAAAAGCTACTGTTTGACAGCATGCGCGGGGATGCTACAAACTTTACGCATTGGGACGAGGTTGCCCTCTCATGGAAGTTCGTCGATACCATTTCCAATGCATGGGAAAACACTAAAGACGAGTCTTTCCCTAACTATGAAGCTGGATCCACAGGTCCACTTGCATCCGATGAACTCCTGGCAGAAGATGGACATATCTGGTGGCAAGTCAAGAAAAACCAAAATAATAATGATTGAAATGAAGAAGGGACGCAGATTTGAATCTGCATCCCTTTTTTCATTCATGAAACACTCTTCCTCAGCAATTTATCACGGATAATATGATACATTTCCTTGGGCTTAGACATTTCTTCCCCCACTTCCGAATTGAGCCAAAATGAAACACCGAATTCTAAGGCGATGAAAAATAAAAATATGGCTACAGCCCACCAGATGATGAACATAAGTCACCCGCTCCTTCTCTCTGCCTACTTATATCCTACGGTCCGTCCATCTCTTTCATTGTTTATATTCCTTTTTCCGCAGGTGTTTAAACCTAAAAAGAATGGATGAATGCATACATCATACTATGTTTTTCCTAAAAAAGGTAAATTAATTGGAACTATTTACAACTAGTTCATCTTTACCATTTTAACCCTTCCAACCTCTTTATAGAAATAGAATGGTAAGTCCTTGCTAAGGTTACACTAGAAAAGGCGCCAGTGACGGCACCACTAACTTCGATGTGGAGGGATTAAACGATGGACATTCGTGAAGGATTAATTCCAACAGCCTTGGGCACAGCCGTGACAGCTGCGGGTTATGCAATGAAGCAGACCCGTGGCTCAAACAAAATGGTAGCTAATACGGTTTTTGGTTTCGGTTTGGCACATGTTGTATTAGGGGTCATTGACCTTGTAGAGCATCGGAGATAGTAAAAAAAGAGGGCGCCAAGCGCCCTCTTTTTTTACTACAACTGGATCCCGAAACAAAAAAGCCGGTTTAAAAGGGAATCCCCTTCAAAGCCGGCTTGAACTTTTTATTTTTCCATCCATTCGGTATGGAACGTTCCTTCTTTATCAATGCGTTGATAAGTATGAGCTCCAAAATAGTCACGCTGTGCCTGAATAAGATTAGCTGGCAGCGTTTCTGTACGATAGCTGTCGAAATAGGCAAGTGCTGATGACAAGCAAGGAACCGGGATTCCATTCATCACTGCCGTTGATACTACCTCACGCAAAGCTCCTTGATAGCTTTCGACGATTCCTTGGAAGTAAGGATCTAGAAGAAGGTTGTTCAAGTTCGCTTCACGATCGTATGCTTCCTTGATTTTTTGGAGGAATTGTGCACGGATGATACATCCGCCACGGAAAATCATCGCGATGTCCCCATATTGCAAGTTCCAGTCATTTTCTTCCGATGCTGCTTTCATTTGTGCAAATCCTTGTGCATATGAACAGATTTTGCTCATATAAAGTGCTTTACGGATACTTTCGATCAAAGCCTTTTTGTCGCCTGTAAATGATTCGGCTTTTGGCCCACGAAGGATTTTACTCGCTTCAACACGCTCGTCCTTGATTGCTGAAATAAACCGGGCGAATACGGATTCCGTAATGATTGGAAGCGGAACACCAAGATCAAGCGCACTTTGACTTGTCCATTTCCCAGTACCTTTTTGGCCAGCTTTATCTAAAATGACATCGACCATCGGCTTGCCGGTTTCTTCATCATATTTTTTAAATATATCAGCAGTAATTTCAATTAAATAGCTATCAAGTTCCCCTTCATTCCATTCAGAGAAGACTTCATGCAATTCTTGAGCAGATAATCCAAGAAGATTTTTCAGAAGGAAATAAGATTCGGAAATCAATTGCATGTCTCCGTATTCAATACCATTATGTACCATTTTAACATAATGACCTGCCCCATCCGGTCCGATATAAGTGCAGCAAGCATCCCCATCGACCTTAGCTGAAATGTCCTTCAAGATCGGTGCAACCAGTTCATATGCTTCTTTTTGACCTCCAGGCATGATGGATGGACCTGTCAGAGCTCCTTCTTCCCCTCCTGACACGCCTGTACCGATGAAATGGATGCCAAGCTTGCTTAACTCCTCATTGCGGCGCTGAGTGTCCTTGAAGAAGGTATTCCCTCCATCAATAACGATATCACCTTTTTCAAGTAACGGTTTTAACTGCTCGATTGTTGCATCCGTTGCCGCTCCTGCTTTAACCATCAATAAAATTTTGCGGGGTGTTTCCAAAGAATTGACGAATTCTTCAAGCGTATAAGCGGCTGTTACGTTTTTGCCTTCCGCTTCCTTCATCATTTCGTCCGTTTTTGATCCTGAGCGATTATACACGGAAATTGAATATCCCCTGCTTTCAATATTAAATGCAAGGTTCTTGCCCATTACGGCTAGTCCGATAACGCCAATCTGCTGTTTTGTCATGATTCATCTTTCCCTTCTCTATATCTTTACACAGCCTGTACGCTAATCTTTGCCAAAAGAAGGATCATTCCTCCTGGTTTGCTCAAAGAAATCTTTACTGAAGCTAGTGTCTGTTCCAATTGAACGATTTTTCAAGGGTAATCCCTTTTTAATAATATTTTCTCCGTACTTATTTTGCAAGTGTTCCATCGCTTCATACAGAGGTTCTTTTTCTGCATCCTCTTGAAAGGAGAAAATATCCAGTTGCTTGAAGGCCGACTCTTTTTCGATGACATCATAGGCAGTGACACCAAGAAGCCTGATTCCTTCCCCATTCCAATTTTTCATGAATAGATCGATAGCTCCATCCAAAATATCCTTTTTTTCAAAAACTGGATTAGGAACCGTTCTGCTTCTCGTTATAGTGCGGCGGTCTTTGTAACGGATCGTCACACCTATTTTTTGACCAAGCAGGCGTTTATTTCTCAAACGGACGGCTACCTTGCCGGAAAGCTTATCCAATACAGCAATCAGTTCTTTTTGATTGGCAGAGTCGTGAGGAAGAGTTGTCGAGTTCCCGATGCTCTTATGCTCAAAAATCGCTTCGGGATCCACTACTCTGGGGTCGATTCCATTAGCCCTATCTTTCAAACGGATGCCATTGATACCAAGTAGCTGTTTAAGTTGACTATCATTGGCGTGTGCTAGGTCCCTTATCGTCTTTATCCCGATAGTTTGAAGCTTTTCCGAGGTCTTATCCCCGATGCCGTGCATTTCGCCAACTTGTAAAGGCCAGAGCTTTTCCGGAATGTCCCGTTTCCTTAACACAGTGATTCCCATAGGTTTCTTCATATCGGAAGCAGTTTTGGCCAAAAATTTATTAGGGGCAATCCCGATGCTGCAAGGGAGATCCATCGTATTAAAAATTCTTTCCTGAATGCTATTGGCTATATCTAAAGGCGAACCCAACTCGGCGCATTCACTAATATCCAGATACCCCTCATCAATCGAAACCGGTTCAACCATCTCTGTATATTGCCTCAATACATCAAAAATAGCCAGTGATGCCTTTCGATAGCGCTCGAAATTCGGTTTCTGAATGACTAATTGAGGACATAGTTTTTTTGCCTGCCAAATCGGCATGGTCGTTTTAACCCCGAACTTCCTCGCCTCATAGCTGCAGGTGACGATTATCCCCCTTCTCTCTTCAACATTGCCCGCAATGGCTAGCGGTTTGCCTTTCAATGAAACATCATATGACATTTCCACTGAAGCATAGAAACTATTCATGTCTACATGGAGAATGACCCTGCCATTTTTGGGATACATGTCCTTCATGTTTGACCGTCACATCCTTGTAAAAATAAGAAACACCGGATTATTGGGACAATAAAAAACCATTTCTATTAAGGTACCCCTATTTATCTTTGGTAACCTCGGTGAAAGATGCTCCACTCCAAGAAAAACAGCCATCATGTCATTGATGACTGTAATCCTTCAATACTTTGAACGCCTTCCAAATATATACGAGTTCTTGCTGATCAATGTCGTAATCAAACGGCAATACCGATTACTTAATAAGGCACCGTTCAATGGGTATAAATCAAGAATTTCACGGGTTCAATCGAAAAGGCATATCCCTTATCCTTCGCAAGAAATGCGACCACCTTTTCGATTCACTCAGGAAAACTCCTACATTACACTGTCATATTGCAGGTGATTATTCCCCTGATACTTCTTTGATGATAGCGACGACCATTTCAGCTAGCTTCGTTAATTCCTCAACCGGAATTCTTTCATTCGTAGTATGGATATCTTCATAGCCCACTGCGAGATTGACAGTAGGGATGCCAAAGCCTGCAATGACATTCGCATCGCTTCCTCCGCCGCTTTTAACCAGCTCGCATGGACGGCCGATTTTCTCTGCTGCCTTCCTTGCAATTTCGACTACATGATCACCAGCACCATATTTAAAACCAGGATACATGACGTTAACTTCAACTTCAGCACGTCCGCCCATTTCAATGGCTGCAGTCTCAAATGCCTCTTTCATTTTCGCTACCTGTATTTCCATTTTTTCAGGAATCAAGGATCTTGCTTCTGCAAGGATTTCCACATGGTCACAAACAATATTGGTTTGCTGTCCACCCTGGAAACGTCCGATATTGGCTGTCGTTTCCTCGTCGATTCTGCCTAATGGCATTCTAGAGATTGCTTTGGCAGCGATCGTAATGGCCGAAACGCCTTTCTCAGGAGCGACACCAGCGTGAGCAGTCTTGCCTAAAATGGTTGCAGACACTTTCGCCTGAGTAGGTGCAGCAACAACCACATTGCCCACTTTTCCATCACTATCAAGTGCAAAACCGAATTTAGCCGTTACAAGGGAGCGATCCAATGCCTTTGCACCAACCAAGCCAGATTCTTCACCGACTGTTATGATGAATTCGATTGTTCCATGTTCGATATTCTGTTCTTTCAACACTTTAAGCGTTTCTAGCATGACCGCTAATCCAGCTTTGTCATCCGCCCCTAAAATGGTCGTTCCGTCTGACACTATGTATCCATCTTTGATGGAAGGCTTGATTCCGTTCCCTGGAACAACCGTATCCATATGGGAGGTGAAATAAATGGTATCTACGCCTTCTTTCATTCCTTTTAAAGTACATACTAAATTCCCTGCACCATGACCGGTAACTGCTGTTGTATCATCTTCAAAAACTTCTACACCCAGTGCCCCGAATTTTTCTTTCAGCACTTTGGCGATGGCTGCTTCATTTTTCGTTTCGGAATCAATCTGCACCAATTCCATAAATTCATTAACTAAACGTTCTTCATTAATCATAAAATAAAACCTCCAAAAAAGTTTTCCTCTTTAATTATACTTCTAAAAGCCGCGCCCCGGCAAATAATGTGATAGGAAGAACCAGCCTGATAAAACATGCTGGTCATTTCCCTGCCGGAGGGGCCTTGTTAAAAAGGTGAATGAAGACTTAAATATTGTTTTCTTTAAAATGATAGCTTCCCAGTATGGAAAAGAGCCCAAAACAGATGGTTTGGGCTCTTTTCCATGTTGATCACAACGGGATATTTCCGTGCTTTTTCCATGGTCGAGTTTCTTTTTTGTTGCGCAGCATTTCTAGAGATTGAATGATCTTAATCCTGGTTTCACGGGGATCAATAACATCATCCACCATTCCAAGACTTGCGGCAACATATGGATTGGCGAACTTCTCACGGTATTCTTCAATTTTAGCTGCACGTGTCGCCTCCGGATCTTCGCTATTTTGTATTTCACGGGCAAAAATGATATTTGCCGCTCCAGCAGAGCCCATTACCGCAATTTCAGCATTCGGCCATGCAAACGTAAGATCCGCACCGATGGATTTACTATTAAGTGCCACGTAAGCTCCTCCGTATGCTTTACGCAGGATGATCGTCAATTTTGGTACTGTCGCTTCCGAATAAGCATACAGGAGCTTTGCACCATGGCGAATGATCCCGCCATGTTCTTGTTTAACGCCCGGGAAAAAACCCGAAACGTCTTCAAACGTAATTAGCGGAATGTTAAACGAGTCACAGAAACGAATGAAACGGGCAGCCTTATCTGATGAATCAATATCAAGCCCCCCTGCCAACACCTTTGGCTGGTTACAGACAAGCCCCACTGATTTCCCTTTGATGCGCGCCAAGCCGACAACTATGTTTTTTGCAAAACCCTCTTGAACTTCCATAAAGGAATCCCCATCGACAACCTGCTCCAATACTTTCCGGACATCATATGGACGGATCCCTTCATAAGGTACTACATCCGTTAAGTCCGGACGGTAGTCATCTCCATCGTCAGCTTCCAAAACCGGCGGCTTCTCTTCATTATTTTGTGGAAGATAGCTCAGGAGGCGTCTAACGTCTGCCAGTACTTGCTCCTCAGATGCCCCCTTGAAATGGGCATTACCGCTTATGGTATTATGTACAGTCGCTCCACCCAATCCTTCAGATGAAATCTTTTCACCTGTAACCGTTTCAATGACTTTAGGCCCTGTTATGAACATTTGGCTCGTTTTTTCAACCATGAAGACAAAGTCGGTTATGGCTGGGGAATATACGGCTCCGCCTGCACAAGGTCCCATAATAACCGAAATCTGTGGGATGACCCCTGAATAAATCGAATTCCGGTAAAATATTTGGCCATATCCGTCAAGCGAAACTACACCTTCTTGAATACGAGCCCCGCCAGAATCGTTCAAACCAATGAATGGCGCTCCATTTTCCGCTGCCAAATCCATAACATTGGCAATTTTCAGAGCATGCATTTCACCGAGTGCTCCGCCAAAAACAGTAAAATCCTGTGAAAACAGATAAATGTCGCGGCCGTTGACCTTACCGTAACCGGTGACAACCCCTTCTCCCGGCCCTTCTTCCTTTTCCATGCCAAAATTGGTATTACGGTGTTTGATAAAAGGATTAAGCTCTATGAAAGTACCCGGATCAACTAAAAGTTCAATTCTTTCCCTTGCAGTTAGTTTGCCCTTTTCATGCTGCTTATCGATTCTTTCTTCACCGCCGCCCATTTCCACTTTACGGCGTCTGTCATAAAGGTCATTGATTGTATCATATATGTCTGTCATTTCTGCTCCTCCTTTGATAATGCTTGTTCACAAAGCTCATATAATACACCCGCGGTTGACTTAGGATGAACGAAAGCAACATCCGCATTGTGCGCTCCCTTTCTTGATGAGTCATCAATCATGCGCAATCCAGATTCTTTGATTTCCTTTATTCTATCTTCAATATCATCGACCCCAAGGGCAACATGATGAATCCCTTCACCGCGTTTTTCAATGAATTTGGCGATTGGGCTTGCCGGTGATAACGCTTCCAACAACTCCAAACGCGTATTGCCTGCCAGGATGAAGGCCACTTTCACTCCTTGGCTCTCCACTGTCTCGATTCCTTCAAGTTGCAATTTCAACGTTTCCGTGTAAAGCGGCAAGGCTTCATCCAGGGACTTGACGGCAATACCGATATGATCGATATTTTTAATCATCATAAAAACCTCCATGCTATGTATTATTGGATGACTCCATTAAAATACTACTAATCTTGCATAAAACCTTTTAAGATTCGGAATAATATGAACATTATACTTTTACTTGTTTCTACTAAATGTTCAAGTTAAAATAAAATCAATTAAACTGTTTTAAGGGAGAGGGCATATGGGAAACAAGAAAATCAGAAAAATCGTCGTGTATTTAATGCTTATCTCAATGTTATTAACAAGCTTATTATCAGGTATCGCATTTCTTTTGTAATAGACACCGTAATCGGGAGGGAAGCAAAGCTTCCCTCTCTTTATTTTATCGCTCCATTTTTCTTTGCCAACGTTTTGAAATCCTCGTTCGATATGGTGATCAACACCTTAGTGCCGATGGGGACTTTTTCGTACAAACGCTCTACATCGGATTTATGCATCCGTACACAGCCATTTGATATGTATTTACCAATTGATGATGGCTGATTCGTACCATGGATGCCGTAAATCCTCCCATCGGTATTTCGTGCATCGAATCCAATCCACCGCGACCCCAGAGGGTTCCTTGGATCGCCTCCAGGAATATTCTTTTTCCGGTAATATGGATTGACCGCTTTTACTTTTACCGTGAAAATCCCTTCAGGCGTCAGTTCCTGACTCTTTCCCGTACCGACCGGCAGAATCTCCTTGACCTCGTTATCATCAATGAACGCCAATTTATTGTTGGCTTTATTGATGATGATAAACGGATCGCCAGGCTTGACCGGCTGAGGTTGGGCTTGTACCTGAAGCGGCCACAACGATAGCATAAGCAACAAAGAAAGGATCCATTTCATTTGTATCAATTCCTTTACTTTTTTGCTTAGTTTAAGCCAAGTGCCTCTTTTTCATTCGGTTGCTGGTCAGCTTGGGCAACCCCTTGAAAGAATGCTTCAACAATAAATAGCGCTCCATTTCCTTCATGAGCTGCAGTAATGCGGCCCTGGATTCGAACTCTTCCCGTGTCTGCGGCAGTGCCATTCCCCTAAAATGAATCTCCATTTCTTCAAGTTTTTTCAGATAAAGAATGGCCGTATTTTGCGGGTGGACGTTTTCTGCCAAATCTTCTATAAAATCAGCCACTATCCCGCTTTGCTTCACGACCAAGGGAATATTCGTGACTAGGGGAAGAATTCGTTCAATTATTTCAAATTGCTTTTCACGCATTTTGAAATAATGGTAATACAGGTCTTCTTCCCTTAAAAAATGATTTTCCACATCCCTGAAGGCAAGGCTTTTGGCCTGATTAAGAAGATTGGCCGTTTCGGTGATTTCCTTACCATCCCATGTGTGATCATTATCCCTTAAGTAGCGGACAATCCCCATCAAGATCGCACTAAAATTAGTTTCGATACTTTCCTGATAGGCCAGCAGTTTGTCATCGACACTGGGCATGTACAGGTTCATGACAAGCGCCACTCCAACTCCAACTGCAATTAATATCGTTTCATTGATCAGCAGGGAAAAAGTGATGTCACCAGACCCATATAGGTGCATGATGATGACGCTGCTCGTTACAATCCCCTCATTAATCTTCAAGGCAACTGTCGTTGGAATGAAAATCAAGAGGATTAAACCTATTACCAGCGGGTGGAATGCGATGAACTGAAACAATAGGGATGCATAGGCCATTGCAATCAAACAAGCTAATAACCGGTGCCAGGAGGCAAACACCGACTTCTTTTTCGTAACTTGAATGCATAAGATCGCAATGATTCCCGCAGCAGAGAAATATTCGAGATTAAGCATTTGTGCAATAATAATTGCCAGGGTGGCCCCCAAAGCAGTTTTAATCGTCCTGTATCCGATTTTAAACATTGTTATGTATCACCTGGCTCTTTCTCTATCTATTATAATACTATCAGGAAATGAGATATTTTCACAGTCCTTTGCGAGTTAAATTTCCAATTTTTCTAAATACATTCACGCAAAAATACATTATAGGAAAAAAATAAAAAAGGTAACCTAAACGTTACCTTTTTTCACAATTATATACTATTCACTTTAACTTATAAAACTTTTTCCAAAAAGTCTTTTGCACGCTGGCTTTTCGGATTGGAAAAGAATTCTTGCGGAGCACTTTCCTCAACGAGCAGACCTCCGTCCAGGAATAGTACTCGATCGGCCACTTCTTTGGCAAACCCCATTTCATGCGTTACGATCAGCATGGTCATCCCCGTATGTGCCAGTGACTTCATAACCTCAAGCACTTCTTTTACCATTTCGGGATCAAGCGCTGAAGTCGGCTCATCGAAAAGCATTACTTCCGGGTTCATTGCCAATGCCCGTGCAATAGCGACCCTTTGTTTTTGTCCGCCTGACAGTCGATTTGGATAAGCCGATTCTTTATCGGCCAAACCGACTTTAGTCAAAAGCTCACGAGCTTGCTTTACAGCCTCGGCCTTTGATAATTTTTTCACCTTCATTGGTGCATATGTTAGATTCTCCAGTACTGTTTTATGCGGAAATAAATGAAAATGCTGAAAAACCATTCCGACATTTTCACGCACCTTCATGATATTGGTCTTTTTTTCAGTGATGATTTGATCTTTAAACCTGATTTGACCATCAGTTGGAGTTTCAAGCATATTGATGCAGCGCAAGAAAGTTGATTTTCCCGACCCTGATGGACCGATGATCGCTAACACTTCACCTTGCCCTATCTCGGTGCTGATTCCTTTTAATACTTCGAGCTTGCCATAGTTTTTTTTGAGTCCATCAATTTTAATCACTGCGTCTCATTCTCCTTTCAATCACTTTGCCTAAGATGGTGAGAACCATGACCATCACATAATAAATGAGGCCGGCAAATAATATCGGCTCGAAGAATTTATATGTCTCACCGCCGACAATATAAGAACGGCGCATGATATCCCCTAATCCAATAATCGTGACGACGGCTGATTCCTTCGTTAAGGAAATCAATTCGTTCACAAGGGATGGCAGGATATTCTTGATGGCCTGCGGTAGGATAATATTTAGCATCATTCCTGAATAGGGAACACCAAGTGCAAGCGAAGCCTCACGTTGGCCTTTATCGACAGCTAAAATGCCTCCCCTGATAATTTCAGAGATGTATGCTGCTGAATTTAGCCCGAATGCTAAAAATGCTGCTTGGAACGCTTCGATTTGAATCCCTAATATTTGTGGTGAACCAAAATAAATCAGCATTAATTGCAGCACTAAAGGGGTACCGCGAAAAATGGATGTATAAAAGTCAGCAATCCAATTTAAGGGCTTGATTCTGCTGATCTTAAGTATAGATAATAATATTCCCAAAACAAATCCGATTACTGCCGCTACCGCTACAACCTTTAATGTAGTCGGTATCCCCTCCAGGATATATGGAAGGGAAGGAATAATCCTTTCAAATTCAAGATTCACTCCATTCATCCTCTCTTATGAAGGCCGTTATCGGGCCTTTCTCCTGCTTCATTTTATTAGCAATAAAGCGCGGAAAAACGTTCAGAAGGCATTCTGAACGCTTTTCATCTCTCTGTTTTATTCAGTTTCACTGCCACCGAACCATTTTAATATTAATTTTTCCATTTCACCATTTTCCATCATTTTTTTCAACTCGGCATTGAATTCTTCAGTTAACTTGCTTCCTTTTTGGAAAGCGATTGCCGAACCGGCATCTTGATCACCAGACTTGATCAAATGGCCCACCAATTCTTTATTATCTTTCAAGTAGCCTTTTGCAACAGTATCTTCCATGATCACGGCGTCAAAACGTCCTGTTGACATTTCTTGAACAACCTCAGGAATACGATTCCGTTTTTCAACTTTCATTCCGATATCTTGGGATTTATTCAAGTCATTTGCCAATGTCTCCTGGATGGATGCAAGCTGTACGCCTACCGTTTTCCCTTTTAAATCTTCAACAGTTTTGATTTTACTATCCTCTGTCGTGATGATCATGTTTTTAGCTGTATAGTAAATATCACTGAAATCGACTGATTGCTCACGTTTTTCAGTTGGAGTCATTCCAGAGATAACGAAATCGACCGATTTATTTTCCAGAGCAGGCACAAGACTATTAAAGTCAATGTCCTTCACTTGGACTTCATAACCTAATTTTTTTCCGATTGCTTTAGCGATATCAATGTCAAATCCTTTGATTTCATCACTTTTAGACGTTTCAACAAATTCAAATGGCGGATAATCCGCAGATGTACCCATTACCAGAACCTTTTTGTCTTCTTTGTCAGCTGTGTTCTTATCTTCTTTCTCTGATGTTCCGCATGCCGCTAAAATACCTACTAATAAAACAGAAGTAAGCAACAATGCTAACTGCTTTTTCAACTTCATTATTATTCCTCCAAAATGATATTTTCAATTCTCTTGTTATTAAATTCGGTTTAGTTAAAATTTGAATAACTAATATTCATACACTAATGTGTATTTTAACACACTCTAATAATTATTCAATAACGTAAATAATAGATTCATTTTTCAGAATATTACTATAACTCCATTTCTGGAATCGCGCTTTTTCTCAAAAGGGAATATTTCTGCTTCCTTATCTATCTTCTTTCCTAAATGTTCCTAACTTATGCAGATTCATGAATAAAAAAACCCGCCGATTGGGCGGGTTTTTAAGGTTATCGCTATGGGTTACACTTCTTCACAATATTGATCGAAGTAGTCTTGTAATTTTTCCACTACAGACATCGGGTGGTGTCCTTCAATTTCATGGCGCTCTATCATCGTGATGATTTTTCCATCCTTCAGCAATGCAAATGATGGAGATGACGGCGGATATCCTTCGAAATAATCACGGGCTTTCTCCGTCGCCTCTTTATCTTGCCCAGCAAAAACGGTTACAAGCTGATCTGGGCGTTTATCATTATGGATTGCATGTGCCGCTGCAGGTCTAGCTATTCCCCCAGCGCAGCCACAAACGGAATTGACCATAACAAGTGTCGTTCCTTTTTGTGCAAATACTTCCTCAACTTCCTCGGGAGTAGTCAATTCTGTATATCCAGCAGTCTTTATCTCATCGCGAGCCTGTTTGACTACGTCGTTCATTAAAAAATTAAAATCCATATTCATGGCATGTGCTCCTTCCAAGTTTTCTCTTCAATCCTATCATAACAATTGCCACTTCGTGATTCAATAAATTTACCTGTCAAAACTGCATAAACCATTTCCGAACACGTTTAAAACGAAAGGTATGCGGGAATCATGTGTGTAACAACAAGACTTACAAAAGGATGGGGCAGGCGTGGGAGACAATCCACGCCTGCCCCATCCCATTTCTTTTTAATTTGACTTAAATGTATCGGTAAAAGATTGAAAGGCCTGCTTAACAGCAGCAGTGACCGTTTTATTCCCTGACATCACTTGGTTCTCGAGAATTGGGAGAAGGCTCTTGACGGTTTCATTTTTATAAAACATCGTTTTAAGCTGGTGATCCATCAATGAATAAAGCCATTCCTTAGATTGCATTCTTCTCCGTTCTTGAAAAACACCCGATTCCTTGGTCAAATCGGAAAATTCATTCATTACATCCCAAAGCTCAGGAATTCCTTTACCGGTTATCGCTGAACAAGTATATGACTTTCCTGCCCAACCCTTTGTTGCTGGCTGAAGGAAGTGCAAGATTCTGCTATATTCGGACTTCGTCCTAATCGCCAGCGGAATGTTCTCTCCATCGGCTTTATTGACCACAATTCCGTCCACAAGTTCCAGAATCCCTTTTTTCATCCCTTGTAATTCATCTCCGGCACCTGTAAGGACAAGGAGCATGAAGAAGTCGACCATACTTCGAACTATAGCTTCACTCTGACCGACACCGACCGTTTCAATCAGTATCACATCAAATCCTGCCGCTTCACAAAGCAACATCGTTTCCCTCGTTTTGCGGTGAACTCCTCCTAGAGTGCCTTCGGATGGAGAGGGTCTTATGAAGGCATGGGGGTTTCTTGCCAACTCCTCCATCCTTGTCTTATCGCCTAGTATACTTCCCCCATTGATCGAAGAGCTTGGATCGACGGCTAGAACGGCAACCTTATGGCCCCTGTCACACAAATAGGTTCCGAACGTCTCGATGAAGGTACTTTTTCCGGCACCGGGCACTCCGGAAATCCCGATGCGAATCGAATTTCCTGTATGAGGAAGGATGCTATGCAATAATTCCTGTGCATGATCCAAGTGGTGGGATGCATTGCTTTCAACCAATGTAATCCCTTTAGCTAGCTTGGCCCTGTCACCTTTTATGATTCCCTCTTTAAGTTCATGGACCGGTATATTTACATTATGTTTTTTGACGAATTTGCTTTTAGAAGGTTTGTTATGGCTTGCTGCTAATTCTACACCTGGCTTTAATGAAGAAGCAAAAACTTCCTGATTGTTATGATCGACCCATTCGGGCTTCTTGTCTTCACTCATTATTGAGCCACTTCCTCATATCCGAGGCGATTGTATATTTCCTGAAGCACTTTCTTTGCTGCCTGCGGAATGACCGTACCAGGTCCAAAAATGGCTGTAGCTCCATTTTCCATTAGGTAATCATAATCCTGTGCAGGGATGACGCCGCCTACGATCACTATAATGTCCTCACGTCCCAAGTTCTTCAGTTCCGTCATAAGCTGCGGCAACAATGTTTTATGGCCGGCAGCAAGCGAACTCATTCCGACTACATGCACATCATTTTCCACGGCCTGGATGGCGGTTTCTTTCGGTGTTTGGAATAATGGACCGATATCGACATCATAGCCCAAATCCGCAAACCCCGTTCCGACTACTTTAGCTCCGCGATCATGACCGTCCTGACCCATTTTAGCCATTAACAAACGCGGTCTTCTTCCTTCATTTTCAAGAAACTCTTCCGTCATGCGGACGACTTCTTCAATTTCCGCTTCCTTTGAGTATGCCGAGCTGTATACACCGCTGATAGAACGGATCGTTGCTTTGTGACGTCCAGCAACCTCCTCAATCGCATCGGAGATTTCACCTAACGAAGCCCGTACTCTTGCAGCTTGCACAGCCAGTTCAAGAAGATTGCCTTCGCCAGTTCTGGCAGCCATGGATAGCGCTTGAAGGGCTTCATCCACCTTTTCCTGATCACGTTTCGCTTTTAATTCGCTCAAACGCTTAAGCTGACTTTCGCGAACTGCTGTATTATCAATCTCCAGTATTTCAATCGGATCTTCTTTTTTCAAACGATACTTATTTACACCTACGATCGTTTCATCCTGAGAATCGATTTTAGCCTGACGCTTTGCAGCGGCTTCCTCGATCCTCATTTTTGGAAGGCCGGTTTCAATAGCCTTCGCCATTCCGCCAAGGCCTTCGATTTCTTCTATGTGAGCCCAAGCTCGTTCGATCAATTCATTTGTGAGTGATTCTACATAGTATGAACCCGCCCATGGATCGATTACTTTTGTGATCCCCGTTTCCTCCTGCAGATATAACTGTGTATTACGTGCAATTCGTGCCGAGAAATCCGTTGGCAGGGCAATGGCCTCATCCAATGCGTTCGTATGCAGGGACTGTGTATGCCCAAGTGCAGCGGCATGCGCTTCAATAAGGGTCCTTGCGACATTGTTAAACGGATCCTGCTCGGAGAGGCTCCAGCCGGAGGTTTGGGAATGGGTTCTCAATGCCATCGCTTTATTATTTTTCGGCTCGAATTGTTTCATCAGTTTTGACCAAATGTAACGAGCCGCCCGCATTTTCGAGACTTCCATGAAATAGTTCATTCCTACAGCCCAGAAGAAAGACAGTCGTGGTGCGAACTTATCGATATCAATACCTGCTTTCATTCCGGTACGTGCATACTCAAGCCCATCCGCCAACGTATAGGCAAGTTCGATATCAGCCGGTGCCCCCGCTTCTTGCAGATGATAACCGGAGATGGAAATGGAATTGAATTTGGGCATATATTTGGATGTATACTCAAATATATCAGCTATGATTTTCATGGACATTTCAGGTGGGTAGATATACGTATTCCGAACCATGTATTCCTTTAAGATGTCATTTTGAATCGTGCCTGAAAGCTTATCCTGTGTTACGCCTTGTTCTTCAGCTGTCACGATATAAAATGCAAGTATGGGTAATACTGCGCCGTTCATCGTCATTGACACGGACATTTGATCAAGCGGAATGCCGTCAAATAGGATTTTCATGTCAAGAATTGAATCAATGGCAACTCCCGCCTTCCCCACATCACCGACAACGCGTGGATGATCGGAGTCATAACCGCGGTGTGTAGCTAAATCAAAGGCAACTGAGAGCCCTTTTTGCCCCATCGCAAGGTTACGTCTGTAAAACGCATTGGATTCCTCAGCAGTCGAAAAACCTGCATACTGACGTACCGTCCAAGGACGATTGACATACATCGAAGGATAAGGTCCCCTTGTAAAAGGAGCGATGCCTGGCACACTTTCCATATGCTCCAAGTCACGATTATCTTTCTCAATATAAAGCGGTTTGATTTTTATTTGTTCATTGGTTTCAAACAAAAGATCCTCAATGTTTTTCCCAACGGCTTTTTCGGCTTCCTTTTTCCATGCCTCCACCGTACCTTTAACCTCAGACTTAGCAGGATTTATAGCAGAAAAATTCGGTTTTTTCATTTCAGTTCACCCCCAGCTTCTGCAATAATTCCGATAAAATGGCTATTGCATTCGTTTTGACATGGATAAAATCTTTGACTCCGGCTTCACTTAGTGTAATCTCAAATTCTTCTTGCTGCTTGCCGGCACTATAAATAGTGATTTCAGGGAATTGCTTTTTAATTTCTTTAATGGTGATTGGCGCCAATTCCGAATAGTCATCATCACTGCCGCAAACACAATAGATAGGGAGCTTGGTCCCAGCTACATAATCGACTGCTTCCTTAACGGTTTGACACCCCTTACTGCCGGTTGTTTCAATACCACCTGCTGCAGCAAGACTTGTAACGAAATCTGCACGAGGTTTATAAGATTTGAGATTTTTCAAATTAATTAAACCAATAGTTGGGGCCGTTCCACTCATTTCTTTATACTTTTCACTGCGTAGCCTTAACTGTTCGAACTGAATGGATACCCGATCCAAGTAAAGTGGTGTAATGCCAACCGGCTTCTCAACTTTCATATATGACACATGGTTATCCCGTGTCGTGTTTTTAATCTTATCAGCAGGATTCGGATATACATTCGTTCCGATGATACTTTCTTTTCTGAAAGCCGCATTTTGAACCTTTTCTTGGTAAACTTCAGCTATTTCCTTCTGAAGGGTGCCTTGTTTAATTAGCTCAAGAATCCCTCCAGCTGCATCGATTTCAAGGAACTTCGCCCAAGCCTTTTCAGCCAATTCATCCGTTAGTTGCTCAACATACCATGAACCGCCAGCAGGATCGACCACTGTTGTGATATTTGTTTCTTCTTTTAAAATCAAGTGAGTATTACGGGCAATTCTTTCTGAGAAATCATCGGTTTCACCTGTTGCGTGTGTGAATGGATGAATTTGAAGATATTGAATGCCTCCAATTGCGGCAGCGAAAGCTTGGTTTGTTGTCCGAAGAATATTGACGTGCTGATCATATAGCGTTTCTGTCAACTCGGAAGTAACGGCATGTATCGCCATTTTAAAATGGTCAGATGCTGTATCAAAAGCTTCTGCAATACCTGCCCAGAGCCTTCTTGCAGCCCGTAGCTTAGCGATGGACATGAAGTAATTCGAATCCACAGCAAAAGAGAATACTATTCTTTCGGAAACCGAAGCAATAGAAAGCCCTTGCTTTTGCCCTTCCAATAGATATTGGACCGCTGCCGATAATCCGTAAGCTATTTCTTGTACGGCATTGGCTCCTCCATTATGGTAGACTGCCGTATTAATCAAAACTGTTTTTAAATCCCTGCCTACCTTCTGATAATCTTGGATTGTCTTCAGCCAGTCTGCAAAATAGTTATCCGTATCTTCTGGCAGCTGACCGCAAATGAGCCATTCTGCAATGGGATCTTCAGCAATAACGCCTGTCATTTGGGTATTTTGTGCTTCGGCAACCGCTTTGAATTGAGGGAATAATCCTTTTTGTTTCCCCTTAAGGTCAATGAAAACCGGTATTTCTTTTAATGGGATATCCTTAAACAATTTTTCAGCCCTTGCTCCCTCGGCAAGCAATCGTGCAGGGTATGCCACGACATTTTGACCGCGTTTGAATGAAGCCTTCATCTTTTCATTTGCTTCTTCAGCCGTGATACCGCTTACAGGTTGAACGACAAGCCAAGGTTTCTCATGATATCCCGTTGGGGACGTTCCTCGGGTGAAAGGGAAGAATCCTGGCAATTCGGCTACTTTTTCCGTTGATTCCGCCTTTTCTGTATAGAGCGGATATAAAGTGATGCCCTCATATGTATTCGTTTTTAGCTTTTCTACACTTTTCCCTTTTAAACTTGCTTCCGCAGCTTCTTTCCACTCTTCAAAAGAAGGCTTAGGAAAGGTTATGTTTTTTACATCTTTCAGTTCCATCTGTAATCGCTTTCTTATCTATTGCCGCTTCATACGCCCTGTCCCTTCATTCGGAGAACGAACGCTCAGTCAGTTTTGGATAAGAAAACCACCCTCCCGTCAATTTAATCTGGATTATACTAACATTCTACCATATTTTTCTTGAAATTTAAGACAATAGAAATTAGCAAATCTGTTATAAGGGAAAACACTAGCCTATTTCGCCTCTTTATAAATCAAGTACAGCCCTGATCTGTATTAGAACAGCTCTTAATAAAATAATAGCAAAAATAAAATTTTTGTCGATGTTTTTCTACGGAAAAGAGAAATAACTGGGTTAAACTTTGGCGAACGAATCGGCATACTTCATCTTTGACTAAATCAAAAGTGAAAGGGAAATCGGTAACTGCTAGACTAAATGAAGTTCAGGAACCACCCTCATCACCTTAGGTATGGTTTCAAAATTTTAGAACAATGGTGATTGGAACAGGTTTGCGAGACTCCTGCTTGGAAGAGCGCGTCCAGTGGGACCCCATGCCTGGAGTTCCAAACAACGTTCAAATTGTAGCAATCATAAAAAAACTGTAGGCAAACTCGATTCATCGAGTTTGCCTACAGTCTAAAGGAATAACCTTCGGCCTTCCTTTTTTTCATTTTAGTATATGGAAGTGTTATCTTTGGAAATCTTTTCGATGATTTCTTTAACCCTCGCGAGGAATCGTCCGCATACCAGTCCGTCCAAAACACGATGATCAAGTGATAAACAGAGATTTACCATATCTCGTACTGCAATCATGTCATTTATGACCACTGGGCGTTTTACAATCGTTTCAACTTGTAAAATGGCCGCCTGTGGATAATTGATGATTCCCATGGACTGGACAGAGCCGAATGAGCCAGTGTTATTAACAGTGAACGTACCACCTTGCATATCCTCTGCTTTTAACTTACCCGACTTCACTTTGGATGCAAGTTCCTGTATCTCCCTTGCTATACCTTTGATTGATTTTTCATCTGCATTTTTAATGACCGGTACAAATAATGCATCTTCAGTTGCAACGGCTATCGATATATTGATTTCTTTCTTTTGTATGATTTTTTCGCCTGCCCACATCGAATTGAGCTCTGGAAATTCCGTAAGGGCTTGAGCAACCGCTTTTACGAAAAAGGCAAAGTACGTTAAATTATAGCCTTCTTTTTGTTTAAAGTCGGATTTTAGATTATCACGCAATTTCACCATATTGCTTGCGTCAACTTCCACCATCGTCCAAGCATGCGGGATTTCGTGCTTACTTTTCAACATATTGGACGCAATTGCCTTACGGATTCCGGTAACGGGTATTTCCTTGTCACCAGCAGCAGTCGGCACATTTGTTACTGGACTGGTTTGACGACTAACTTGAGGGGCGACCTCTTTTGGAGCCGGATCGGATATCACGGAAGGCTCATCCGCCTTAGGAAGATTCCCTGATTCAACAAGTTTCAGTAAATCTTTACGGGTGATCCGTCCCTCATTCCCCGTTCCTTTAACCTTTGAAAGATCGATTCCATGCTCCTGGGAAAGTTTTAACACGGCAGGCGAATAGCGAGCTTTCCTTGATGGTTCGGCCGCTTGCTGCACTTCTCTTGTAACAGGTGCATCAACATTTTCCTCATTCTGAGAAACAGCTTGCCCAGCATTATCGTTATCCGTCTTTGCCGTTTCAACTTCAATCGAGCAAATGACTTCCCCGACTGCCAATGTTTGATTCTCATCCGCTTTCAATTCCTTGATGATGCCCGTAAAGGAAGAAGGAACCTCAGCATTTACTTTATCCGTCATCACTTCAGCTAGCGGATCGTATTTGGTGACATGATCCCCAGGCTTCACTAGCCATTTACTGATGGTTCCCTCTGTGACACTTTCGCCTAGTTGAGGCATCTTCATTAATTCCATAGCCATAAATCGTTCCTCCTTCTTAACAGTCATTAATACTCAGCCAATTCCCTCATTGCTTTTTCCACTTTATCAGGATTCACCATAAATTGTTTTTCCATCGTAGGCGCATATGGCATGGCTGGTACATCAGGTCCGGCCAATCGTTTTACAGGGGCATCCAAATCAAAAAGGCAATGCTCGGCAATGATGGCTGCGACCTCACTCATGATGCTTCCTTCTTTATTATCTTCCGTAACCAGTAATACTTTCCCCGTTTTAGAAGCCGCTTCTATGATAGCATCCTTATCCAAAGGATAGACGGTACGCAAGTCAAGAACATGTGCAGAAATTCCATCTGCAGCTAATTTTTCTGCTGCCTGAAGGGCAAAATGCACACAAAGGCCATAGGAGATGACAGTAATGTCTTCCCCTTCCCTTTTCACATCCGCCTTACCGATGGGAAGTACATAATCTTCAGTGGGTACCTCACCCTTGATCAAGCGGTACGCGCGTTTATGTTCAAAGAAAAGCACTGGATCTTCGTCGCGAATGGCAGCTTTAAGCAAACCCTTTACATCATAAGGAGTGGAAGGCATCACTATTTTCAAACCCGGCTGATTGGCAAAGATTGCTTCAACCGATTGTGAATGATAAAGAGCTCCATGAATCCCTCCGCCATATGGAGCACGGATTACCATTGGACAGCTCCAGTCATTATTAGAACGATATCTAATTTTGGCTGCCTCTGAAACGATTTGGTTAATGGCAGGCATGATGAAATCAGCGAATTGCATCTCAGCTATCGGCCGAAGCCCATACATGGCGGCTCCAATTCCCACTCCTGCAATTGCAGATTCAGCGAGCGGGGTATCGATGACCCTGGCTTCACCGAATTGGTCGTATAAACCATTAGTGGCTTTAAAGACCCCACCTTTTTTTCCTACATCCTCACCCAATACGAATACACGGGAATCACGTTCCATCTCTTCCCTCATTGCCATTGTCACGGCATCTATATATGAAATCACTGGCATTCTATTACCCCCTTACTTTTGTGCATACACATGATTCATAGCACTTTCAGCCTTCGGATATGGAGCATTTTCAGCATAATCGGTTGCTTCGTTGACTATCTTCATGACTTCATCATTCATTTGTTTCTCTAGGTCATCATCCATGATTCCCACTTCTTTTAAATACGCTCCAAATGTCATTATGGAATCCTTCGTTTTGGCTTCGGCCACTTCGTCCGCCGTCCGGTAGCTTCGGTCATCATCATCACTTGAATGAGGTGTGAGCCTGTATGAAACGGTTTCTACCAGTGTAGGACCTTCTCCCCTTCGTGCACGGTCAGCCGCTTCTTTCACCGCTGCATACACTTCCAACGGATCATTGCCATCCACCGTTATTCCAGGCATCCCATAGCCAATCGCCCTGTCGGAAACATTTTCACACGATAGCTGTTTCGAAATAGGAACGGAAATCGCATATTTATTATTTTCACACATGAAAATGACCGGTAGCTTATGCACACCTGCAAAGTTGGCCCCTTCATGAAAATCGCCCTGATTGGATGAACCTTCCCCAAACGTTACGAATGTTACCAAATCCTTACCTTCCATCTTCCCTGCAAGGGCAATTCCAACAGCATGCGGGACCTGTGTCGTTACAGGTGATGATCCAGTGACAATCCTATTTTTCTTTTGACCGAAATGACCAGGCATCTGGCGCCCGCCGGAATTGGGATCTTCCTCTTTGGCGAAACCGGAAAGCATCAAGTCTTTAGCGGTCATTCCGAAGGTAAGTACCACACCTACATCCCGATAATAAGGCAGTACATAATCCTTTTGCCGATCTAGCGCAAACGCTGCCCCAACCTGTGCAGCTTCTTGCCCCTGGCAGGAAATCACGAAGGGAATTTTCCCGGATCGGTTTAAAAGCCACATGCGCTCATCAATTCTGCGGGACAAAAGCATTGTCCGGTACATATCTAAAACCGTTTCCTCATTTAAGCCTAATTGTTCATGACGTTTTTCTACCATCATAAAACCTCCTGACCTTATTCTTTAAGAATGTATGGCACGTCCATCGACAGCAAGGGCCGCCTCTCCGATTGCTTCAGAAAGACTTGGGTGCGGATGGATTGTCTTGCCTATCTCCCAAGGTGTCGCATCAAGCACTTTCGCAAGTCCAGCTTCAGAAATCATATCCGTAACATGTGGCCCGATCATATGAACGCCCAATATATCATCCGTTTTCTTATCGGCGATGATTTTGACAAAACCATCCGCTTCCCCGAAAACAAGGGCCTTACCAACTGCACGGAATGGGAATTTCCCAATTTTAAGATCAAAGCCTTCCTTGTTTGCCTGTTCTTCCGTCAAACCGACACTTGCAGCTTCAGGGCTTGAATACACACATTTTGAAATGAGCGAATAATCCAGCCGTTCCGGTTTTTGGCCTGCGATATGTTCAACGGCCGTAATGCCTTCATGGGAAGCAACGTGAGCCAATTGCAGACCGCCGATACAATCACCGATCGCATAAATATGTGATTCCTTCGTTTGGAAGAAGTCATTGGTTTCAATAAAACCTTTTTCTTTCACAATTTCCGTATTTTCAAGGCCGATCCCTTCAACATTTGCTGATCTGCCTACGGACACCAACATTTTTTCAGCTGTGAATTCCTCTACCGAACCTTTGACTTCAGCAGAAATGGATACTGAAGCATCCGTTTTCAGGGTTTCAGGCAATACCTTGGCACCTGTAACGAACTTGACGCCTTTTTTCGTTAGGAGACGAAGCATTTCACTGGAAATATCATGGTCTTCAGTCGGGATAATTCTATCTGCATATTCGAGTACTGTCACTTCCACACCAAAATCATTAAGCATCGAAGCCCATTCAATGCCGATAACTCCACCTCCTACAATAATCATTGATTTTGGCAGGCTCTCAAGCTTTAGAGCTTCATCCGATGTAAGCACCAATTCCCCATCAATCGCTAAACCGGGAAGTGTCTTCGGACGCGAACCCGTTGCAATGATGACATTCTGAGGAATGAGCATTTCATTTTCACTGCCATCATTCATTTCCACGGAAATTGTCCCAGGCATCGGTGAAAATATAGAAGGACCCAGTATACGCCCTAACCCTTCATAAACCGTTATCTTTCCTTGTTTCATCAAGTGCTGAACACCTTTATAGAGTTGATCGACCACTTTATTCTTTCTTTCCTGCACCTTAAGGAAATCTACCTTTACATCCCCGGTAACAATACCGAATTCCTCACTTTTCACTGCAGTCTGATAAACTTCCGCACTCCTTAAAAGTGCTTTCGAAGGGATACAGCCTTTATGTAGACACGTTCCGCCGAGCTTGCCTTTCTCCACGACAGCCGTTTTCAATCCTAATTGAGCAGCCCTTATTGCCGCCACATACCCGCCTGTTCCTCCTCCGAGGATAACGAGGTCAAATTCTTCAGCCAAAACCACTCCTCCTCACAAATACATACAGTTTGTCACCATTTTTACTTGTCCTATGTTTATTACGTTATCCATGTTGAAAATTCCTGTGTTTATTAAAAAAAACACAGGAATCTAATCTTGTAAAACTACATTCATTTTCTTCCATTCAAGATATGTTTTTCATTTTGCAAGAATTGGCTCCTTGAATTCCTCATGCGAGCAATTCGCTCCTCTGCCATCCTATCCGCGGCTTTATAAGTTGGGATTTGATCACGTTTTGCAATCTCGATGACTCTTTCAATTGTATCATAAACCGTTTCCACTTTCTTAAGGGCTCTTTCCCGATTATACCCTAAAAGCTCATCGGCCACGTTTATGACTCCACCTGCATTAATAACATAATCAGGGGCGTATATAATACCTTTTTCATGAATTTGATCGCCATGAACAGTTTCTTTTAACTGATTATTGGCCGCACCTGCAATGACCTTCGCCTTGATTTGATTGATTGTTTGATCATTTATGACAGCCCCTAAAGCACACGGTGCATAGATATCACAGTCGACTCCATAAATTTCATCTGGATTAACTGCGGACGCCCCAAAGGATTCAACCGCACGGGCCACGCTTTCTTTATTGATATCCGTAACGATCAGCTTGGCGCCCTCCTCATGAAGGTGACGGCATAAGTTATAAGAAACATTCCCGACGCCTTGGACCGCAACCACCTTACCTTCTAAAGAATCAGTTCCGAAAGCCTCTTTTGCAGCAGCCTTCATACCTCGGTATACCCCATATGCAGTTACAGGGGAAGGATTACCCGAAGAACCGAATGCAGGGGAAATCCCAGTGACAAAATCCGTCTCCTCATGAATGAGATCCATATCCTCAACCGTTGTACCTACATCTTCAGCTGTTATATAACGCCCATTCAACCCTTGGATATATCTTCCGAATGCACGGAACATCTCTTCATTTTTATCCTTACGCGGGTCGCCGATGATGACTGTCTTCCCCCCGCCTAAATTCAAACCTGCAGCGGCGTTCTTATATGTCATTCCTCTCGAAAGCCTTAAGGCATCTTCAATGGCATCTTCTTCAGATGCATACGTCCACATCCTTGTGCCTCCAAGCGCAGGCCCTAATGTTGTATCATGAATGGCAATAATCGCTTTCAAACCCGATTGTTTGTCCTGACAGAATAGCAGTTGCTCGTAATCATACTTCTCAAGATATTTAAAAATTTCCATAAAGGAATCCTCCCTAGATGTTTTAATACATGTCAGATATGAGGACACTGAATTTCTCCTCATTCCTACTTGTTTCCACGTTCATTTTAAATAAAATCCGCTACTCACATGATATTTTCCCTATGGGGAATGGTTCCCTTGAAAAATCCATACACCTTTAAATATGCAAATAACATGCCAATAAAATACATAATGAGAGCGTTTTTATCCAAAATAAGGAGATGCTGGTTTATATGTTGGGCAACTATAGCCTATAACAAATTGAAAAAAATTTCATGTTAGAAGTGGAGTCTCGCTTAAATTAAAATAAATCAGAAAATTCCGTGCAGTTTTTTTCATAGTGCGCAATTACTTGCGTGCAAAAAATTTCACAGTTTTAGTTTTTCCATTTTGTAATATAGATTTCTGACAGATATCCCAAGAGCTTTTGCCGTAAGTGTTTTATTTCCCTTGTGGGTATGGAACGCTTGCTGAATGATATCGGCTTCATACTGGTCTATTATCTCCGAGAGCGGTTTCCCCGATACGTAGCCAGAAGGGTTCATTAATAATTTCTCTTGTTTTACTGGAATCTCTTCGATAAAATCCGGAATATGCTGTATATCAATGATCGTCTCGTTCAATTTCATGAAAATGATTGCCCGTCCTAAGATATTTTCCAGTTCCCTAACATTACCTGGCCAGTTGTAGATTTGCATTTTATGTATAGCTGCTGCTGTAATTCCCTCTATGCTTCGTCCATACTCCTGATTGATTTTATTAATCAAATGCTCCGCCAATTCTCTCAAATCCTCTTTTCTCTTTCTTAATGGAGCAATGAAAATAGGCATGCGGTTCAGCCTGAAATATAAGTCTTCCCTGAATGATCCGTTTGAGATGGCCTCTTCGAGATTGATATTCGTAGCGGCTATGACCCGGACATTGATGGGAATCGGCTTCGTCCCCCCCACTCTGACGATTTCCTTTTCTTGTAAAACCCGAAGTAACTTAGCTTGGATGTTGGCTGGTAATTCACCAATTTCGTCCAAAAAGATACTCCCTTGATTTGCCTCTTCAAAAAAACCGACCTTTCCGCCCCTATTTGCTCCTGTAAAGGCTCCTTCATCATAACCGAACAGTTCACTTTCAAGTAATGATTCCGAGATGGCCGCACAATTTACACGAACGAATTTATTGAATTTCCTATCGCTCGCATTATGGATGGCATGTGCAAATAACTCTTTGCCAGTCCCTGATTCCCCTCTTAATAAGACAGTAGCAGGTGTTCTTGCCGATAATTTCGCCTGTTCAATGGGAAGCTTCATCTCTTCGGAAGCCCCGATTATATCATCAAAGGAATATTTAGCCTGCAATGTCCGGATGATCTGTCTTGCCCGATTCAGTTCGTGGGTCAGGGCTTGAATTTCCGATACATCATGAATGACGCCAACGCTCCCTTTCAGGCACCCGTCCACAATGATTGGAGCAACATTCACGATCACTTCCTTATGTTTTGGGCCGACACGCATATTGACACCCCGAACAGGCTTTTTTGTCTGAAGTACTTTCATATGCATACTTTCACCTTCATAAATATCGATGGAAGCCGGCTTACCGATCACTTGGGTCTTTGTTAATCCCGTGATTCTTGTATATGCCGGATTGATCAAAAGCCCCCTGCCTTGATCATCCACAACGGATATGGCTTCATCACTGGATTGAATGATCGCCTGAAGCATCGTTTGTATCTCTTTTAAATCGGTGATCTGCTCCGCCAATTGTACAGCTTCCGTTTTATTCCTAAACACTGAAAAAGCCCCTATGATTTCCTTATCGGCATTCACAAGAGGTATCCTTGTCGTTATGAGTTCCATTCCATTGCTAAGGGTGATTTCCTGATTCACTTCTTTTTGGTTTGTTTGCATCACTCGCAGCAATCCAGTTGAAGGGATGAAATCTTTGATATGTCTGCCTATCACATCCTCGCGCTTTGTGTCTGTTGCTCGTTCGGCACTATCATTGAACATGATGATGAATCCTCCATGATCAATCACCACCATCCCTTCACTGGTCGTATTAAGAATCAAGTCCATTTTTGCCGAGGTATTCTCCAGTTTACTTATTAAACGATTTTTCTCTTCAAACAACTTAGTCATAATGAGGGCGACACTTCCAGGAATGAGAATCGTTTGTTCGTCCATGTCCCTTTTTATCTTTTTATAGACAGACGGGTCTCCGGTCGTATCAAAAATGATGTCCAAATCCCGCTCCAATCCCAGGCTCCAATTAGTCACTGAAGGGATCCCTCGTTCCTTTGCAGCAAGCATCCCTTCAGCGGATTCATTCGTATCAGCCATACAAACAATGGAGAATACTTCACTTTCCGATAGGAGTTTCAACACGGTTGTCCCTCCCACTCCTCCCCCTACTATCATGACCTTTTGCATGAGCCATCCCCCTTAAGATATAATTACCCCTTTTATTAGATCAATCTATGCAATTTTTTTCATACTTCACACCATTTTACCATATCGGCTCCCTTTAAAAACAGCCACCAACTCCCAGTCATTATCTACATTCCCGAAACTTGACAAATAATTTATATCCTTTATCATTTTTTAAAGACGGAATTTTCGGAAGGGATTTGACTGCATGAAACGTTTAATCGCTTTTTTGATTCTTTTTATACCCGGTGCCTTTGCTGCCTATGGCATAAAAATAATGAGGGACATGGTGTTCGGTATTCTACAGCCTCCCTATCCAGTCCTTTGGCTGCAATTTTTAATAGGACTACTCATTACGATTGGCGGAATAGCCTTCATCGCCGGCTTCGTCCTTCATCGAGATCGAAAACAAAATAAGGTCCAAAGCAGGTTCAATAAATTTTAAACGCAAAAAGAAGGTGCCATGTATCATATGGCACCTTCTTTCATTATCTTGATTTCAATCCTTCCCTGACCCGTACGGCTGCCTCGGGAAAATCGGTTATGATGCCGCTGCACCCCAATTTGAATAGCCTCTTCATCTCGGCTTCTTTATTAATGGTATATGGCCGTACAGGAACACCCATACTCACAGATGTTTGAATGAGCGCATCAGGGACAGCCCGGATATTTGGATGAATTGCACTTCCGCCTATTGCCTTGGCATATATCCAAGGCATGTATAGACCATCCCTATAAAGCGGTGCGGTTTCCAATTCAGGTGCCAATTGATGGCAATTGACCAAGCTATAATGATTGAAAGAAGAAAGGATAATCCTTTCCTCCATATCGTAAGTACGAATGAGTCGGATGACTTTCTCTTCTAAGCCTGGATACAAAAAAAGTGTATTTTTTAACTCAATGTTGCAAAAAAGCTGATTATCGTCAAGCCAAATGAATAGTTCTTCAAGTGTCGGAATCTTTTCTTTACCCAATTTACCATTATAGTTTGAAGAAGCATTAAGGGTTTTCAACTCCTTCAAGGTCCTGTCTTTTACATATCCCGAGGCATTCGTGGTCCGATCGAGCTTTTCATCGTGAATGATGACCACTTCCCCATCTTTTGAGAGCTGGACATCCGTTTCAATACCGTCCGCCCCGACACGGGCAGCTTCTTTGAACGCCGACATCGTATTTTCCGGATGTGTTCCTGCTGAGCCTCGATGTGCAAAGATTAAGGTCATGGAGAAACGCCGCCTCTCTCAATAATGGTTATATCCCAATGTTATGAACAGAAACAGCAAATTATTTTCATCTAGTTCAATACTTTAATAAAATGCAGTTGATTATTTTCTGCATAGAAGGTTCCTTTCGTCAAATCACTCAATTTTTTTTGCATGCTTTTGATTTGCAAGCAAGCATCCGGAAAAGCCATTTGACCAATCGTAATTTCCCCTCCCCCTTTTGATTCAAGCATATCCATGATTGACTTCCGTTTTTCATCCTATATATATATTTGAACCATCAACCTCTCGTATTGATTTCTTGTTTGTTCATATTGAAAATTTTGCTCACAAGTCAATTCTCCAAGAGGCGTTTGATACACTTCAAGCTTTTCATTATTGATTCAAGTTTCATTATTATTGAAACATATTTTGTCTTCCCAATTCCTCAATCAGCGTCTATAAATAACCTGAAAGAAATTTCACAAAAAAATATCATAAATTTAGTTTAATATCCGTTTCAATAGTGTACAAAAAAAGATTGTCCAAAATGGAAAACCTCCAATATGTTTTGCGCCTCTGAACTTTATAACTTAAGATTAAACTATGCTTCTTTTTTAACGAGCTTCTTCTACTTTTTTAAACATTTCTCCCCTCCGGTCCTTTTCTAACAGGTTTCCGGATTCCTATTACACCAGCTTTATCACTCGTTTAAGTCCACTTTATTAACTGAGTTGAATCTGTTACGGAATCGAAAGGTAAAATAACCGACATTATTACGCAACTATTTTCCAACTGTGTTGCAATGCGCATAGTCGAGTGTTTGAAAATGTGCGTATAAAGATGCCTGACCTTACAAATTTACAAACGAAGTCGGCAAGTCGAAATCATAAAAAAAACGCCCAACAATGGACGTCATGACTCTTCCCTATAAAATATTTGATTGACCGTGATTTCCTTTCACTAATGAGCTTTGCATTGTTAAAAAGGTTCACTGGCCTCTTTTTCGTAGCGGTTATACTGATATACGCTTAGCCCTATAATTGCGCAAATTCCGTTCGGGTCATACGATGGGTCATGACGTCATTCTTTCAATCGATACGAATTGACATAAATACCAGGCCCCTATACAAAAATAATAGCCGCCCAGTTTGGACGACTGCGGAATTTTCCTATATACTGACTCGTAACGATGCCGTTTATCCGCAAAATACGATCAGTCTTTATTGATATTCCACCGGAAAGTTTATCGGATTAGCGATAAATTCACGGTTAAATTCCCGTCCAAATTGCCGTCAAATCAACGATCCTACACTTGTCAAGAAGCTTTGTGTTCGAGGCGCAGCTTATCGGCAACCATGGCAATGAATTCGGAATTTGTAGGTTTTGCCTTAGTCATGCTTACGGTATATCCGAAAAGGGATGAAATGGATTCTATATTGCCACGGCTCCAGGCCACTTCAATCGCATGCCTGATAGCACGTTCAACACGGCTCGCCGTAGTATTGTATTTTTTTGCGATATCCGGATATAAAACTTTGGTGATGGAACCCAATAGTTCAATATCATTATATACCATGGATATGGCTTCCCTTAAATACAAATAGCCCTTTATATGTGCAGGGACTCCAATCTCGTGAATGATGCTTGTGATGCTGGCATCGAGGTTCTTCGGCTTGGATTCATTTTGGGGACGATAGCTAAACTGACTATGATTTTTTAAAACTGCCTGACCTTTACTGCTTACCTGACGTATGTGATTGGCCAGATTTTCCATATCAAATGGCTTCAGGATAAAGTAAGACGCACCCAAATCAACAGCTTTTTTCGTTACATCTTCTTGACCAAAGGCAGTAAGCATAATCACATTAGGCATGGCACCCCGTTTTACTTCACGAAGTTTTTCTAGCACACCTAACCCATCTAAATGAGGCATGATAATATCGAGGATCAATATATCCGGGTCAACGCTTTCAAGCATACCCAGGCAATCTTGACCGTTATGTGCCACCCCAATTACTTCCATGTCATCCTGTGCAGAAATGTATTCTTCCAGAAGGCCAACAAGTTCTCTATTATCATCTACAACGCACACCTTAATTTTTTTCACGCTTGATTTCCTCCTCAACTACAATTGGTCTTTTTTTCTATATGACTAAATTCTATTGTAATTGAACTTTTCGACAATGGAAACTAAATTCCTTTTATTTTTGAAAAAATATAAGGAATTCAATATTATTCTCCGGATATCTCTTGTTTTCGACTTCGTTTGCTATTCGAATAAAGCGATTGTCGAAAAATCTTCATTTCGTTATCATTTTATCACATCGTTTCAAAAAAACCTCTATTTTTTGAAGAAATCAATTTAATTCCTACCCAAAATCTATGCTAATCATAACTTTCCATTAAAAAGGGGCATCCAAAAGGATACCCGGATTCTTAGCTTGCCTTTTCATAATTATCTTTGTCGTATATATTAATACCGGCTTCGTTTAACATCCATTCGATATGGACTCCATACCCACTTGTAGGATCATTAACGAATACATGGGTGACTGCACCGATTAATTTCCCATTTTGTATGATAGGACTGCCGCTCATACCTTGAACGATCCCACCCGTTTTTTGAAGCAATTCCTTATCCGTCACTTTTAAGACCATTCCCTTAATTGCAGGGAACTTCTGTGGTATGGAACTGACGATTTCAACATCGAATTCCTCCACTTCAGAACCATCCACCACTGTAAGGATTTTTGCTGGTCCTTCCTTTACCTCATGGGAAAGGGTGATGGGGAGTGGCTTATCGTTAATTCCATTTTTAAAATCTTGATTTAACTTCCCAAAAATTCCAAAGGGACTATTGCGATTGATATTTCCTATTTTTTCTTTATTGGAAGAAAAGCGTGCAAGTTTTTCTCCCGGATCACCATTGCTTCCCTTTTCGATGGATGTGACCGTCGATTGAACAATCTGTCCGTCCTTGACAACAATCGGCTTCTTTGTATCCATATCGGATATGACATGTCCCAAAGCCCCGTATTTTTTCGAATCCGGGTGATAAAACGTCATCGTTCCGATGCCAGCTGCCGAATCACGGATATACAAACCCAATTTGTAAGTTCCTTCATTCTTATCTTTTAGAGGTAATAGGGTACTGTGAAGCACTTCATTATCACGGTTAATGACAAGATTCAACGCCTCACCCTTTTCACCTGCCTGCTGAACAAAAGGGGTTACATCCCCCATCTTCTTTATCGTCTGACCATTGATTTCTGTAATAATATCACCGATTTCAATTTTTGCTTTTTCTCCCGGTGATTTTTTCCCCTGCGCAGTATCAATAAGATGATGACCTACTACGAGAACCCCAAGAGTATTAAGCTTTACTCCAATGGATTGGCCTCCAGGCATGACCTTAAAGTCTTTTAACACCCTGATGTCGACCTTTTTGGCAGGTAAGCCTGCTACATCGAGTAACACTTCATTCGTACCTGGTTTCTCAGCACCAAGTGTAATCGAGGCTTGTTCATCATGAAGCGAAATTCCATCACTGGATCCCGAAGTTTTTGCAGTAACAGGCAATGATTTGGAAATACTATATTGACTTCCTTCAAATAGTACAAGATGATTTGGAATTAAAAAATATTCACGAGATGGCTGGTATAACCCTAATGTTAATAGCGAAACAAGGAGAATTCCACCGATGATCCTGTTTATCCATATAAATTTCAATCCATTCACTCTCCTCGCTCTCTGAAACTTTATGGCTACACCTTTAATTTAGCCCTCATGACAATCATTTATAACAGGTGCAAAAAATAAAAGCTATCCGTTTTTGGATAGCTTTACAATGAATGCTTATGATAAGTTTAAATAATGTTCTTACCGGCCCTTCATGATGTAATCTTCAGCCTTTTGGCCAGCTGGATTAATTCATTAGCATGCTGCTTCGTCAAATCCGTTATCTCGACTCCTGAAATCATCCTGCCGATTTCTTTTACTTTTTCGGTTTCAATTAGCGGCTTGACCGAGGTATTCGTGCGTCCGGCCCTTACATTTTTCGCTATAAAAAGATGGGTATCCGCCATAGCGGCCACTTGTGGCAAATGGGATATGCACAATACTTGTGATCCAGTTGCCACTTTATAGATCTTTTCGGCAATGGATTGTGCAACCCGTCCGCTCACACCTGTGTCAACTTCATCAAATATAATGGATGTTATGCCTTGATGCTTGGAGAAAATGCTTTTCAAAGCCAGCATGATCCTCGACAGTTCTCCCCCAGATGCGATTTTGGATAGAGGTTTTAACGGTTCACCTGGATTGGTGGAAATATAAAATTCCATTGAATCCAGACCTGACTGATTAATGCCCCTATCTGACAATTCATCGAAAGTATAAGCCGTTTGAAGGAAATGTGGTTCGAAAATTGTCTTTTCCATGTATAAATCTTTTAATTCCTGATGGATCTTTTTGGTTAACTGCTGAGCGAATTTCTGGCGAAGTTCAGAAAGATTCTTTGCTTCGACAATTAAATCTGCCTTGATGGATTTCATTTCCTTTTCGAGCTTCGCTATATGGGTTTCCCTATTTTGCAGTTTTTCGACTTCTTCTTCTATAGCGGCTCCATATTCCAGGATTTCCTCGATGGTCCGCCCGTATTTCCGCTTTAATTGATTTATTTCATTAAGGCGGCCTTCAATGAATTCCACACGTTCTGTATCATAATCCAAGGAGTCTAATTGGTCTCGGATGTTTGACACGGCCTCTTCAAGCAGGAAGTAGCTATTTGAAACGGTTTCAGAGCTATTCTTTAAACCCTCATCAAGCCCTGCCGCTTCCTCTAAATTATTCATGGCTACGGAAAGCCAATCAATTGCATGCTGCTCACCATTTAAAGCATTATAACTGGTTTGCAGCGCTTCATGAATTTTTTCGAAATTATTAATTTTCTTCCGCTCTTCCATCAATTCTTCATCTTCGCGTAACTTCAAATCAGCTTTTTGGATTTCATCGAATTGAAATTGGATCAAATCAAGGCGATGGACCATTTGCTGTTCATTTTGGCTCAAGCCATTCAATTGTTTAGAAGCTGTTTCATAACGTTTAAATAGCTTTTGGTATTCAGTGAGCGCAGATGCGATTTTTTCACCGCCGAATTGATCGAGCAGTGGAAGATGGAGTCGTTCATCCATTAATTCCTGATGCTCATGCTGACCATGGATATCTATCAATGTCCGGCCTATCTCGCGTAAAGTGGAAATCGTAACAAGCTTACCATTCACCCTGCAAACGCTTTTGCCGCTTTGTGAGATGTCCCTTCGAAGTATCGCCATCCCATCATTCATATCCAGGCCAAACTCTTCCGCTTTGGCAAAGACCGGGTGTTTTTCATCTTCAATTTGGAATAATCCTTCTATTTCGGCCTTAGACTCTCCATGCCGAATGAACTCTGCTGAACCACGTCCCCCAACCAAAAGATGAACGGCATCTATTATGATTGACTTCCCTGCCCCTGTTTCTCCTGTCAAGACCGTCAAGCCTTTCTCAAATGAAACGGACAGGCTGTCTATGATCGCAAAATTCCTAATCGATAGTTCTGTTAACAAACTAGGTCACCTCACAACATTATTAGAGCATGTCCAAGAATTTGCCGGAAATGATCTTTGCATCTTCCTCAGAACGGCAGATAATCAAACAAGTATCGTCGCCGCCGATCGTCCCGAGTATTTCTTGCCAATTTAAATTATCAATCAATGCGCAGATTGCCTGGGCATTACCTGGGAGCATCTTCATAACCAGTAAATTGTTGGCTGAGTCAATGCGTACAAATGCATCGACAAGGATTCTCTTTAATTTTTGAAGTGGATTGAAGCGCTGGTCGGCCGGCAGACTGTATTTATACCTTCCATCCGTCAATGGAACCTTTACAAGGTGAAGCTCTTTAATATCCCTTGAAACAGTAGCTTGAGTTACATTGTATCCAGCTAATTTCAATTCTTCAACTAACTCATCCTGGGTTTCGATATCATTATTCGTTATGATGTCCCTTATTTTTATATGTCGTTGTCCTTTATTCATAAGTAGAAGCACCTCTTCTCAACTGTTGCTCATATTAATGGTAATTGGTATCACTTTCATTTTTCACTTAAGCAAGCTGCCCCAATATGGGATTGCTTCGTTATCTTCAGTACGTGCAAATAGGCCGCTTTAGAAAGTGGCTAATATTAATGTTATCGGATTTTTATGCAATTGTACAACTTTTTCTCTAAAAATGAATACAAGTCTATTTTTTGTACGTACCTATTTTATGTATGTACCCTTAAATGATTCAAGGGGATTACCACAATGTAAAGTTAAAAAGCTCCTTTAGCCAACCATTCAGCCAAAGGAGCCCATACAAGTTCTAACTATTCTTTTTTAAATTGAGCATGGGCCTCTCCAACGATGTCATCAACCGTTTTCGAAAGCAATATCGCTCCATCATCCTTCGACCCTTGCCAGTGTAAATGAAGTAAGAATTCAATATTCCCATCACCGCCTGTAATCGGTGAGAAGGAGGCATCCTTAATATCATAGCCTTCCTTTATAGAAAAAGAAATGATCTTATCCAATACTTGTTTATGAATTTTGGGATCGCGAACAATCCCCTTTTTACCCACTTGATCCTTTCCAGCTTCGAATTGCGGTTTAACCAATGCAACGACATCACTATTCGGGACGAGCAAGGTCTTTAGCACAGGTAAAATTAACGTAAGCGAGATGAAAGAAACATCAATGCTTGCAAAGTTTGGCATCTCCCCATCGAGATCGGCGGGTGTAACATAACGGAAATTGGTTCGTTCCATTACTTTAACCCGCTCATCCTGCCTGAGCTTCCAGGCAAGTTGATTATAGCCCACATCAAGCGCATATGACATGAGAGCGCCATTTTGCAACGCACAATCCGTGAACCCACCAGTCGAAGAACCGATATCAAGCAGTACTTTCCCATTAACTTGTAAATCGAATTCCCTTAATGCCTTCTCAAGTTTAAGACCGCCTCTTGAAACGTAAGGCATGACTTTTCCTTTGATCGTAAATTCGAGATCGACCGGCACTTTTTCCCCCGGTTTTTCGTACCTTTCTTCATTCGCGTAGACAAGGCCTGCCATGACCATACGCTTCGCTTTTTCACGTGTATCGGCCAAGCCTTGTTCTACAAGTAATACATCTACTCTTTCTTTCATCACTTTCATATTGTCAGGCCCTTTTTTCTTTTTTGGGTGTTATCATTTTAATCTTTTTGATCGCGGTCTCAGTCGTTAAACCGATTTCTTCAAGCAGTTCATCGACACTTCCATGTTCAATGAAATAATCAGGTATCCCCATTCGATCTATAATTGCCCCATAAAATCCTTGATCATGGGCATATTCAAGTACTGAACTACCAAAACCACCTTGAAGAACCGCTTCTTCTATTGTCAAAATCGGCATTTTTTCACCAAGGAGACTGCTTAGCATGTTCTCATCCAAAGGCTTAATGAACCGGGCATTGATCACCTTAACTGAATAATCCTCTTTCTCGAGCAGTTCTGCCGCTTCAAGAGCCATCGGAATCGTTGTACCGAACGTTAAGATGGCAGCATCCGTTCCTTCTTTAAGAACTTCCCACGAACCGATTGGAATCTGCTGTAATTCAGTATCCATCACAACTCCCCAACCATTCCCACGAGGGAAACGCATAGCAATCGGACCATCATTATAGTTTAAGGCCGTATTGACCATATGCTGACCTTCGTTTTCATCTTTCGGCATCATCAATACCATATTCGGTACATGGCGTAAGAAAGCAATGTCGAAAACGCCTTGATGCGTTTCACCATCGGAGCCAACCAATCCGGCACGGTCGATCCCGATGAATACGTTCAAATTCTGACGGCAGATATCATGCACCACCTGGTCATAAGCCCTTTGCAGGAATGTTGAATATATAGCCAGGAAAGGTTTCATTTTTTGCGTTGCCAATCCGGCTGCAAAAGTTGCAGCATGCTGCTCGGCAATCCCTACATCATAGAAACGCTCTGGAAACTCTTGGGAAAAGCCCACCAATTTCGAACCTACGGGCATTGCAGGTGTAATTGCGACAATCCGCTCATCGTCACGTGCTAGCCTGCTGACAGTATCGCTTACAAGAGCGCTCCAAGCAGGACCTTTACTAGGGGATTTCACGAAATCGCCTGTCTCGATTTTGTATGGGCCTGTCCCATGCCAGTTTCCTGTTGTATCCAGCTCGGCAGGTGAATAGCCCTTGCCTTTTTTCGTGATGACATGCAGCAGTACAGGCCCCTTCGTTTTCTTGGCATATCTTAAATTCTCCAGCAATTCTTCATAATTATGACCATCCACTGGTCCTAGGTATGTGAAACCGAGCTCCTCGAAAAAGATTCCTGAAACCAATAAGTACTTCATGCTATCCTTCAGGCGTTCAGCTGTAGCTGCAAGTTTGCCACCGACTGCAGGGATTTTTTTCAAAAGCAGCTCCAATTCATCTTTTGCCCAGTTATATTTGCCTGCTGTACGCAATCTTCCCAATATCGTGTGCAGGGCACCTACGTTAGGGGCTATGGACATTTCATTATCATTCAGGATAACGATCATGTCCTTTTTTTCATCACCGATATGATTTAATGCTTCAAGCGCCATTCCGCCTGTTAGGGCACCGTCCCCGATCACTGGCAAAATAAAACTGTTTTCACCTTTGATATCACGGGCAGCCGCCATTCCCATTGCAGCTGAAAGGGAAGTCGAACTGTGACCGGTTTCCCAAACATCATGGGGGCTTTCAATCATTTTAGGAAAACCGCAAAGACCTTTGTATTTCTTTAAGGTATCGAACTCTCCTGCTCTGCCAGTCAGGATCTTATGGACATAGGATTGATGTCCGACATCCCATAAAATTTTATCATTCGGACTGTCGAATTCTTTATGCAAGGCTATAGTCAACTCGACGACACCTAAATTCGGACCAATATGCCCACCAGTCACCGATAATTTTTCCACAAGGAATTTACGTACTTCCACACTTAACTCGACAAGTTCTTCATTATTCATCTTCTTCAAAAAAGAAGGGTCTTTTATAGATAGAAGATCCAAACAGGACCACTCACTTTCTGTCATTTTCGGTTGTAAGCATAAACAAAGCCTCATAAAAGAAGGCTATGGGGGACTTGACCGAAAAATTGGTTTTAAGTTAAAAAATAGCCGCCAACACCCAGGTGATTTCGGCGGCTTAATATACCTATTTTATCACGTATCTCAATTAAAAAATTCATTATGATTTTCACATATTTTTGCACAATGAGTATACCATAAAACCTCAATTGATAACAAATTTAGCTCAATCAATGGTTACGGTTCGCTATTAAATCGGTTAGTTCATTCAACAAACCCGTTTGTAGGGTTGTTTTTCCTAAAGCGGCATGGGCAAGTTCTATATGATGCTCCAACTTTTCCTTTGCCCCTTGAAGCGTAAGTAAAGAAGGATATGTGCTTTTATGATTACCCACATCACTGCCAACCGGCTTGCCGATCAACTCGACGGACCCTTCAATATCCAGAATATCATCCCGAATTTGAAATGCAAGCCCCAGGTGGTATGCAAAGTCACGTAAATGGAGTTGCTGTTCTTCATTCGCTCCGGATAATATAGCACCGGAAAGGATGCTTGCAGTCAATAACTTCCCTGTTTTATGTTCATGGATATACTCCAATTCCTGAAGGGTCAGCTGTTTATTTTCACCTTCCATATCGGCAACTTGACCTCCAACCATTCCTTCGGCTCCGGCAGACTTCGCAATTTCACTTACAAGGTTCAGCTTCATTTCAGCCGTCACCTCGGGATCGATCATATCCGTCACCAATTGAAAGCTGTATGTAAGAAGCGCGTCACCTGCCAATATTGCAACCGCTTCACCGAACACTTTATGGTTAGTCGGTTTTCCGCGGCGGAGATCATCATCATCCATCGCTGGAAGATCATCATGAATCAAAGAATATGTATGGATCATTTCAATGGCAGCCGCTGCAGGTATCCCGATCCTCAAGCTTTTCCCAAAGGCCTCCAGAACCGCAAAGACCAATAACGGGCGAATCCGTTTACCCCCTGCCTCCAGCGAATAGATCATGGCTTCTTTGACCACTGCCGGTGCTTTAAGTTTATTGACATATTCTACGATTTCCCGTTCTATAACCGTTTTATATTCTTTAGAAAACATTTCAAAGGACGCCGTACCCATGTCATTCTTCCTCCTGTACAGCGAAGTTTTCAAGTTCCCCATCTTCGCGTAAAATTTGAGTCAACTGATCTTCAACAGCCTTAAGCTTTGAATGGCAAAGCCTTGATAAATCCATTCCTTGTTTATATATGGAGATGGCTTCTTCCAAGGGCACATCGCCTTCTTCCAACTGTTCCACAATTTTTTCGAGATTCTCCATCGCTTCTTCAAATGTAGCTTCTTGTTTTTTTGTCATGGTTCAATCCGCTCCTTTATTTCTTTAATTTCACATTCAAGGGTTCCATCTTTAATCGAAACCGCTATCTTATCCCCTTTGGATACTTGCTGTGTACTTTTCACTAATGTCTCATCTTCAGCAAAAACCAATCCATAGCCCCGTTCCATGATTTTTAGTGGACTGAGGGCAGACAAAGTGGCTGTAATATGAACGAATTGCTGTGATTTTTGCCGATAGATGGCTTCCATGGCCCTACGTAAAACCTTTGCATGCTGCTGCAATTCATCTTTCGCATTTTTCACCGCTTGTTCAGGATGCTGCTTTTTCAGAATTTCGTTCAGCTGATTCAGCTCATCTCTCTTTTTCATGAAATATCGCGTGCTGGTCCTCCCTAGCCTGTCCATCGTCTTGTCTAGCTGTTCCAGCTTCTGTTCATACATTTTATGCGGATAACGGAAAGCATAAGACCTCTCCATCCTGGTCAAACGGGTTCGTTCAAAATTGACCGCTTCTTGAATGGAGCGGGTCAACCGATTTTTGCGGTTCATCAGGCGTTCGAGTATTTCATTTAAGTGAGGAACCGCTAACTCCGCTGCACCAGTCGGTGTAGGAGCACGCATATCGGCGACAAAATCAGCAATGGTAAAATCGGTTTCGTGACCGACAGCAGAAATTACCGGTATATCGGAATCATAAATCGATTCAGCCACTATCTCCTCATTAAAGGCCCATAGCTCCTCGATCGACCCGCCGCCCCTTCCAACAATGAGAACATCACTTTCCGCCCTTGCGTTAGCCATTGAAATTGCCTTGGCAATCGATTTAGCGGCATTATTCCCTTGTACAAGTGCCGGATAAACGATAATCCTGGCGATTGGATATCTCCGCTTGATGGTTATCAGGATATCTCTTAATGCAGCTCCGGTCGGAGATGTTATGACTCCTACAGACTTAGGGTACTGCGGGATCGGCTTCTTATGTTCGGCCAAAAACAAACCTGCCGCCTCCAGCTTTTTCTTCAGCTGTTCATAAGCAAGATACAAATCCCCCACACCATCAGGGGCCATGCTTTTCACATAAAGCTGATACTGTCCCCCAGCTTCATATAATGATATATCGCCCTTAACAAGTACCTTCATACCATTTTCGGGCAGGAATTTCATCCCTTTATTATTGGCGGCAAACATAACGGAAAGAAGTCGGGCCTTCTCATCCTTTAAAGTAAAATACATATGTCCGCTTGTATGTTGTTTAAAATTCGAAATTTCACCTTTTATGTATACATTTTGCAAATGGGGGTCGGCATCGAATTTCCTTTTGATGTACTTAGTTAAAGCCGACACACTCAAATATTGTTGGTTGCTCATATATTGTCTCCTTCCGATGGAAATCGGATTTAAAGAAAACTCACCTATGGATCCATGAATGGAAAAAAAGCGGTCTCCCGTTATTATAAAACAAGAGGTCCGCTTCTTTAAAATAATTTAACGTTTTTTTCAGCTTTTTAATGCTTGCTTGTTCAGTTCAAGTGCTTTTTGAGCAGATTTGACCGTATTCTTCATAAGCATCGTAATCGTCATGGGACCAACGCCTTTAGGAACAGGTGTAATGTATGAAGCCTTATTTTTCACTTCATCAAACGCCACATCACCGCAAAGCTTCCCTTCATCATTCCTGTTCATTCCGACGTCAATGACGACTGCGCCTTCTTTAATATGGTCACTCGTGATCGTGTCCCTCTTTCCGACAGCTGCGACAACGACATCGGCTTGCTTGGTATAATATGCAAGATCCTTTGTCCGTGAATGACAGTAAGTAACGGTTGCATTTGCATTCAAGAACAATTGTCCGGCTGGTTTTCCGACGATATTACTTCTCCCTACGATGACAACATGCTTACCTTCAAGGTCATAGTCGATATACTCAAGCATCACCATGACGCCGTATGGGGTACAAGGTAAAAATGCATCCTGTCCCGTCATCATCCGCCCAATATTAATCGGGTGGAAACCATCTACATCCTTTTCAGGGGAAATCGCTTCAATGATCGCTTTTTCCTGAATATGTCCAGGCAATGGCAGCTGCACCAATATACCATGAATGCTGTCATCCTGGTTTAATTCAGCAATGCTCTGAATTAATTCCTCCTGAGAGAGCTCCGCAGGCTTTTTAATTAATACGGAATGCATGCCCAAGTCCTCACAGGCCTTTTGCTTATTGCGCACATAGGTTTGTGATGCTTGATTGTCACCCACCAGGATTACAGCCAAACCTGGAACGATATTTTTTTCACGTAACTGTTGAACTTCCTTACTGATTTCCTGCCTAACTGACTCTGCAATTTCTTTACCATTAATGATTTGAGCTGACATGTGTTTATTCCTCCCAAGTTAATTTTGCTAAAGAAATTGCTGAGAGAATCCTTGCTCAAGGCTGCAGCTTTAGCTGCCGCTTTTCACCTTCACTTTGGATAAAACGGCATTTACAAAGCTGCTCGATTGATCATCACCGAATTTCTTAGCAATTTCAATAGCTTCATTCATTGCAACACTTACAGGAACATCTTCACTGTGAATCATTTCATAAACCGCGATACGCAGTAAATTCCGATCAATGTTCGCCAGTCTTTCCAACGTCCAATTCTCTAAATTGTCCCTGATCATTCCATCAATTTGTTCACGATTTTCCGTTATCCCCATTACTAATTTCTTGAAGTATTCATCAGTAGGAGCACCATCCAGTACGCTTTCCATTGCTTCTTCTGCATTCGAGTTGGCAATATCTATTTGATATAGTGCTTGAAGGGATTTTTCACGGGCTTCTCTTCTTTTCATAATCTTACTCCTTTAACATCTACTATTATATATGAAAATGCTAGAACAAACGAACATTAAATAACATTTTTTCAAAAATATTAAGATTTTCGCTATATTATTAAAAAAATAAGCTAAATCCCACTAAAATTAAGGCCAAAAGACTCAAATATCTTGATTCAGGATAACAATACAAGATTACATTCGGAATTAAACGGCCAACACAGTCCCATACTTTTTGAAAGTGTCAAAAAGCTCATGCCTAGCTTTCATGCTCATATTTCACCTTTTACACTCTAACAGAAATCACCCTTGAATTAAAGGGAAACTTCCAGACACCGCCTTATTATGTTCATTTAAATTTAATATTATAAGCAGGCCTCAAAAACGGGGTATCTGGAGTTAACATTCAAAAAAACAAAAACCCGGCTTTTGCCGGGTTTTTGCAGGTGCGAATCGAATGAAGCCACTTACACTTCTTGTTCGTAATCCGCTTCTTGTTTAGCGTTTTCAAACGCAATGCCCACTACATGAATGTTCACTTCGCCCGCGTCGATAGCGGTCATATTCAACAAAGCTTCACGAATGTTATCTTGCACTTCCTGAGCAACTTTCGGAATTGAAACACCAAACTTCATGACACAATAAAGTTCGACTTTGATGGATTCTCCCGTTAAGTCCACTTTAACACCTTTACCGTGGTTCTTTTTCCCAAGCTTTTCAACAACACCCGTGGCGAAATTCCCGCGCATATGTGCAACACCTTCAACTTCCGATGCAGCGATACCCGCAATCACCTCTATTACCTCAGGTGCGATCTCCACTTTGCCCAGCCCACTATTATAATCATTCATTTCGAGTAATTGGCCTTCCATTTCACTCATTCAAAAGCACCTCCTGTCTTCCTTTACATTATGAGTTCATTACATCATATATTTCAAGGAATTTGGTATTAAATTCTCCGGAAACAAATTGTTCATGCTGAAGTAACTTAATATGGAAAGGAATTGTGGTACTGATCCCTTCAATGACAAACTCACCTAAGGCGCGTTTCATCTTTTCGATTGCCTCTTCCCTAGTAGGTGCATGGACAATCAATTTAGCGATCATGGAATCGTAATACGGCGGTATCGAGTACCCAGGGTATGCCGCGGAATCAACACGAACTCCGTAGCCGCCTGGCGGTAAATACATTTGAATCTTACCTGCGGAAGGCATGAAATTCTTTTCTGGATTTTCAGCATTGATCCGGCATTCGATAGACCATCCGTTATAAGTGACATCCTCTTGCGAAAGCGATAGTTTGCTGCCTGAAGCAACTTTGATCTGTTCTTTAATCAAATCCACGCCCGTTACCATTTCTGTAACAGGGTGTTCAACCTGGATACGTGTATTCATTTCCATAAAGTAGTATTTTCTATTCACATAGTCATAAATAAATTCTACTGTTCCGGCACCTGAATAATTAACGGCAAGTGCTGCCGTTACTGCAGCCTGCCCCATTTCCGCACGTGTTTCACCATCCAATGCCGGTGAAGGGGTTTCTTCAACAAGCTTTTGCAAACGTCGCTGGACCGTACAATCACGCTCACCTAAATGGATGGCATTGCCATGATTATCTGCCATGACCTGTATTTCAACGTGTCGGAAGTCCTCGATGAACTTTTCAATATACACGCCTGGATTCCCAAATGCCGTCGCGGCTTCCTGTTGTGTGATGTTAATGCCTTTAATGAGCTCTTCTTCCGTCCTTGCGACGCGGATACCTTTACCGCCCCCGCCGGCAGTAGCTTTGATGATGACTGGATAGCCCATTTCATTAGCTAAAGCTACACCCTCATCCGTATCCTTGATTATGCCTTTAGAACCTGGAACGATCGGTACACCAGCTTTACGCATGGTTTCCCTTGCTACGTCCTTTGTTCCCATTTTATTGATAGCTTCGGGGCTAGGACCGATGAAAATGATATTGCATTCACGGCATAGCTCAGCAAAGTCAGCATTTTCAGCAAGGAAGCCATATCCTGGGTGAATCGCATCGGATCCGGTTTTCTTGGCTGTGCTGATAATGTTCGTTGTATTTAAATAACTGTCTTTTGATAATTTAGGACCGATGCAATATGCTTCATCCGCAAGCTGGACATGTAATGCTTCTTTATCAGCTTCTGAATAGACCGCAACAGTCTCGATTCCTAATTCCTTGCATGCCCGGATGATTCGGACAGCAATTTCCCCGCGATTGGCAATTAATACCTTTTTAATCATTTAGAAACAGCTCCTCATTCCGGCTTTACTAAAAATAATGGTTGACCATATTCTACAAGCTGGCCTTCTTTTACAAGGACTTCAACGATTTCACCGCTTACTTCGGCTTCGATTTCATTGAAAAGCTTCATGGCTTCCACGATGCAGACGATGGAATCCCCCGTTACTTTATCACCTGTTTTTACGTATGCAGGTGAATCCGGTGCAGGAGATTGGTAGAATGTCCCAACCATCGGAGAAGTGATTTTATGTAAATTTTCAGTGTCTGCTGCAGCCGGTTTTGCAGGTTCAACAGCTTTCGGCACTTCAGGGGCAGGGGCCGCTGCGGGCTTGACCTCTACAGCTGCATTGGTTTGAACAACTGCTGGAGCTGCTGCTTGTTGTAATACTGTACCCGTTTCAGTTTTTTTCAATTTAATTTTCGTTCCTTCATTTTCAAAAACGAATTCACTGATATTTGATTGATCGACTAGCTTAATAATTTCACGAATTTCTTGCACTTTCATTTTGTGGCACCCCTTGTCTAATTTAATATGAGTTTGTGAGGCAATAATATTTTATGTAACCTTACCCTTAGCTTATCCTACTTTGTCCAATACTGCACAAAGTAGCCGCCTTCTTTATGCGAATGCGAATAAACTGAATACAAACCTCATCTGTATTATAACAGATATTTCACTTTCTCAAAATATTGTTTCCCTTAGAGAATTGAAAAGTTTATGACCAGCTTCTAACATCATACAATATTAGCTTATACAAATTCAATGATAGATTAGTTGTAACTTGTTATCCATACTTTTATATTACACCTTTATTATAATATTGTGAATATTTTTCAACTGGGGCACCTTAACGCTTTCTCTTGAATTTTGCATTTCATTCGTAGAAAATCAGCAATAATATCCACTATAATTACTTTTCTAGAATATTACGGAGGATCATTATCACCGATTCTATTTGAGTTCCTGATATCAATTGACATAAAAAAACTTTTCCTCTAAAGTTTCCCGGATTAAGCTATTTAAAAAAATCATAATAAAAAGCCTCCCTTTTTTTATTAAGGAGGGCTTTCTAATTTTTAGGATGTTGCACTGTTCTGTATCAGCGTTCTGTATGTGTCATCACTTTTCCGGTTGGAAGTCGACCACTACATTTTGCGCATCGCTCACTTCTTTCCTTACGAGGCGGATAATGTTATTAGCCTCTGTTTTCGTTTGTTTATCGGCCTTGACACTCACCTTTACATCCGTTCCGTCCACCCTGACCAGTGCGGCATTGTAATCCATGGCAACAATTAAGTTTTCGATGATATTTTCTTTTACTTTCGTTTCACTTAATTGTTCGATTTTTGCATAAGCCTCGTCTCGTTCTTCAGCTGATAATTCTGTGTTGCCCATCTTTGCAGTCAATTCTTCATTCAGCTTCGCCCGTTCATCTTCAATCTGCATCCTTAAAGATTCGAACTCATCTCCAGATGCAATGGTTACAGAGGAACCTTCTGTATTTTTGGACGTTTCTTTTTCACTTTTAGTTTCCCCTTTTGTATCCGCTTTGTTCTCTGTTTTGCTTTCAGTTTTATTTTCTTTCTGTTCCATTTGCTCTGTTGACGTCATATCGGCGGCATTTTCTTCCGGAGCTGTTAAATAATAGACTGAAAGCACAACGACCAAACTTAGCATAGTCAATAACCAAACGGTTTGTTTTTTTAATAACATGTAGATTTTCCCCCTTATTTTTTAGGCATGACAGAAACCCTATGACTCGGTACATCAAGTGAGCGTGTGACAGCCTCGATGATCCACTTCTTTATTTGAATGTTTTCGGCCCCTTTTGCGACTACCAGGACTCCTCGTACACTAGGTTTTTTCGTTTCCGAAATGATCGGTCCTTCTTTCTCACCGCTCTTGACCAAAACGAGCTGTTCATCAACCGATGTGTCTTCGACCGTCCTTTTGCCGCCTTCCTGGTCGGTTTCTTCGGTGACTTGTTTTTGGGTGACTTTGTTTCGTTCATATACTTTCTTCTCGGATGCATCGACGTAGATTACGACTTTTACATCCTGGACACCTGCAATGGATTCAAGCGCTTCCTTCATTTCATTCTGTAGATATATTTCATAGTCTTTTGTAGTCTTGAATTCTGATTTCTTCTGACCGAATGTTTCGACATCCTCTTCATCATCCTGCTGTTTATCATTATTGAATACAGTCGTCACTTCAGATGTTTGTCCCGTCTGGTTGGTGGTTAACAAATTCCCGGCCATCATGATTCCCGATCCCAAAAGGACAACTATTAGAGCATAGACATACAGGGAAGGTTTTTTTTCCTTAGGCTCTTTTTGGTCAGGGTCTTTATTTAATAGTTTTTGCAGCCAGGATAATGGACCTTTGTCTTTGTTCAATACTCAGTCACTTCCTTTCCCCGGCGATTTCAATGATCTCTTCATCAACGGACCAACTTGTTGCCAGAAACCTTTTGACAGCATCCAGATTGGCATCATTTGAAGTGGATGGGCTATCTGCATTGATATCAACCTTCGCTACTGCCTCTATCTCCGAGTTTTCTTTCCCTTCTGCCTTTTCCAATGAGATGGTTATGTTCTGCAGATCATCAACACCAGGTTCTTCCTCATTCTTGACCCCTACATCAATTGAACTAATCTTCATGTTATAATCCACCATCAGCTCCTCTTCCACTTCTGTCTGTAATTGGACAGCCATTTGTTCTAAAATATATGCACCCTGTGCTGCTTGTATTTCTTTTTTCTTCATTTCTGTCAAATTTCCTAAATCTTTTTTTTTCTGATCCTCAAATTCACTAGTAGCCGCAGAGAGGATTTCGTCGAAGTCCTTATTGAATAATCCCAATATAGGAGTGATGATGATCGCAATCAGTAAAAGTCCGATTACCATTTTGGCATACTTTTGTAAAGCCGAATTCGGAAGAAGCATATCGATCACAGTAGCCAGCAATACAAATATGATGATGTTGGATACCCAGCCAGCTAAAAAACTCACCAAGCCCTCCTCCTTTCTAACGAACCATCAAGGTAATGTTTCCAGAGGCGATAATTACCGTGATACTTAAAAAAAACATGAGTGAGACAATGGCCAATGCAGCGAAAATATAAATCATGCTTTTACTAATAATGTCTAGGCATTTTATTACAGGTCCTCCGCCAAGCGGCTGCAAAAGGCTCGCTGCCAATTTATAGACAAAAGAAATCATCAGGATTTTTATGGCGGGAAACGTGGTAATGAGCAAGAGTATGATGACGCCAGACAAGCCGACTGTATTCTTCAATAGAACGGAGGCACTTATGACCGTATCCGTTGCATCGGTAAACATGCGCCCTATTACCGGTATAAAGTTACCTGTCACGAATTTGGCCGTCCTGATCGTCACTCCGTCAGCTACAGCAGATGATGCCCCTTGAACGGATATCACACCAAGAAATATGGTCATGAAAGCCCCAAGGATACCGATAGCAAAATTACGGAGAAGCTGTGCCAGCTGTGTCACTTTGTAATGTTCCGTCAGCGTACTGACAATGCTTAAAATCGCTGCAAAGAATAATAACGGAAGGACGACAAACTGGATCAAGATACCGCTTGTATTCATCAAAAACATCAAAACCGGATGAAAGAAAGCTGCCGATACAAGTCCCCCTGAAGCAGCTATCAATGCCAAGAGTAAAGGGATGAGTGCCATTAAAAAGGAAATCATCAAATCTATCGTATCTTTTGTATATTCAATCGCCACATGAAAACTGTTAAGGGCCAAAATGATCAGCACCATATAAACGATTGCATAAGCGACCTTACTCACTGAGCTTTGCTCGAACGCATTCTGCAAAGACTGAAGGAACATGCTGAAAACGGTTAATAAAATGAGTGATCCCAGCAGCTTTCCATTCACGAGCAGTTCATGAAAAATGAATTTTGTCATTCCCTTCATCCATTGCTCAAAGGAAAATTTCTTGTCGCCGCTTACGAAGTCCATAAAGCTCCCTTTCTGGCTTTCCGGTAGAAATCCTCCATATTCCGTAACGATGTCATCCCAATATTGTTTGAGCTCATCGACACCCAGCCTTTCTATTTGGGCTTGTACCAGCTCGGACTGCATGATGGGCTCTTGTTCGATTTCACCATTTTCAGGATTTTCGGCAGCTTGTCCAATAGATGCATGCAAAAAAAAGAGTAAAACGAATAGAATGGATAAGTAAGGCATCCGCTGCTTCATACATTCACCTCATTGACTAGTAGGAGTAATCCGTTAACTTGGAAGCATCTGTATAATCGTTTCGATAATGACCGTTAAAATCGGAATCGCCATGGCAAGTATCAAGATTTTTCCGCTTAATTCTATTTTGGAAGCGAGGGAACCTTGCCCTGCATCTTTTGTAATTTGAGAAGCGAATTCTGCAATATAGGCAATTCCGATTATTTTTAAGATGGTCTCTAGATACACGGTATTTACATTTGCATTAACCGCAATTTTTTCTAACATTAAAATAATTTCGTATATTTTGTCAGCTAAAAAAAGAAAAATGGAACATCCTACAAAAACGACAAGCAGGAATGCTAAATTTGGTTTTTGCTCTTTGACGATCAATGCCAAGAAGGTGGCAACTAGGGCAATGGCCACGATTTTTATGATTTCAATCGCGAATCCCTCCCTTACTGAAATAGAAATACAGATTTAATTTTTTGAAATAAATCCTCTACTACAGAAGCTACCATGAATAAAATATAGATGAATCCGAAAAGTGTCACCCACTGGGCATATTCCTTCTTCCCAACCTGATCGAGTATCGTGTGAAGAAATGCCACTACTAGCCCCACACCCGCTATTTTAAATATGATGTCCACATCAATGCCCATTTTCATTCCCCCCACATATTCCTACATCAGCAAGATGATCAATAATAGCCCTGATAAAAAACCAAGACTTTTCATCATTTTTTCATATTTCCCCTGTCGGTCGAGTGCATCGCTCTCTTCCCGTTCCAAGTGTGCCATCGTTAGCATGATTTGCTTTTGCTGATGATATTTATCGCTTTTTCCAAGCGTCTCCCCAAACTGTGAAAGAATCTCGAATTCTCCCTGTTTTAAAGCAAGGGATTGCCATATTTTCTTCAAACTATCATTCCATGCTTCCTTGACGGTGGTCTCTCCGGACTCGAGCCGGTTTGCAAATGCATCGAAAAAGATGGATAAAGGTTTGGCCATCTGTTTAGAAAGTTTCCTCGCCGCTTCTTTCAAAGGTGTATGACCAAACATTATTTCGGCTTCAAGCGATTGCATGGCGACTTTCAGCTGTCTCAGTTGACGAGGCCTCATACTTAATTTTTTCGCAGCCTCGAAACCTGCCCATGTCGTTGCAATAATAATGATCGCAGCTCCTATTAACTTAAACATGCGGGTTCACACCTTCCCCTAAGAAAATGGGAACTCCAGCAGCATCAAGGACTTTGTAGCTCCTCTTACCTGATTTACATCTCTGTAATTCTATAAAACGTTCAAAGATGTTTTGCTTTAATATTTCGGCTATAAAAGGTCGCTTCTTAATTTCATCCAGTGTATGGCCATGTGTAGTTATCATGAGTTTAATACCTGCGTTCACCGCTTCCAGCACAGCCTGCGTATCCGCCGCGCGGCCTATTTCATCCACGATCAATACATCCGGGGACATCGAACGGATCATCATCATCATCCCTTCCGCTTTAGGACATCCATCGAGCACATCAACCCTTGTTCCAAATTGGAGCTGCGGCACTCCATGAACACATCCGGCAATTTCCGAGCGCTCGTCCACTATCCCCACCTTTTGAGGGGCAATGCCGTGTTTTTCATTACCACTGGATATCATTCTTGCAATATCACGTAATATGGTCGTTTTTCCCGTTTGCGGAGCACCGATCAACATTGTATGCTGCCATTCCCCGTCATATAAGTAAGAAGTGAGCGGTTCAGCTGCACCTATTTTTTCACGTGCAACCCGAATATTGAAGGAGGAAATATCCCTGATCGCTTTGACAGATCCATTTTCCAAAATCACCTTGCCAGCAAGCCCCACCCGATGTCCGCCTGCTATGGTTATATAACCTCGCTTTAATTCTTCCTCAAGTGTATATAACGAAAATTGACCTATTTGATTCAATAATTGATCCGCATCCGAATGGGTCACTTCATAGGAAAAGAAGTATGGTTCCCCACCTACAATGACCTCAAGCGGCCTTCCAACCCGAATTCTCAGCTCTTCCATCTTATCGATCATCATCGGTGTCATACCCCGGAGTTGCTCACATATTTTTTTCGGTAAAAAAGAAAGAATCGTTTCCATTTTGACAATCCTCCTGTATACACCACTTTCAATAAAATATATGCCGACCAGCCTGCAATGATGACAGGCTATTAAAGAAACAGACCATTTATTGATTTTTTTATACTTCGGGGTCTAAAAAACACACAAAAAAAAGCCGAGAAATTAATCTCGGTCTCAGGCTGTAAAAAAATTCGAACAAAGCGAGTTTGCCCACAGGTTTTTATGGCTTGTACAATTTAGAAGTTGATTATAACGTAGGGGCACTCGCTTTCCGCTGGCGGTCCGCCCTTGGCGGCATTGCCGCCTGTGGGTTCTCACCTGGACGCGGTTTTCCCGCAGGAGTCTCGAACACCCGCTCCAATCAACTTTTTTTAACTTTTAGATAGATCCCTTTTACCTAAAGTCTTTATTGTTTTAAAATAGAATTATTAAAACTTGAGTGATGTGTTTTCTTTTTTAACATGATTCTATTCAGCGAGATCAGCTTGAAATGATTACTTTAGACCAACTGGTTCCAGCTTGTAAAATGGAGATTTAAAGTACACAACAACAAATAAAAAGGGCTATCGTGAGTACAAATCCTACAGTGTACAGAAAATAAAGACCATCAGATAGTGGTGACACGCCATATTCGGCAAGAATATATGGAATCATCTGCGTCATCAAGTCAAATCCACTAAAAAATCAAAAAGGTTTCGGAATGAGTCCATTCCGAAACCTTTTTGTCTACAAACTGAAACCGAGATCTTCACCTCGGTCTTCTTTATGCACGTGATACGTATGATCCTTCATTTGTATTGATCAATAGTTTGTCACCTTGGTTGATGAAGAATGGAACTTGAACCGAAAGGCCCGTCTCAAGTACGGCTGACTTCGTGCCGCCTGAAGATGTATCGCCTTTAATTCCCGGCTCCGTTTCCGCCACTTCAAGTTCCACTGTGTTTGGAAGCTCGACCCCAAGTGTTTCCGCTTGGAAAGTCATGATATGAACTTCCATATTTTCCTTAAGAAATTTAAGTTCACGTTCAATACTTGATGCAGGCAGCTCGATTTGGTCATATGTTTCGTTATCCATGAATACATGGCTATCCCCACTTGCATAAAGGTACTGCATCTTACGGTTTTCGATATGTGCTTTAGCGACTTTTTCACCAGCACGGAATGTTTTCTCTTGGATTGAACCCGTACGAAGGTTACGAAGTTTAGAACGTACAAAAGCTGCACCTTTACCAGGTTTAACGTGTTGGAACTCGATAACCTGCCAAATTCCATTATCTACTTCAATCGTAACACCCGTGCGAAAATCGTTTACAGAAATCATAAATTTGTCCTCCTACATGTACATGTTTACAGAATGATTAACTCTTTGGTTGAATGGGTAAGTGCTTCGTTACCATCAAGTGTAACGATTGTATCATCTTCAATCCGCACTCCGCCTACCCCCGGTAAGTAAATGCCCGGTTCAACGGTTACGGCCATACCTGGTTCTAAAATGATATCCGACCTAAAGGATAATGCTGGACCTTCATGAACTTCAAGTCCGATTCCATGTCCGGTCGAATGTCCAAAATACTGCCCATATCCCTTTTCTTCAATTAGATTTCGAGTTAGTGCATCCGCTTCCTTGCCAGTCATACCAGGTTTAATCCCAGCCATTCCTCGCAGTTGAGCTTCTAAAACAATGTCATAAATATTAATAAGTTCTTCACTTGGCTTGCCAACCGCTAATGTCCGAGTGATGTCAGACACATACCCATTATAGTATGCCCCGTAATCCAATGTGACGAAATCGCCTTTTTCAATGATTTTATCCGTAGCCACTCCATGCGGAAGCGCGGACCTTAAGCCGGATGCTACAATAATATCGAAGGAAGAAGATGTTGCGCCTTGTTTCCTCATAAAGAACTCAAGTTCATTGGATACATCCAGTTCCGAGATCCCTGGACGCAGGAAATCCAGAATATGTGTAAACGCAGCATCAGCAATAGCAGCCGCTTCCTTTAATATCTTAATCTCTGATGAAGTCTTTATCAAGCGTAAATTCTCAATTACCCCCGACACCGGCAAAAGTTGACCATCAATGGCCGCTTCGTATGCCTTATATGTAGCATAAGTCAGGTGTTCTTGCTCAAAGCCCAGCTTGCCGATATTCATCGCTTTAGCCTGCTTGCCGACTTCTTCGATGATGGTTCCTTTGTGTTGAACGATCTCATAGTCCGGCGCTTGCTTGCCCGCTTGTTCCACGTATCTGAAATCAGTGATGAATTTAGCTTCTTTTTGGGAAATAAGTACAACACCTGCACTTCCCGTAAAGTTGGTCATGAATCGACGGTTATATGTACTGGTAATCAAAAAACCATCAATGCCCGTCTTTTCCATTGAGGCTCTTAAGCGCATTAGTTTATTCATTTAATTTCTCCCCTTTGCAATCTTTGTGATCGCCTGCAACGCCAATTCATATCCGTGTATCCCCAAGCCGACAATCTGTCCCGCCGTTACCGGTGCGGTCACTGATTCATGCCGAAAGCTTTCACGGGCATGTATGTTCGAAATATGCACTTCCACCACTGGAACATCAATTCCGGCTATTGCATCACGAATCGCATAGCTATAATGAGTAAAAGCTCCAGGATTAATGATAATCCCGTCGATCCCATGATCCTCCGACCAATGGAGCTTGTCGATAATCGCTCCTTCATGGTTAGTTTGAAAAGAAGTCAATTCCACATCTAGCCCTTGAGCTTGCTTCATTAATTGCGCTTCCACATCCGCAAGCGTCGAGGATCCATAATGCGCAGGTTCACGCTTCCCCAAGCGATTTAAATTCGGACCATTGATTAGTAAGATTTTTGTCATCATCAAACACCTGCTCATGTTAAAAGAATGCTTTCCATGAACATTCTATCATAATTGCAAATTGTCTTACTACTTTTTTACAACCAAGAAGCAATCAGCTTTCCGATTGCTTCTCGGCTTTGTTTTTTTGACGGATATATTCCTGTTGATCGTATGATATAGAAAACCCTACAAAAAGACCGTATATAATAAAAATGCATACACTTGTTATAACCGTATTTGCTGACATTTTAGAAAAGGTTGGCAAATCGACGAACATCGGTTTCAGGATAAATACCAGCAAAGCCCAGCAAACCACCCCCAAAATAATACCCGGAAAAATACTCTTCATCCTTTTAAAAAGACTATAGTATATAAAAGCGATCCCCACGGATAGAATTCCGAACAAAATTATGGTCATTACCGTACCAAGCCAATGATCGATCCAGGTCATATTGGACCACGAGGTAAGTATGAATTTTGGGCTAAAATCCATAAAGTTAATATAATGGGCTATGATTCCGATAAAACTGGCTAAAGCCCCCCCAACAAAACCGACAGCAAGTACATTGTAGATTAACATGCTTTGATATTCCTGTTGAATTTGTCCTTTTTCATTAGAAGACATATCAATCACCTCCGCTACGTAGTATGCCCTTTGTTAAATAGAACTATTTTTTTTTATTTTTAGGAAGGAGAATCACTAGAGGTTTTGTTATTTATTCTGTATGATTAAATCATAAATAATCTGCTTTTTTCAGAGGAAAATACACATCCTCTGTTGAAATTTATAATGTACACGGGATACTACCTTCCTGTGATTCAACATTCATAAAGTAATTGCAGGGTTAAAGCTTCCATTCAATTTTGGAGGAGCGCCTTTACCCTTGTGATGCTTGATAATAAACATGTTAGCACCCTTGAGAGAGCTACGTGAATAACTATTAGGTTGGTGTAGAAATGTCTGAGGTTCAAAAACCCGTTTACGGAGGGCAGGCTGTTGTGGAAGGCGTCATGTTCGGTGGCAAACATCACACAGTCACTGCGGTACGCCGCAAAGATTCGACGATTGTATATTATCATCTGCCGCGTGAATCGAAACCTGTTGTAAACCGCTTAAAAAAAATACCGTTTCTGCGAGGTATCGTATCACTGATTCAGTCAAGTGCCACCGGTTCGAAACATCTTAACTTTTCAACTGAACAGTATGAAGAAGAAGACGGGGAAAAGCAGGAAGAAAAGAAAAAAGAAACGAAAGACCCATCTAAATTAAGTCTTTGGCTAGGTGTTGCCGTGATCGGTGTGATCTCCTTCCTATTTGGGAAATTGCTTTTCACCTTGATTCCTGTCTTCCTCGCAAAATTGACAGAACCCATTTTCAGTGGCCATACGGCTCAGGTATTAGTGGAAAGCTTGTTCAAGCTGATCTTACTGCTTGTATATATTTATGTAGTTTCCTTGACGCCATTAATCAAGCGGGTCTTTCAGTATCACGGAGCAGAGCATAAGGTGATCAATTGCTTTGAAAGCGGAAAAGAATTGACGGTTGCAAATGTGCAGGCAAGTTCCCGCCTTCATTATCGCTGTGGCAGCAGTTTTATTTTATTTACTGTCATTGTAGGGATGTTTGTCTATCTTCTTGTACCAATTGATCCGCTATGGGTACGTGTCGTCAATCGCATTTTGCTTATCCCCGTCGTGCTTGGCATAGCCTTCGAAGTCTTGCAATTGACTAACAAAGTAAGGGACACTCCCATCCTGCGTTACCTTGGCTATCCCGGCCTTTGGCTTCAGTTATTGACAACCAAAGCCCCGACAGATGATCAAGTCGAAGTCGCATTAGCCTCATTCCAAGAACTGTTGAGGATGGAAAAAGAGACCAAAAAAGGTTTAGAATCGGATGTAATTGTGTAAAACATCTATACACATTTTGATTATGAAAAATCATATACTAAACTAAGGGAATGACCTTCATTTTTTCAAATATTTTACATGAAGAATGTTTAAAATAAGCTGAAAATGCTTATGATGCTCTTAAGGAGGTGTCTTTGTTGAAACGTTTCATATCTTTCATGATATACGGAATCATCGCCCTCGGAGTCCTCGGACTATTGAGCCGACTATTTAATGACCCGATTGGCTTTTTTAGAAACATTCTCATAATAGCCATTGTCGCAGGGATTATTTATATGATTTATACCGGATTAACAAAGGGAAAACCAGTTAAGAAAGAGCAGCAAGCATTCCGAAAGGCTGCCCGCCAATCGAAAAAAAGGCTAAAAAACCGAACTTCGAAAAAAGATAATGTGGCTAGCTTCTCTGCAGCAAAATCATCCAAGAAAATAAAATGGAGAAAGAAAACGGATAGTCACTTAACCGTTATCGAAGGGAAAAAGAATAAAAAGAAAAATCGGGCTTCTTTTTAAGAGCCCGATTTTTTATTTATAATCAATAAGTCCATTTTTTTAGGAATTCTTTCGTGCACTGCCTTCCCCGATTCATCAATTCACCCTTTTGTTCATCATTCAGATTGAAATCCATTGCAGAAACTCCCTTCATCGGGATAAATACAATATTATGGACGTGTTTCTTGGAGATATATCGTGCATCATGGGAATCTTTCATCGTTTTGAATAGTGCGGAAAATAATTCAACCGCATTATCCACCTCATGCGGTTTCCATATCTCATCGACACTCAGCCGCAAGCCTATGACCGGCCGTTCCTTCCTTACATGATCTGAATTGAATAACCACATAGGAAAATTGCTTAAAACACCTCCATCAACAAAAAGGAACTTGCTTTTTCCGACATCGAGTTTGACTGGCTCAAAGAAATAAGGAATGCTACAACTCATTCTTACTGCCTTTGCAACTGGAAAAGTGATCGGATCAATGCCATAGTTCGGTAGATCATCAGGCAGAACCACCAATTTCCCATTTGTGATGTCAGAGGTTATGATACGAAGGGATTTCGGTCGAACATCCTTAAAGGTGACTACATTCCTTTCGGCAAGTTTACTCGCAACCCAACCTTCCAATGCATCGCCTTTATAAAGGCCAAGTCTCCAGTATACAAGAAGCCATTTGGCAAGCGGGATAGGCAAAAGACCACGCCTTTTATCCAGCAGGCCGCTTAAATCTATATCAATAAATAGCTTTTCCATTTCTTTTCCGGTGTACCCAGCTGCCACGAAAGCTGCAATTATGGATCCTGCACTTGTACCTGCTGTCCGATGGAATACAAATCCCCGTTCTTCTAATTCCTGCAGGGCTCCCACTAAACCATAGCCTTTAATCCCGCCTCCGGAAAAAACGCCGTCAATAATCATAGCTGCCCTCCCCTAATCCGGTCTTTACATTTCTAAGCAGGATTAGAGGGATTTATGACAGTTTTGAATAGAAAATTACCTTCATCAGGTAAAATACTGAATTTCCGCTTTCGGGAAAAATTCAGCGATATACCCACGAATGGTCGTTTCCAGTTCTGCGGCTTCTTCGGTTTGGTAAACATATTTACCAATGCCATATCGGCCCCATTTATATTTACGCTTCGTTTCGTCCAGTTCCAATTTTGTTTTCGGGTAGTTTTTTTGAATCACTTTTTTTGCTGGACCAGTGAACCGATGCTGGATTAATTCAAAAGTCAAATCCGGTATATCCACTCCTTTTAACGCCTCACTCAATCGTTCGAATAATTCGTGATAGCCCTCCTTCCATGCTTCATGACGATATATTGGAGCTACGATAAAACCCAGGGGATATCCGGCACCTGCCACTTTGCGTGCCGCTTCCATCCGTTCTTCGAAGCTCGAAGTCCCGGGTTCGAAATTCTTTATCACAAAACGCGAATTTATACTGAACCGAAATCTCGTTTTTCCATTATGTTCAGCATCCAACAGATGGTCGACATGATGAAATTTAGTTACGAACCTTAAAACCCCATATTCACTTTTGCCAAAATATTCTATGGCCCTTTTTAAAGAATGTGTCAAATGGTCAATTCCGACAATGTCCGATGTACAGGCTGCCTCAAAACGTGTGATTTCAGGCTTTCTCTCATTTATATATTTTTCGGCTGCCTCGAAAATCTCGTCAAGATTCACATATGTCCGAATATATGGTTTCGATCCGAGTGTCGTCTGTAAATAGCAATAGTGACAGTGCCCCATACACCCTGTAGCAAGAGGGATGGCATATTCAGCAGATGGCTTTGAGGAATCGAATTTCAATGTTTTTCTTATTCCTACCACAAGCGTCGATTTGGCGACGCGATATTTTTGCAAATCGTTTTCCCCAGGAAGGTCCCTAATTTGGTTATGGGATGTGGTCTCCCGGATTTCAATGTTCAAATCTTCGAATTTCTTCTTCAATTCCCGGCCAAGAGGGTATTCCAGTGCCCTGGGCTCTATATACACTAATTGTGGCATAAATGGTTTCATTCCGTTCTCCATTCTGTTCATACTTTTAATCGAACTACACAATCTAATTCATAAGGATAGTTTTTCTTAATTCTGTTATCATCATGATTGTTTTTACTTGGAAATTCAAAATGAAGGAGATGCCATATGGCTAATAAAAAACGAGATTTCTTGACAAATGGAACGGGGAAACAAGCGATCACCGTCCAAACAGATAATAAATATCCAAATCCAAGGAATATACCTGGAGACTCGGTCGATGAATTTTCGGTATTGAAAGATGGAAACCAATATCTAGCCGAGAAGGAAATAAGGCAGCAAAATGAAAATGGTTGATTGAACGCAAAAAGAAGACCGAATTTACGATGATTCGGTCTTCTCTATTGGTTTGTAATTGAACAGACGGTAACTAACAAACATTTAAGACACTAAAAAAGCCGTTAAGATAGGCTTTGCAGCATACTTAACGGCTTCCCTTACATCAGCTTATAGCCCGCATTTTAATTGTGCTCCGCAATTCGTGCAAGTATTGCATCCGCCCATTTCCTGGACTTCGCCTTTACGGCACACCGGACAAGTGTTGCCCACTTCCGACCCAATCGTAACGTTAGTCGAACGCAGTTCATTTATCGTATCGACCAATACGACTTTTTTCTTTACTTCCACATCTGTCAATTCATCCATTTCAAGCTGCTCGTCCATTTGGTTTTCTTCCGCTTTGAGCGTAAGAACCTGACTGTCACGGCTGCCATCCACATATACAGTACCGCCTTTTGCTCCGCCTTTGTATAGACGTTCATATACTTTTGCAACTTGTTCGACAGTATATCCTTTTGGAGCATTTACCGTTTTACTGATCGAGCTGTCAATCCAGCGTTGAATGATGCATTGAACATCAGCATGTGCTTCTGGAGCTAATTCCATAGCGGAAATGAACCATTTTGGAAGCTCTTCTGTATCGGCTTCTGGATGACGGTCCAAGTATTCCTGTACAATGTCAGCCTTAACTTCAATGAATTTACCAAGACGGCCGCTGCGGAAATACGTGAAGGAGAAATATGGTTCAAGACCTGTTGATACCCCGACCATAGTTCCTGTGCTTCCTGTAGGAGCAACTGTCAATAAATGAGAGTTACGGATGCCATGTGCAGCAACACTTTCCCTGATATCTTCAGGCATTTTTTCCATAAATCCGGTTTGTGTGAAACGTGTTCTAAGCTCATCGGTTTCTTTGTCCGTTGACCCGATCAGGAACGGGAAACTGCCTTTTTCTTTAGCAAGTTCCACGGAAGCCCTGTAAGCTGTCGTCGCAATCGTTTCAAACACCTTGTCAACCAGGATATTTCCTTCTTCAGAGCCATATTCCGTCTCACAGTAGATCAAAAGGTCATGCAGACCCATTACACCAAGTCCAACCCGTCGCTCGCCCAGTGCCTGTTTTTTGTTTTCTTCCAAGAAATAAGGAGTTGCGTCAATGACATTGTCCTGCATACGCACACCGACTTCGACAGTCTGCTTAAGTTTCTCGAAATTAACGGTTTTGCTTTCTTTATCAGCCATCTCAGCCAGATTGACTGCCGCAAGGTTACATACTGAATATGGGGCCAATGGCTGTTCTCCACAAGGGTTCGTCGCTACGACCTGTTGACCGTATGCTTTGGCATTCGTCATTTCATTAGCATTATCGATAAAGAAAATACCTGGTTCAGCAGAATATGTTGCACAAATATTTATTAAATTCCAAAGCTCTTTAGCGCGGATTTTACGGTAAACACGGACTTTGTGACCCATTTTCTCCCATTCGCGAACATCGCCGACATTATGCCATTCTTCATTGTAAATGGCCATTTCTTCGGCATTATAGCTTTCAACATCAGGAAAACGCAATTCGTATTCCGCATCTTGTTCCGCCGCTTCCATGAATTCCTTAGTCAGGCAAATCGAGATGTTGGCTCCAGTCAGAAAATCAGAATTATGGACACTGTATGTTCCCCCTGTACGGAGCTTTTCCTCTGCATCCCTAATGATTTTCTCGCTGAATCCACCTTGGCCAGGAATCTCCTTATAATTGATGATCCCTTGATACATAGCCGTTTCCTGTTCCGTGTGCGGCGTGAATTTCAATTTATCCGTCGCATATTTCTTGATTGCTTCGTCTTTAGTATTTTCCACTAGGTAACGCAGAATCCTTGGGTTTTGCATTTTAGAAATGATGAACTCTGCAATATCAGGATGCCAATCAGCAAGCATGATCATTTGCGCGCCGCGTCTGCTACCGCCCTGTTCAACAAGATGCGTCAGTTTCGCAATATCGTCAAGCCACGACACAGAACCCGAGGATTTTCCGTTTACGCCTTTTGCCAGAGTGTTTCTTGGACGCAGTGTCGACCCGTTCGTTCCCACTCCGCCGCCGCGGCTCATGATTTCCATCACTTGTTTCCTATGTTCTGAAATACCTTCACGTGAATCCGGTACGAATGGCATTACATAACAGTTGAAATAAGTAACATCCGTATTGGAACCTGCACCATATAATACTCGTCCTGCCGGGACGAAATTAAGGTTCTTTAATTCTTCATAGAATTTATTGAACCATTCCGTTCTCTTTTCTTCCGTGGTTTCCACTGATGCCAATCCCGTTGCATTACGTTTCGCAATTTGTTCATAGTATATTTCAAGCGGCTTTTCGATAATATCCAAAGGACGGTTTACAATTCCCGTCTCCATTTCTTCCGGATTATCCAGAACGCCACGGAACTCTTCATCCACCAAAACCTTCGCTTTTTTGGTTTCCCAATCTATTTCAACGATGTAACCGAGACCCCTTGCCGGGAATTTCGGATCTTCCTTAATCGTCAACACGACGAAATCGCCTGCCGAGAGTGTGATTTTTTCAGTATCCTTAAAAGAATAGCGGTCAAGCATGACTAGACGGGACACTCCCTTATGCGCCATTTTCATATCAGCAGTTACAGGGTGAACCTGGGGAAATAAAGAAATATCCTTATTCAACCTTTCTAGATCAACCTTTAAAGCTTCTTTTATTACAACCGACATAATTCCCTCTCCTTTATATGTTTCAAGATCCGTTCTTGCTGCCGCAAAAATCCTTATGTAACCTTACATGTCCGTTTCGCTTAACAAGTACCCTAAATTTATCATAGCGAAACTCAAAAATCAACATATAGTGTCGCATTAAATATTTCAACTACTATATATTGTGTTTGTTTTGAATAACTTTTAATTTTGTCAAACGATAAATCAATTAATATAGTTAGCAAAAAGGAGGAAAATGTCGATTTACAATAATTTTTCATCAGATTTCAATTAATTTGGACCTTGCTTTTTCCCCATCCCTTTTAGGGCTTATCCCTGCAAGGGATGCGTTATTTGGTCAAACAAATCTGAAAAAACTTTTTTATTATCCACTCTAATTATGCTTCCTCTATCTCATGAAATTCCAATCATCGCTTTCATATTTGCTTTCTGCAATGGACTTCACTTCCAGCAATTGCTTTTCGGTGAGGACGTATGGCTCTAAATCGACCGAAAGTCCTTCGGCAAAACCTTTTTCAAAAGCTTCTTTCGCTTCAGGGATGGTAATCTTTCTCCCTGCAATATCATTTATGGCCACAGCTTTGTTTTTTAGGTTTTTTTGCATTCTCTCTTTAACCCTGTCATTTGAGAATTTAAATACGCTAAAAAGCTTATCATCATCAAGTTCAAGCAAAATGGATCCGTGCTGAAGGATGACGCCTTTTTGCCTGGTTTGAGCGCTGCCAGCGACCTTCCTGCCCTCAACGACCAGTTCATACCAGCTTGGAGCATCAAAGCAAACCGAAGACCTGGGCGATTTTAAAGCCGCTTTTTCCTGATCGGTTCGGGGCACGGCAAAATAAGCATCCAATCCCAGATTCCTGAATCCCATTAATATTCCTTCAGAAATGACACGATATGCTTCAGTAACGGTAGTCGGCATTCCCGGATAGGATTCTGGAACGATTACGCTATAAGTCAATTCATGCTCGTGCAGGACCGCTCGTCCTCCTGTTGGCCTGCGTACAAAACCAAGGCCCTGCCTTTTGACCTCTTCGATATCAATTTCCGCTTCCGCCTTTTGAAAATAACCGATCGACAATGTAGCTGGATCCCAGCCGTAAAAGCGTATGATTGGCGGAATTTCCCCTTTGCTTTGCCAGTTTAACAGAGCTTCGTCCAGTGCCATATTAAAAGCCGGTGAACAATACCCCGAATCTATAAAACCCCATTTATCTTTAGCCATCCTTACCCCTCGTTTCGATAGACTGTTTTTCAATACCCCACAAAAAACTCACATGTAGTAGTTTAACAGACTTTAACACTCTAAAAAAGAAAGTACTATCAAGTCCATGAAGAATTTGATGAAAATTCTTTTTGATTATTGGGTAAAGCAATTATATAATAAAGATTGTCTGTATTCGTTAAGGTAGAAGGGAGTTTTTATGTTTGGAAATATTATATACACTGCTCATCATCTTAGGAGTGGTTATTGCGTATTCACTTTTTAATTGGTACCGCCAGCGTAAAATCGTTAAAACACTAACACAGGACGAATTTATCGCTAACTACAGAAAAGTGCAGCTAATCGATGTGCGGGAACCGAATGATTTCGATAATGGCCATATCTTAGGCGCAAGAAACATCCCTATGACTCAAATGAAAACACGCTTGGTCGAAATTAGGCCGGACAAGCCTGTATATTTGTACGCTCAAAGCGAAATCATCAGCGGCAGAGCTGCAGCCATGCTATACAAAAAGGGCTACAGGGAACTTTTTCACCTAAAGGGCGGTTTCAAAATGTGGACCGGGAAAATCAAAGCAAAGAAATAAGACCCCATCTCCGCATGGGCTCTTTTTAATTCAATAGCTCAAGGAAAAGAAAGTTAACTGCTGGACTTTAATGAAATCTTACATAAACATGAAAAATCCCCGCCGGCAGGCAGGGATTTTTTTCGTATAAGCTATCAATCTAGGCTTGATAACGCAGAACAGGTTTTCTTGCAGCAAGAGTTTCATCAAGCCGCTTTATAACGGTTGTATGCGGAGCTTCCTGAACGATTTCCGGGGTTTCTTCCGCTTCCTTGGCAATCTGGATCATCGCATCGATGAACGCATCCAGCGTTTCTTTTGACTCGGTTTCAGTCGGTTCTATCATCATTCCTTCCTCCACGTTCAACGGGAAGTAAATGGTTGGAGGATGATACCCGAAATCCAGTAATCTTTTGGCTATATCGAGAGTCCTAACCCCCAATTTCTTTTGCCGGCGTCCGCTTAATACGAATTCGTGCTTACAATGACGATTATATGGTAAGTCAAAATAAGGTTCCAACTTGCGCATCATATAATTGGCATTGATGACCGCATTTTCGGTGACGGCTTTAAGGCCATCAGGCCCCATTGAACGAATGTACGTATATGCCCTCACGTTAATCCCGAAATTACCATAATAAGGTTTTACCCTGCCAATGGATTGCGGACGATCATAATCAAGAGCGAATTGCTCACCTTGTTTAATTATAAGAGGTTTAGGCAAGTAAGGAATCAAGTCCGACTTCACACCTACAGGACCAGAACCCGGACCGCCGCCGCCATGCGGACCTGTGAATGTTTTATGGAGATTTAAGTGAACCACATCAAAGCCCATGTCACCCGGGCGTGCTTTTGAAAGGACTGCATTCAGATTGGCTCCGTCATAATAAAGCTTCCCACCTGCATCATGGACAAGTTGTGCCATTTCCAAGATGTTTTCTTCAAATAATCCCAATGTATTGGGGTTCGTCAGCATCAAGGCCGCCGTATCAGGTCCGACAACACGCTTTAAATCTTCAAGGTCGACTAATCCATTTTCATCGGATTTCACTGTAATCGTTTCAAGTCCGGCAACAGTGGCAGAGGCAGGATTCGTACCGTGTGCAGAATCAGGTACAATCACTTTCGTCCGTTCTGTATCGCCATTCGCTTCGTGAAAAGCGCGAATCATCATCAACCCTGTCCACTCACCATGTGCACCTGCTGCAGGCTGTAATGTCACTTGGTCCATCCCGGTGATTTCAGTTAAGTGTTCCTGCAAATCAAATAAGAGTCCCAATGCTCCCTGAACGGTAGCCGGATCTTGATATGGATGGATATGGGCAAAGCCGTTGAAACGTGCCACGTTTTCATTTATTTTCGGATTATATTTCATCGTGCATGAACCCAGCGGATAAAAACCCGAATCCACCCCATGATTCCGTTTGGAGAGTGCTGTATAGTGACGCATGATATCCAGTTCGGACACCTCAGGCAGTTCTGCCTCTTCTTCACGGATGTAGTCGGCAGGAAGAATTTCTTCGAGCGGAATAGTTGCAACATCCATTTCTGGCAGACTGTACCCGATTCGACCGGAAGTACTGATTTCAAAAATGAGTGATTGATCTTGATTATTCATGTTGATCCCCCAATTCCTGCGCAAGTGCATCAATTTCTTCTTTTGTTCTAAGTTCAGTTACCGCAACCAGCATATGGTCTTTCAGCTCAGGATAAACCGTCCCTAAATCAAAGCCGCCGATCATCCCTTTTTCAAAAAGGCTTTTATTGATTTCTGAAAACGAAGCAGGCAGTTTAATGATAAATTCATTGAACGAAGGACCGTCGAATATCACTTCCACCCCTACTGCCATAATTGCTTTTTTCGCATAATGTGCTTTTTGAATATTTTGCACGGCCATTTCCTTGACACCCTTTTTCCCAAGGGCGGTCATTGCAACAGAAGCTGCCAACGCATTCAAAGCTTGATTGGAACAAATGTTGGATGTGGCTTTGTCACGGCGAATGTGCTGTTCACGAGCTTGTAGCGTTAGTACAAATCCCCTTTTACCATTTTCATCCACGGTTTGACCGACGAGTCGGCCCGGAACTTTCCGAACAAGTTTATTAGTAACCGCAAAATATCCACAATGAGGTCCACCGAATGCCGCTGGAATGCCGAATGGCTGAGCATCCCCCGTTACGATATCTGCACCGAGTGCACCAGGGGATGTCAAAGCTCCCAATGCAAGCGGATTACTGGAAACGATAAACATGGATTTGACGCCATGAATGATTTCTTCCATTTCCTTCAATGACTCGATCCGACCAAAAAAGTTCGGATATTGCACGATCACTCCTGCAATGTCCTCATTCGCCAATTCCTTTAAAGCAGCTAAGTCCGTCACACCGTCTTTATAAGGAATTTCGATCACTTCCACGCGTTGCCCTTTCGCATAAGTTTTCACGACTTCTCTTGATTCAGGATGAACGGTTCCTGAAATGAGAATCTTCTTGCGGCGTGTCTGTCCTGAAGCAAGCATGGCTGCTTCAGCCAGCGCTGTCCCGCCGTCATACATGGAGGAGTTAGCCACATCCATGCCCGTCAATTCACATATCATCGTTTGATATTCAAAGATTGCTTGAAGCTCTCCCTGTGAAATTTCAGGCTGATAGGGTGTATAAGCCGTGTAAAATTCAGAACGGGATAGAACATGATCGACGATGACCGGTGCATAATGGTCATAGACACCCGCACCAAGGAAGGAAGCATAGTTTTTAAGATCCGCATTCTTGGCAGCAAGCCTTGATAATTCTTTCATTAATGCTGGTTCCGATTTAGCAGGCTTGATATCATATTCTCCTTGAAAACGAACGCTCTCAGGGATATCATTGAAAAGTTCTTCAGCAGTGGATACCCCTATCGCTTTCAGCATTTCTTGTTTATCTTGCTCTGTCATGGGTAAATAACGATGTTTCATCTAATGACCATTCCCCTCTATTTACGTGGTTTTTTATAAAAAGGTGTTTGTATTATAACGGCTTTCAAACGTTTGGAACGGATCTCCACTTCGACTTCCGCATCCAGCACTGAAAATTCCTTATCGATAAGTACCAAACCCACGTTTTTCTTCAACGTTGGTGATTGGGTACCGGTCGTGACCTCGCCAATGACTTTATCACCGCTGTAGACCTTATACCCATGACGTGGAATGCCACGGTCTATCATTTCAATTCCCACAAGCTTGCGAGGAGCTCCTTTCTCCTTTTGCTCAGCAAGAACGGCTTTCCCGAAAAAATCAACTTCCTTATCGACTTTTACTGCAAAACCAATCCCGGCTTCTATCGGGGTGATGTCTGCTGAAAGCTCCTGCCCATACAACGGCAGTTTCGCTTCAAAACGCAGGGTATCACGAGCACCTAATCCAATCGGCTGAACTCCCTCTTCGTTTCCGGCATCCATAATCGCCTTCCAAAGGGCTGGACCATTTTCACTGTCACTATATATCTCAAAGCCATCCTCACCAGTGTATCCAGTACGGGATACCATCGTGGAGATACCGTTAATCATGACATTTTCCTTGAACTTGAAAAATCCAATTTCACTTAAAGCAGTATTTCCCGATAGTTTTTGTAAAATCTTCTCTGCAGCTGGCCCTTGAAGTGCCAGCTGTGTATAGTCACTAGATACATTCTTGATTTGGACATCTTCCGATAAATGAGCTTGCAGCCAATTGAAATCTTTTTCTGTGTTCGCTGCATTGACCACGAGCAGATAGTCATCCTCAGACCTTTTATACACGATTAGATCATCAACCGTGCCTCCGTTTTCATAACACATGGCGGAATATTGGGCACCGCCCTGTTTCAGCTTTGATATATCATTAGTCAGCATCTTTTGTAAAAAGGAAAGGCTCCCAGGACCCTTAACATCGACTTCACCCATATGGGAAACATCGAATAACCCAGCTTTTGTACGTACGGCTTCATGTTCGTCCTTTATACCCGAAAATTGGACAGGAAGTTCCCAGCCGCCAAAATCAATCGTTTTACCTCCGTATTCACGATAAACCTCAAATAGTGGTGTTCTTTTTAAATCGGTCAAAAAATGACCCCCTTCAGATTTTTTTAAATTAATTGGCTTCATTATCAAAAGCTTCTTGTCATTACGCATCAGATATATCCTGATTCATGATGTGAAAAAAGCACAAAAAAGGACAGAGAAAGCCCGTTTGAGCTTTTTCTCTGTCCTGAAACCTGAAAGTTTACCTATGTAATAGGTTTTCCCCTTTGGTGGCCGTCCCAAAACGGACGGCGCTCTCCAGAGTTGCGTCCAATAAGAGTTCTTTTGCCTGAGAGATTCACTGCTAAGTTTGCTCCTTCGGCGCTACATCCGTAGTCTCTCCCCTTATCTTCACCCGCATATAAATGGTCTACCAATGAAAGGAAGCGAATAAGCCACCAAACATCGGTAAAACCTCTGAGCATCGTGGAATGCATTCTCTGCCAATTCTCCTGAAACCTCAGAAACCGTTTGATTGGTCTCCTTCAGTAATCTTGGATAAATTAGAAGCCTATAGCCCATACTAAGAAAACGCGAACTGCAAAATCGATGTACAAAGATTCTTTGTAGCGTTGGGAAATTGGAATTTTCTAAATATACTTATATCCTACCCTAAGAAACTTATCTCTGCAATATCTTTTGAAGAGAAATATTTTTCTTACTTCACATATGAAATGTTCGGGTTTTGACCTTTTATTAAGGAAAATATGATTTAAGAGGGAGTTATTTCTATGAAAATCAATATATCCTTTAATTCTGAATGGAATGACGAGTTTCTGCAAAAGATGGAAAATGACGGTCCATGGGGAAACTGGGAGCTTTATAAGCTCGCGGTTCAAATGGAGGAAAATCTTATCATCCCTGATTTTGAAGGTTTACAGGCGCCCAAGCACCTTCCGCAGTTAACCCCACTTCCCCATCAATTGGAAGCAGCCAAGCAAGTGGTGGAAAAGATGAATGGAAAGGCCATTTTAGCTGATGAGGTAGGGCTCGGAAAAACAATTGAAGCTGGATTGATCCTAAAAGAGTATATGATTAGGGGCCTTGTAAAAAAAGTTTTGATCCTTGTTCCGGCTTCCCTTGTCACACAATGGGCTTTTGAATTGAATACCAAGTTTCATATACCGGCAGTCGTTCAGAGAAAAAGCTATGTTTGGGACTCCTGTGATGTGGTCATTTCATCCATTGATACAGCGAAACGAGCTCCACATCGAGATATCATTTTCAAGCAGGAATACGACTTCATCATTATTGATGAAGCTCATAAACTTAAAAATAATAAGACGAAGAACTATGAATTCGTCCAAAATCTGAAAAAGAAATTTTGTTTACTCCTGACAGCCACTCCGATTCAAAATAAAGTCGAGGAAATTTTCCACCTCGTTTCGTTATTGAAACCAGGCCACTTGGGAAATGCCTCACTTTTTTCAGAAAAGTATAAAGGGAAAGGCCGGAACATAATTGAAGATGAACACCTAAAGGAACTTGTCAACACTGTCATGATTCGAAACCGGCGGGCCGATACTGGCATTGAATGGACAAAACGGCATGTGGAGACCATCACCATTGAATTTTCTCCAACGGAACAAGCATTGTACGATGCTGTTTCCAAATTCAAACCTATTTCGGATGGTTCTAAAGGAAGCGCCTTTTCGGCTCTCACTCTCCAAAGGGAAGCATGCAGCAGCAGAGAGGCGGTCTTTTATACATTAAAGAATATGAAAAATAAATATGATCAGCCTTCCCCTGACTTTTTGGCAAAGCTTGATGATTTATTTTCTAAAGTGAATGAAACGGTTCAGAACTCAAAGGCTGAAAAAGCTTTGGAACTGATCAAGAAAATTGATGATAAAGTCATTATCTTTACCGAATACCGGGCGACTCAGCTATATCTACAATGGTATCTACAGCAGAATGGAATTTCTTCAGTTCCTTTCCGAGGCGGTTTTAAGCGCGGAAAGAAAGACTGGATGCGAGAATTATTCCAAAAAAATATACAGGTATTGATTGCAACAGAAGCTGGCGGGGAAGGGATAAACCTTCAGTTTTGCCATCACTTGATTAATTTTGACCTGCCATGGAACCCGATGAGGCTCGAACAGAGAATCGGACGGATACACCGCCTTGGTCAGGAAGAAGATGTGATGATTTATAACTTTGCCACGAAAAATACAGTGGAAGAACATATTCTAAAGTTACTATATGAAAAAATAAATTTATTCGAGAAAGTAATCGGCGAATTGGATGATATTCTAACCAAACTGGATATTAACAACATTGAAGAATATTTGATTGATGTAGTCGGTGAATCCAAAACAGAGGGCGAAATGAAAATCAAGATGGATAATTTTTCATCGTTAATCCAATTCGCCCAATCAATGAAGGAAGGTGAGGTTCATGCAGCAACGGGAAATTCATGATTTTTTAATAACTTACTTTAAAGCCAATGATTGTGAAATACTGGATAATGCACCAACCCACCTTACAGTCCAATTGACGATTGATATGGATAAAGAATTAATGAACAGACCCTTTTATTGGCATTATCTAGAAAAAACAGGCGGCGTTCCAAACCCAGCACAGATGACTTTCATTACCGATCCAGAACTAGCTCCATCCGATTTAAAGGGAGAAATGATTCATTTTGGCTCCCCTCGCCTTCACCAGATTATTCAATCTACCAAAAAGCTGGCAGGATATACTAGACTTTTTGAGGATACCCCTCCATCAAAAGGGGGAAATAATCCTTTGTTTCCTTGGCTGACCCTGAATGTGAAAATATCCTATCAATGCGATCGTAAAAAGGATACCTTCATGTCGATCGGTTTGAATTTAATCTCAGGTGAGATCATGGAAAGGTTTCACCATCGGGTTTTACCGATAAAGGTCACCCCCAAAATACCGGATTACTCCTTTACGCTTTCACCGCTCATAATGCCCAAGAGCGGATTGGCAAGACTGGATACATACATCAGGACCAGTTTCGAGGATGATGACCATTCCTGGGCAGAGGAAGCAATGCTTCGCTGGCAGAATGACTTGAATTTATTGGAGCATTTTTACAAGGATATGGAAGAAAAAAGTGAGAGCTATTTTACCGAAAAAGATGCCTTAAAAGCTCAATATGAACCCAACATCCGAATATCCATCATCAACGGAGGGTTATTTTACCTTTCTGATAGGGCATTGGGATAAGTAAGAACAATAAAAAAACAGATGCCCTAAATTCAGGACATCTGTTTTATTTTTTGATATTTTTCCTTACGAACATCGACAAAGCAAAAGGGACAATGCCAAACCAATGGGACATACCATGATTTTTATCCTCTTTTCTGTGACGGCGCTTTTCTTTTCGTTCTTTTTTCGTCAGATTAAAATACTCGACAAGCTGCTGAGTCAGATATTTAATATAAGCGTTTGTAGACATATAAAATAATCACCCTATGCAAAGTATGCCCCGTTTACGCAGCTTTTATTCCTTTGCTTGTTCCCTGAACACGTGTACCTGACTTAAAAGAATGTTGATTTTGCGTATTAAACAGCCTGCTTTTCCAACCATTCTTTCACTTTCCCAGCTTCTTTATCGTATTGAATGATGACCCTTCCCTCGCGGTCATTTTTAGTCGTGGATGTGAACTCGATATAGACATAAGGACCTTCTTCTTTCATTACGGAATACCGCACCACACCATTAGGGTATGAAATTTCCCCCTGGATGATTTTTGGGATCTCTTCGCCCCACTCTGCCGTCACATCCTTGATCGCTAAATGGACAAGATGGTCGGCCACAAGCGATTCTTCCACTTCTTTATAAAATTTTTTAACAATGATAAACTGATCGATCATTAGTATTGTGAACATGATGAAAACACTCGCTACAATCATGACCATCGGGAAAACGACTCCTTTTTGATTATTCATCGACTTTCGTGACATTCCTAAAGAAAGGATGAAATCTTCGACTGAAAGTAGTCCCTGCTTTATCCGTTATATTTATAACAATGACACTGCCATCCTTCTCAACCCGGAATTTCGAAATGTTCTGTAAGATGACCTCATGCCCCATGCCATTCACTCGTCTTCGGACCTTATCTTCATATTGTTCAAACGATGATAATTGTTCATCTGAAAGCATCAAATATAATTTATTTCCCATTACATCCTGAGCTTTGGAACTCCGGACCTCCTGCTTCATTTGCATGGTAAAGACCTCCCACTCTTTAGGATGCAATTTATCAACGGACCCCATCTGGGTGTGAATGATTGAAAAAAGCTGTAGAACAAAAAGGGACGTCGTCATTAATATCATTAAAGAAAAAAGCATTTCGATCATCGTAAAGCCATCATTTTTTCGCAGCATCACAAATGGATTCAAGATTACCCGATTCATCTTCATAACGTACACACCCTTCAATCATCCCCGGGAAATCCCCATTGTCCTTCCAAACCAATTCATAGGATCTTCTTTTGTAAATGATTTCCTGACCAATTGCTTGTATTTCCCCATCCATGAACGCCGTCAATCTTTCATATAATAAATGGTGGGCTTCTGTCCTTACGGCAATATCTTTCCGATGCGTCATTAACTCTTCAAGAATCGGTAAAATGGCAAGTACCAGGAAAATACAAATGGAAAATGCGGCCATCAGCTCAAGGTAAACGTAACCTTTACAATTTCTCAATCCTGAACCTCCCTTTACCGATATTGAGGACCAATTTGTACATTCCTTTTGACGTGTCAATCATAATCGTTCCGGCTTTTGAAGCATTTCCATACTGATTAAAATGGAAGCTAAACCCCAAAGTGCCACTTAAAAACTGAATATCCTTTGGTATACTCCTCTCTAGAACGATCCCTTCCTTATAAGATGACACGGTATAAACCTTTTTGGCATTATTAATATGAAGGTAGATCAAGCTCTCGTGACTGATGGCATACTGCTGTGCATAGAAGATATCTTCATGGAATTGAGAAAGAAATAGCCTATTTTCCATGCCTTTAGTGAAGCTAGGATATAGATTAGGACCGATGGAAATCAGTAGTACAAAAATAACGAGGACAATAAGGGTTTCAGATAATGTATACCCCCCATTGGACTGCCGTATATTCACTTCCCTCCTACTCAACGACCGTTATCTTTCCTTTACTATCCAAACTAATATCATCCCCATTAGGACAGGATGTCTGTTTGAGATAGCCTTGACTTTCCAATTCACCGATACTTCCGGGCAGTTTAGCATTATCAATCTCATAAGCCTGTACCTGTGCTTGGGCCATCTTCACGAATGCTTCACAACCTTTGGACTGAATCGTAGATTGGTTCTTTGTGATATTGGGGATTGTTATAATCAAAAGGATGGAAATTACCAGTAAAACAATAAGCATTTCAATTAGTGTAAACCCACGTTCATTCATCACGTTCTTCAACATATCCATCATGCTCCTGAACCACCTGAATACTAGATGGCTTCGAGCATTTTCACCTCCGGAATACAATAATAAAATCCTATATACTTTCGAGCAGTGAGAACATCGGCAGCAAAACCGCCAAATAAATGGACACGATCAACAGACCTATCAGTGAAAACATGAGAGGCTGAATGATTTTTAAGATTGCATTCATTCTCTCTTCAATTTTCTCCAGTATAAAACGACTGTAATGAAGTAGCTCCGCATCAAGTCTGCCATATTTTTGACCATTTGCAGCGACCACCGGCAAATTACCATCAAAATATGGAAGCTCCCGAAAAATCAATTCAAGTGATCTGCCCTCAATCAGATCATCCTTAATGATATTGCATAGTTTTTGGTAAAAGGGCTGCTGTTGGTTTATCGAGAATAATTTAATGCTATCGTTAATCGATAGCCCTCCGGAGAGTAAGCCACTTAATTGGCTTGCAAAAAAATAAGTTTCGTATAATTTGATGAAGTTCCCGAATATCGGAATTCTCATCAAAATCCTCCGCTGCCTTAATGGGCACAATCCGTTAAACCAAAATCGTTTGAGTACATACAAGAATAGGAGCAATCCGAGTAAAAAGAAGGGGAGTGCTGGAAGAATGAATGTGGAAGCTGATATTAATCTCAAGAGTGTATGATGATCGACATCCATCGTGAAATAGATTGTCTGGAATTTAGGAAGGAGAACACTCTGAAGAATATAAAAAACAATACCTACAAAAAAGACTAAGAACACAGGATACACCATTAACTTTTTTACTTTATCCATATCTTCGGTTCTTTTCTTCCAATATCGCCCTCCTTCCACCAACGCCCGTTCCAGGTCGCCGTATTGTTCTCCATAAAATATATAACTTACAAGCTGCGGATGAAAATTCAGATGGGTCAGCACCAAGTGCAGCGGGAAACCGTTCCTTAAATCGGCTTTAGCCTGAGTGAAGTCTTCCGCTTTCTTCTTTGATTCCTGAAATTCAAGAAAATGCAGAGCCTCCGCCAAGGGATAACCATGCTTCAATAATTCACCTAGCTTCGAAATAAAAACCGCCTGCTCTTTTACCCGCCATTTACTTTTTGGTTTCATGGTATACCAGCCGTTCATATTCCTCTGAATCCACATAGCCCATCGCAACCGCTTTTCCAATTTCATCCTTCAATTGGCGGTAGCTGACCGTTGCCATTCCTTTTTCATCTCTCATTATCCTGAGAACCTCAGCCAGGCTTTTTCCATAGAGCAATTCATATACACTGGCCCTTTTATTCCTGGCAGTCATCTTGCAAGCAAAAGTACAGTCCCCTTTACATGGAAGACATCGCAATTCAACCAGCCGCTGTGCTGTCACGCCAATCAAGCTCTGTTCAACCTCAAGCAAGCTGACACCAAATTCCAGTAACCTGGAGATGGCGCCCTTGGCATCCCTTGTATGCATGGTTGTAAGTATCAAATGACCGGTTAATGCGGCACGCACTGCAATTTTGGCAGTTTCTGCATCCCTGACTTCCCCAACCATGATCACGTCGGGGTCGTGCCTCAGGACAGCTTTTAGACCGACAGAATACGTAATGCCCGCCTTTTCATTGATTTGGACTTGCAGTACCTTTTCGGATACATTTTCAATGGGATCTTCAAGTGTAATGATATTTCGATTGATCATTTCGTAGGCATGGTGAAGCAGGGAATATAATGTCGTGGTTTTTCCACTGCCAGTCGGACCGGTAAATATGAGCATGCCATGGGAATGCTTCAGAAGTGCAATCAATTTTTTGACGGTATTTGGAAATAAGGATAACTGTTCGAGAGGAAGGATATTCTGTTGGGGTATTAAGCGGATGACCAAACTTTCGAGATGGGCAGTGGGTAAAGTGGAAAGGCGGAGCCCGACAACCTGGTTAGCCAAATTAATGGTGAGGGCACCACTCTGGGGCCTCCTTTTCTCCCCTATATCCATCGAGGCAAGGAACTTCAAATGAGCGATCAGCCTTTCAGCTTCAAAGAATGATAATGTTTCCTGGGGTACAAGCTTATTGTCTATCCTGAATTGGATGAGAGGTCCCTCCCTCCGAAAAAAAATGTGGATATCCGATGCAGATTCCTGAATGGCACGGGTTAATATTTTTTCTGCGGTCTTTTCAATCGATATCAATTCATTCATCACCTCCTATATTTCTTGTTGTAAGGATTCGACAATCCACGACAAATTCCTGCACCAGAATAAAAAAAATTCCCGAAAAGAACTTCGAGAATCATCTTACATGCTCACTTTCAATTCAAGCCTTTGGGAAACCAAATTTCTTAAAGCGTCTACATTATGACCTATCACCAGCTTTTCCCCGTCCATGAGGATGGGTCTTCTTAATAACTTCGGTTCTTTTGTTAATAATTGGATGACATCAGAAAGCATCATTTCGTCAATATTAACTTGTAAGTCTTTGTAAGCTTCACTTCTTGTTGCCAAGACTTCATCAAGTCCTTCCGTTGTCAATTCAAGTATTCTTTTTAACTCTGCTGCAGTTGGAGTTTCTCTGAATAAATGCCGTTCATCGAAGGAAACATGATTGGCCCTTAACCATTTTTTTGTTTTTCGGCAAGATGTACAACTTGGGTACGAAAAGAAAGTTAACTGTGCCATACTAATCACTCCCCGTTCACATTTTGTATACAATTATAATATATATAATGATTGTATAACATTTGTACAATGGATGTATATTTTTTTGCATTATAAAACAGTTTAAATTGTGAACTTTTTTTAAACTAAAGGGAGTTAGCGCTTTCTATTATTCCATTTTTTTCTGCCTGCATTATAATGAACATAGGTAAACTATGGAATACAGGAGGGTGTAATGGAACAAACGTTAAAAATAACAAACGTGTTAGCAGATCCCACCAGATATTATATATATCAGCATATTGTGAAAAAACATGGCGATGTTTCGGTACAGCAAATTGCCGATTCTTTTAACATCCATCCAAATGTTGCACGTTTACATTTGTCAAAACTTGAAGATATCGAAATGTTGACCTCGGATGCCCGAAGGACGGGTAAAGGCGGTCGCCCGAGCCGGCTTTATCGATTATCTGATAAAGTCATTCAGCTTCACTTTCCATATAGGAACTATCAGCTGCTTTCCAGGATTGCAATTCAGACGATGATGACATTAGGGGAACATGGAAAACAGGCTCTTTATGAAACGGGAAAAGGCTACGGGGAGGAACTGATAAAGCAGCAACTAGCCCTGAACTCGAAGTCGATCGATCGAATTGCTTTTGAGGAAAAAGTCAGCATGCTTAAAAATGCGGCTACCATCGCAGGGTTATCTCCTGAAATACAAGCAAGCGAAGAAGAAAATAAAATATACTTTCGTATCTTCAATTGCCCGTTTAAGGAAGTTACTGAAGTGGAGCCAGGGACAATCTGCTCCATGCACAATTCATTTTTAGAAGGTATGTTCGAAGCCTTGTTTGATAATGTCAATATTGTGGAATTAGAAAACATGATGTCCAATTGTACAGCATGCTCATACCAGGCTTCGGTTCTCACATAGAAACAAAAGGCATCCTTTACATTACCTTACAATTTCATTTATAATTATTTAGAATGTACACGACTAGACATAAGGAGGGATTCGGATGGAACGCATGTTCAGAGTATGTGGATTTTGGACAGGAATTATGGCAATTTTCTTTTATCTTGGCCATATGCATCAAACGTCTTTGCTTTTCTTTGCACAAACGATCTTTTTTGTTCTTTTAAGTTATTTGAAATTATCTGAGCGCATGTATATTTATGTTTTCGGCGCCTATCTTACCGTTTTCTTTGCAGGATTTTCCTACTGGAGCGTATTTATGATGACTCCTGGTACTGCGCATTAAGAACAAGCAATATTACATAACCCATGAATTTTGATTCATGGGTTTTTACTTGTCACCATTCAGGAAAGATCCTTACATCGTCTGCTAAATTCTTCGATTGAAGCAACACTTTGAAATGTTCACTAAATCCCCCTGGAACGATTAGCCCGCGAATTGCACGATTACGCTTCGCCGTTTTCGAGAATGGATCAGTTCCTTGATGGTCCCTCAATTCCTCTAATATTCCTGCCTTAAGCAAGAATTCATTTTGAGGAAAAAGCCCATGATTGGAAAGATCCTTTCTTTTTCCAATCTCGATTAATGTGTCAAAATGGATATGTGTCGTCAGATCCATATCACCAGGATACATAAGTGGATCTTTAATCATTTGGTGCTCATAATAGCCCCTCAAGCTCCCTTGAAGATGAGCTGGCTCCTTCCATTCCCTTTCGGTATAGCCATAATCAATTGTAAGGAGTATACCCGATTCAATACAGGAAACGATCTTCTCATATTCACGGACCATTTTTAACGGAACTTCATATCGTTGTCTTTCATTTAAGGTGATAGTTCGTTCTGTAAGGTAAGATAGAATGTCAGGGTTGTCCAAAGGTTCCCTCATCTCTACAAAATCTCCTTCCTTTTCAGTGACGAAAACCTCAACGAGGGCTCCCTTATACTTTTCGATCACATGTACAGGCAACGCGTCGAAAAGTTCATTTGAAAAGAGGATACCATTTACCTTCGTCCATTTTTCCAAACTGGCAGCAGAAACTGCCTGTTTGAACATCCCTATACGTTCTTGCTGAAGCCTTCTATGAAATGGACTTTCATCCACAAGGATATAAGTCAAAGAGTCCCATATCTGCGGTTCCAATTCCTTCATGGAAACGAGGATATCATAAGCGAGCTTACCATCACCTGCGCCGACCTCGATGATTTTTGGTGAAACTCCGCAGCTTTTTATTAAATAAACGAACCATCTGGCCAGAGATCTCCCAAATGCATCCCCAACATTGCCAGACGTATAAAAATCCCCTCTGGAGCCAATCTTCTTTTTTTCGCGTACATAGTAGCCTATATTGGGCGCATATAAAACAGCTTCCATATAGTCATGATAGGAAATTCTTTTTTGGGGGCTTCCTGCAATCAATTCCTTTAAGTGATTTTTCAACACAATGCCTCCGTCTCCATGATCTTCAATCATATGAAAATTAAATGTTCCTTTTCTTTACAAAACACATAAGTTCACAAAATGTTCAATTTTTTCATCTTACAGTCATAAGCGTGCCATCATTACAAAATGAATGTTTTCGACAAATCTTAGTTCAAAGCTGAATCAAAGTCATGCATACAAGGCAAGGCCCCTGTTTTTATATTCAGTATAGTTCTGGAAATGCCCCATTTCAATATTCTTACATAATTAAGAACTTTTTAAAAAAACAGGTGCCATACGGCACCTGCAAAGGTCATTATCTCAAAAAGGGATTAGTATTCTTTTCATCCAGAATGGTCGTGACAGGCCCATGTCCAGGAAATACGATCGTATCATCAGAAAGTGACAGCAGCTTCGTTTCAATGCTATTTAACAGCACTGCCTCGCTTCCGCCTATTAAATCGGTTCTGCCTACGCTTCCTTGGAACAAGACGTCCCCTGAAAATAGGAGCCGTTGCTCTTTGGCATAATACGAAACGCTCCCTGGTGAGTGTCCGGGAGTTTCGAATACTTCGAAAGTGAATCCCCCAATAGTAAGTTCTTGCTCATTTGCGAGGAAGTGATCGGCAGGCTTCATGCGCATTGGATTTTCCGGGAACCAGTTTTGAGAACCATTCAATGCGGGATCAAGTAGCCACTTGGCCTCTTTTTCATGAATATATGCAGGTATCCCATAATGTTCCCGAATAGCATCAAGAGCACCGATATGGTCAAAATGTGCATGTGTCAATAAAATCGCCAAAGGCTTTAAATTTTTTGTTTGTATGTACTGTATGATTTTCTGCGGCTCTTCACCCGGATCGAAAATGATGCAATCCTGTCCATCGGAAACTACATAACAATTCGTTTGCAGCGGGCCTAGAGGTATTTGTGTCCATTTCATTTCCATCAGCTCCAATATGATTTTCTATCTTCATCTTACACTAATTAGGCTGCTAATGTTAATCCAGTTTACTCAAGTCATAGAAGTGTCACCTATTAAACCTCGACAAATAATTGAAAAAATATTAAGATATTAACAAATGCAATCTTTTCTACATATTTTTGGTAGTTGCTTTATTCTCTGGGTATATTATTAGGGATTAAGTATTCATTACGAAAAGGGGGTTTTGACATGATATTAATGGTAGTTTTCGGACTTGTGGCTATATTAGGAGTAGTAGCTGTGTTTACCTCATTAAAAAAGAGAAACTTCTTAGGATTCATTTTTGCTGCCGGCAGTGCAGTCGTGTTTGGCTGGTTCACTGTCATGACTGTCATCAACAGCGGTTTTCCAGTTGCCCATTGAAGAAAAAAGCTCGCCATCCGGCGAGCTTTTGTTTTAGGTCATCATGTTTGTTTGAACAATCTTTGTATTTGATGGGTTTTCATATCAATGATTTTCTCAAATTGATATCCATATAAGCAGAAGTTGCCATCAAGCGAACAGCTTAATGGTTCATTTTCCATGTCCTTCATCAATTCTTCTTGTGTGCCTTTTTCCCAATTAAATTTAGTTAAGGTAAACCTTCCCTTATATTGGTCCGCATCTTTTGATTCATTAGGAATAAACGTTATCAATTCCTTATCTTTTTCAATGAAATCATAGGATGGAATCACCCAATCTGAAAAGCTTTTCAATAGTGGTACGGAAAAAGAATGGATCGGCTTGTTTGATGGATCATAAAATGCATATGTACCCCGATCTTGATTTTCTGTCTCCACTTGAATCGTCATCAGCGCTTGTTTCATTTTTTTAAAGTGAATGACATCGAGCATAAGGCTGTCCGTTCCATCCCCATTAAGCGCTTTTCTTTCTAGGGGTGCCGTCAAAGCAGGTTCTTCCCTGTCCCAATCGAGAAACATCAAATCTTTTTCACTTGCCCATTGAGCAAAGGGCTGTGGAAAGTCCAGAGTTTCCATTGTTTGTTCATCTGGATTCAACACATAACTGTTGTATGTCCAATCTTCATAAAAACTCGATAAAAACAACCGGCCATCTTTAAATGAATTCCACTCATAAGCTAATTCATAGGCTGGGATCGCCACGGAATACAGTGGATTTCCCGTTTTATCGAGTATTGTGATGGATGCTTTACCCGAAGAGGTGAAGGACGATAACAAAACATGCGTACCAGACGGACTGATCGATACTTCAGAAAACTCAAAAGCCGGCTGATAGAAAACGGAAGTATCATTCGTTTCCAAATTCCATGCCATCAGCTGGGATAATTCATTACCATCCCGCTTCACAGAATATAAAATGGTTTTGGAATCCAGCCATCCAACAATGGCTTCGATTTTATCCGTTTCTGCAGTCGGGACCTTTAAATTGCTTACTGAAGTTTCAAGGTTTGATTGGGAGTGTTCTTTTTCCGTATCATTTACGGGTTTACTAAGGTCCTTGGAAGGCTCACAAGCCGAGATAAGAAGGATAGTGGAGATAAATAATGGGATGATACACAACATCTTACAAATGGAAAGCCGCATACAAAGTGCTGCTTTGGATACTTTAATCTCCACACACCTCCCTCTTCAAAACTAAAACGCCTGGCATATGTGAGCGAGACATTAGAAAGAGAGTAAGGATTAACCAATCGAATCCTTACGACTTTCATTATAAAGTAAAAAAGAGAAAATGTGGCGAATAATGATCTTATATTTTTTTGGAAGTATATCCCTTAGAGGGAAATGTATCACATATAAAGGCCTGCCACCAATATCTTGACGGTATCTTCATATATACCCGGCAAATGGGATAGCGGAAGCGGATTGATGCCCTTTCCCAATTCGATTGTGAAACCGCCGCGTTTGAATTCCTGAACGAACCAATCTTTATACCCGGCATGGCTGTCAACGTATTGTACGGCCCGATATCCGCTGCGTTCCTCAAACTCCCTTGCAACATTCGCTGCCTCTTCAGGTTCATGTCCCTCATATCCCCAATAGAATTCTTTTCCCTGGGTGTGAAGTGCAAGCACTCTTTCGAAATTCCGCCTCATTGCCAGCTCCTTCATGGCCAATGCTTCTGGTTCTGATAACGCGGACTCTCCTGGAAAATCTCTTGGAGCAGGGGCTTTTGGAATCTTTCTACGCTTTTCAATCTCCCAATTGGCAGGATATTGATTATTCAGGTCTACACCGCGGATATTGGCTTTCCAAGCATAAAAGGCAGGGTTGCCATTGTTTATTTTTAAAACATCGACCTTCCCCTCTGCCGCCTCCTCCCCCTTCAGGACAAGCTCGACTCCATCCGGATTCACCATTGGAACAATCGAAATGGTCATATCCCGATAGAAGGGCATACAATCCATTCCGCAAAGTGTACGATCATTCGTTACTGCCAGCAGAAAATCATTCAGCCATTTCATCAAAACCGCGGAAGTGATCCATTCATTAGCATGGAATGAACCGTTATAATGTATGATCTTATCTCCTTGACCGATCCTTACCTCAAGGAGTTCTTTTCCCAACACACTCCTCCCGATCGATTCAACCTTAATAAAGGGGTAATGAAAAGATAGAGAATCCAGATCGTCAAGAAGTGATTGATAATCATAGGGCTTGTCGGTGACAATCATGGGATTCATGACCCGGACGGGCACGGAAAAAGGTTTTTGTCCACCTTGATTCAACAATGATACCCCATCGATGGGCAGGTGATATTGTAATGCGATTTCGGCAAAATCGATATCTAACCGGGACTCTTCCTGAACAATGTATCCAGGTATCTGTACTTCCATGCCATTTGGCAAAACCCCGCCAGTAATGGCGGGATTGGCATCCTCTATCAAAACCAGGGGAATTTGGAACAATTGACTGTAATATGCCAAATCATCCCCGCTTCTGCTCACGACTTTCATTCAGCCTCCGCCCCTTTCATTGTTTTATCTTTATGAAGCGAAAGACAGAAAGATGTTCAGGAAGTCTCACGTGTTTCAATAATTGTAATGGGTACCGATTTACCTGAAGGAACAAAAAAAACCTGGATTGCGCCAGGTATCAGTAGACAAACTCGATGAAAATCACCTTCAGTTTGTTTGTACAATTTGAACGTCGATGTCCTCTTCAGGCACTCGCTTTCCGCGTCCAAGGGAGCCGCGCACCTTACATTCCAATCAACTTTGTTTTAACTTTTAGATAGGACACTATTGTCTACAGTCTTTTTGTTTTAGTATTTAAACTGATGTAACTTGAGTCTATTCAGCGATATCGGCTTGAAATGATTACTTTAGATCAATTGATGCCATCGAACGATTTGTAGTCGGCACGATTGTAACACGAGATATGATAGGAATATCCTAAAAGTCTATAGCGGAAAAATTGATTGGAAGAGTTGGAAAACCGAAAGCTGTTGAATCGCACGTGCAGCTTATAAAACACCTGCGATTACCGAGTTACTTATTATCGTGAGTATCAATCACCGAAACATAATTGCGCAACGAGTTCTTTTTTTTAGCACAAAGATCATCAAAAGTAGTGACACGTCATAATTGGCAAGAATAAGTGGAAGTATCAGGAGAGGTCAACTGTTTCTCCATACCTGCTTCAATTCCAATAAAGAATCAAAAGGTCCCGGAATGAAACCATCTTGGAACCTTTTTGTGTACAAATTGAAACCTGGATTGCGCCATGTTTCTTTTTTCAACGTTGCTCATAAAATCGGAGCAAATCCCCGTAAATGATTTTGTCGGAGTAATCAAGCTCCTGTTTCGCCTTTTCCAAATACTTCTCACAGGAACCCTTTTCAGTCGCCCTCCCAGTCTTTTTATCATAGCAGGTATCCATCGTATAGAGATAATCCTTCGTGATGAAACTGCTATCGCGAAGAACGGTGAATTCTAATTTCTCTTCAGAAAATAGATCTTTGCCGAATTCGATATAATCATCATTTTCAATCCCCAATAAATGAAGGAGTGTCGGCCTTACATCAATTTGGCCGGAAACGGTGGAAATCGTTTTTCCCTTCTGACCGGGGATATGTATGATGAGCGGGACACGCTGAAGCTGGATGGATTCGAAAGGTGTGATTTCCTTCCCAAGGAACTGGCTCATGGCAGAGTTGTGATTTTCCGAAATTCCATAATGGTCCCCATATAGCACAATTATGGAATCCTCATATAATCCATCACGTTTCAAATCGCCGATAAATCGTTCCAAGGCTTCGTCCGTATAACGTACGGTCGGAAAATATTGATTCAATGTTTTGGAATTTGAATCGTACGGCTCCAATGTCCGGTCTTCCTCATTCAAAGTGAATGGAAAATGATTGGTTAACGTTATGAACTTGGCATAAAAAGGCTCAGGCATCCTCTTCAGGTGAGAGATTGATTGTTTGAAGAACGATTTATCATTCAAACCCCAATTGATGGAATTCCCTTCAGAGACTTTGTATTCATCACTGTCATAAAACCGCTGGTACCCTAGGGAATCGTACATTATGTCACGATTCCAAAAGCTTTTATTATTGGCATGCAAGGAAGCCGTATAGTAACCTTCTTCCGATAAGATTTCGGGGGTGGCTTTGTATTCATTTTGGGCATGAGTGAAAAATACTGCACCTCTGCCTAAAGGATAGAGGGAATTCTCAATAATGAATTCTGAATCGGATGTTTTCCCCTGGCCAGTTTGGTGATAAAAGTTATTGAAATAATAGCTCTCTTTAATGAATTCGTTCAGAAAAGGAGTGATTTCTTCACCGTTGACAGTTTTATTGATGACAAAGCTTTGTGTGGATTCCAATGATACAAGGATCACATTTTTGCCTTTTGCCAGCCCATAAAGATCATCATTAACCTCTTTTTGATTGGCACGGACATAATTTTCAATTTCCGACAATTCACTGCCATCCGCAAGGGCACGTTGAGCTGATGATTTCGTCTGTAATATTGCATCATAGAGGTGATAATGGTACGTACCGATATTCTTAACGAGGATTTCGCGGTCAAACGTTCTTGTCAGTAGTTCAGGACGCGCCGCTTCAGCTAAAGCTAAGTTAAAAAATGTCACTCCTAAAGCGATTAACATGAAGAATTTACGATCCTTTGGATTGTATCGACATTCATGGAATGTTTTTGGTTTGTATTTCAGCAGCAGCATCAAGAAAAGGATATCGGCAAAATACAATAGGTCACTCGGATTGATCAATTCATGTACACTGCTTCCAAGATCGTTCATATTGCTCGTTTGAAAAAGAACGGGAATCGTTAAAAAGTCATTGAAAAAGCGAAAAAAAACAAGGTTGGCAAAGAGGATGAAGGTGATGGAAAAACTCATGATCAATAAATATGCTGTCCTTCTATTTTCTTTTAAAAATATGTACACGCCAAGAGTAAGCAAAAGGAAACTGAAAGGATTGATGAATAGTATGAACTCCTGGAGCCAATTATCAATATCTATCTCAAAACTTGTTTTATAAGCAATATATGTTTTAAGCCAAAGTGAAATGAATACGACCCAAAACAATGAATATCCCTGTTTTTTGAAGCCCCTTTTCAATCTTGGTCCCTCCTCATCGAAGAAGCGCTGGAGCCATGGTCCTGAGCGCCTCAATCATGGGTCATGGTTCTCCCCTCTATTTAAATGCAGGAACGATTGCCCCACCCATCAAAGCGGGGAAATTTTTTCAAAAATCCATCTTTTTTTCTTATACCCCTGTTAGCACAGGGCAGCAAGGCATCACGTATTCATTTGGCTTTTAATGAGCCAGGCTCCACCTATCACCCCTGCATCATTGCCTAGTGTGGCCAGGCTGATTTTCGTTGATTTACTAACCCGTTTGAATGCATACTTTTCGAAGGCAGCACGGACAGTATCAAGCAAAATGTCTCCCGCTTGTGAAACTCCCCCGCCAATGACGATTTTATCTGGATTCATGACATTCCCAACATGTGATAGTGCCAGCCCCAAGTAATTGCCCACCTTATCCACCACAGCTTTGGACATAGGATCACCTACTGCAGCGCATTGGAATAACAGTTTGGAAGTAACCGTATTTCCCTCGTCGACTTTCTGCTGAAGCAATGACTTTTCATCGGCGGTATTCAAGGCTTCTAAAGCCATACGGACGATTCCCGTTGCCGAAGCAACCGTTTCCAGACAACCAGTCTTGCCACAATTGCATGGTGCCCCTCCGTCCGTTACGACCGTTATATGCCCTATTTCTCCAGCAGCCCCACTGGTACCATGGACGATTTGCCCATTATGAATGATCCCGCCGCCTACACCCGTTCCCAGAGTGACACAAACGAGGTCTTTGGCACCATTACCGGCACCTTTCCACATTTCTCCCAAAGCTGCCATATTGGCATCATTATCGATCACAGCTGGAAGAGATGTCTCCACTTCCAGTAAATCTTTTAAGGGATAGTCCTTCCAGCCTAAATTGACGGCTTCATATATGGAACCGTTAACAAATTTCACGGGGCCTGGAGCACCCATTCCTATCCCTACTATCTTACTCTTCGGTTCATTAAGTTCAACGAGCTTCGCATCAATTGCTTTTGCTATATTAATCGTAATGAATTTTCCCTTTTCGGAGATGTCCGTGCTGATTTCCCATTTATGAATGATCTCTCCGTATAAATTGATCAGAGCCAGTTTGGTAGTTGTACCGCCTAAATCCACACCCATCAGCCATTTTTCCATCATTCTCACCTTTTTTATCAATTTTTTTTCTGTTTTTCCCTTTCAAGAGACAATTGCTGTCTAATTAAAAGGATCGCCATTTGATAATCTTTCGTATCCATCATCTGCATACGGTGGATTTCCCTTATTTCGGCCTCCATCATTTCAAGCTCGGCTAAGCGATCACCAATATAGATAAATGTACCGAATCTTTTCAAGTATTGTTGAAGATCATAATATGTTTTCATAGTAAACCTCTTTACTCTTTTCTTTAGGAAAGTATATCGAATCAGCCTTTTGGTAACAAGCGACCAATTCCCCCTTTGATAATTTCCCCCATCCCCCTCATACATGTCCAACTGTATTCATATGATGAAATATCAAGAATGTGGACTCTTTCGATTTGATTCAACAGCTTAATATTTTTAACCACTCATCACGCGCGAAAACGGAGGGGAAAAATGAAAGTACAATTGAAGTATACCGTCTTTTTGGTCTTGACCACCATTTTTGTCATCCTATATTTATCAAATCATAAAAGGGCAGAGGAAACCATCATTTTTTTTCCCATCGATTCCTCGCTTCATTTTGAACATGCTTCCACCAACCTGACACCGGAGGGCACCGGGGATTCAACCTATACCATCACTTGGAGGGTGGATTCTTCATTGGACCAGACAGCTTACTTGCGTCAAGACGTATCGCTTTTATACAAAAATGGAAAATTGGCAGGAGCCTTAAAAAATTGGCGCCAAAATAAACAAGAACTCTCTCAAAAAGCGAAAACTAAAGAAACCGAGAGTGGTCGTTATGAAGCGGTAACGTTTCATTATGCCGAGGTTCATCCGAGTGACACAATTTTCACCAGTGCCCAGCAGCTCAGTAAAGATAAACTCTATACAGTAACGACACCGGTTTTTCAATTTTTCCACAGTCCCCTTTCGGAAGAACAGGTTCAGTGGAAAAAAACGCTGGACGGCTTTACAGATCAAACGGTTCGAAATGGTTTGGAAAAAGCCGGTCAAGCATTTCAGGTTAATCTGGATCAGTACAAAATCATCTCTTTAACAGATTTGCCGTCAAAGAAAAATCAATGGCTTGCTGACTTCCCCCAATTCAAACGGGAAGAAATTGTGGGAAAACTGTGGGAAGGACTTTACAAAAATTACGTGTTGGGAATAAAAAAGGAGGATGGATCCACTGTGAGTCCACAAGGCAGCACCATCCCCCTATTGCTTATGGCTAAAAATCAAAGTGAAATACTTGTCTTGTTTACCCTGGAAGACGGTTCCCCAATCATGCTGCGTCAAAAGTTATAGTCGCTTTTCAATTTCTGCCAGCAGTTTTGTATATGATTTATTATCGGGGGCAAGCTCAATAGCCTGAACAGCTTGCTCCTTAGCTTGATCGAATGATTCGAGATTCATGTAGACTAAGGCAAGATTGTAATGGGCTTCATGCAAATCCGGATTGCTTTCAATCGCTTTTTCATAATAATCCCTGGCTTTATTTATGTCCTTATTATCAAAAGATAAATTTCCCAGCATAAAAAGCGATAGCGGTGCATCAGGATTTGCATCAACATAATTGTTTAACATCTCTTCCGCTTTATCCTCTTCATCATCATCAATATACTTTTGGGCCATCATGGCCATCGTATTATCATCCATAGCTGCACTTTCCTGATGATTGAATCCAAAGTTAAGAAGGGCATAGGTCAGTATTGCCGACCCGATCAGAAAAGCCAGCTGCCGTAAGATATTCCTGGACTTTGGCAGATGCACCACTCCAGCAGCCAAGAACCCTCCGATCAAACCTCCGATATGCCCTGCATTATCAATTCCCGCTACGGTGAAACCATATATTAAGTTAATGATGATCAACACAATCACCGATGAGCCCATCGAGCGCATGAATAATTTCGGATAGACGATGCCGAAGTACAGAAGTGCCCCAAAGCAGCCAAAAATGGCTCCGCTCGCCCCTGCGGAAAGATTCGGGGTCATGATGAAGCTGCCTAGAGTTCCAGCGAAACCAGCGAATATATAGATGAAAAGGAACCTGGCATTACCGTAAATCCTTTCAACCTCTGCTCCGATCAAATACAATGAAAATGTATTCATCAATAAATGAATGAACCCAATATGGACGATCATCGGTGTAAAGAACCGCCACCATTCCCCTTGCATGATATAAGGGGAAAATTTAGCGCCAAACTCAATCAAAGTTTTGGAATTGGTGCTGCCCCCATTAAACTCCATCAAGATGAATACAGCTATTTGTAACGCCATGAATATATATGTAAAGAATGGCTTATTGGCATTTTGAAATACCTTCTGCTCAGCCTTAGCCTTTTTGACTGACTCAGAGATGGCGTCTTTCTTTACTGCGAGAATCTTTTCCTCATCTATTTCATTATCTTCAAGAACTTGAATTGACAGTGGTTTTTTCAAAACATGTTCAAGGTTTTGCAACGAATCATGAAAGTTTTCACAAGTTAGAAGAAACGTGTTAACATTCGTTTTTTTAAAGGAAGCCACTCGTGAGCTAAAGTCATGATCATCCACCGGGGCGAATTTACTAACATAGATACTTAATATGTCAATGGGCTTTTTGTATAATTTCCTTCTGATCCTTTCTCCATTCTGCAAAGTTCGGTCGATATCGCGTTTCAGCCAATTAGCCCAATCCAAATCATGTCGAATGAGTCTAATGACTGGAAATTCTTTATTCTTATCGCTCTCTAGCCAAATCTCCTGATGGTTTTCAGTGACAGTGATCATTCGATAATCATAATGGGCAGACAACTCCCTTATGGTTTCCCAAAACAAATAATCCTCTTTAAATCCCAATGCCTTCCCCACTTTCCAATGAAACTTATGCTTCTGAAATTCCTGTTTCTTAATTAAAACTATAGACGAAATCATGAAAAAAGTAAAAAAGGAGACTGCTTTCCCGCTCCTTAAAAATAAAAAAAGGAACCCCTGATCAGGTTCCTTTTTAAGATGCAGGCTTTCTCATTTGGTCTGACTGAACATGCTTTGCATCATTTTATCCCTGAACATTGGCATATCCAAGGATTTAGTCACTAGAAATCTTCTTAAAATGCCGTTGGACAGCGCAACATTTATCAGGCGGTACCGGTTTTTGTAACCTGCATAAACAGCTAAACCAACCAAGAAGATTTGAATAATTAATCGAAGCATAACAATCCCTCCTATCAATAGTGTGATACAGGACAGGATTTTTATGAGCTAAAAGTGATAATTAATAAACTTCTTCTAATGGGAGTACGTACGTATTACCCTGGATGGGGTAATGAGTTTGCCGACCGCTATATCATGAACCTCTATCGGGAGTTCATCCATTAATTGAAGCTCGTATGTAAGGGCCAATGTATCTCCTCGGTAATAAGATAGGAAACGGTCATAATAGCCGCCTCCAAAGCCTAAGCGATACCCTTCCTTGGTAAAAGCAAGACCGGGTACGATCAATGCATCCAATTCCTCTTTCCGAGCCTTGGCTGTTTCAGCCACTGGTTCAAGCAACCCGTAATAAACAGACTCCAGCTGATTGAAGGACGAGATTTTCTTGAATTCCATTGTCCTTTTTTCATGATCACATTTTGGTACTGCCACTTCTTTTCCTTCACTCCATGCTTGTTCGATGATCCGTACCGTTGGAACTTCGGGCGGTATGGAGATGGTGATGCCAATGGTTTTTGCTTTTTTCCATTCCTCCAGTGAAAATAAGTTTTCAGCGATTCGGTTCGATAGTTCCTCATGTTCCTCTTTAGTCAGCTCCATTAAACGGGACCTAGCTTCTTGGCGGAGCTTTTTTTTATTTTCTTTCATCTCTTCCGACTCCTTTAGTCTACTTCTATCATTATCTCATAATATTTGTTCATATACGAAAAATACGGTGTCGGAAATTGCCGATCCATTAATGCAACCTGAAAGGAAAGAGAGGAAGAAGGGATTAAAAAAATGCATAAAAAAAACAACAGGAAAAATCCTGTTGCTTACTTTGTTTCGCGGTGAGTCGTGCTGCGTTTTTCTCTTGAGCAGTATTTTTTAAGCTCAAGACGGTCTGGATTGTTACGTTTATTTTTTTTAGAAATATAGTTACGGTCTCCACATTCAGTGCAAGCTAATGTAATATTTACGCGCATTGTGTATTTCCCTCCAAACATATTGACTTTTTCACATAGGACTTTTCTATAATAGCATTATTCAATGCGAATTGCTAGTATGTTTTTTGGGAAATCCAACTTTAACTTTTTTGAATTCTTAATTGTTTACGTTTTGCATCGTCAGGAGGAGCTGATTATTTATGACTTTCGCCTCTTCTTTCGTTTCAGCATGAATGACCCAGGCCACAGCTTCCACACATTCCTTCGGCAAGATTTCAGTCTCTAGCGTAAACACACTGGTAACTTCCCCTTTGGCGAGCGGTGAATAAGCCAAGAGCCCCTCCTTCAATGATTTGAAGCATCCCTCTTGATATAGGCTTCCCTTACCTTGGATACAATATTGAGAGATGCTTTTTCCTTTCACCAATCCACCCAATAAAGCAATCGATTGAGGAGCTACATGTAAAATCGCCCGTTCATTCGGGCTGTAAAAAGCCACCGCCTGCCTTTCGAAAGCGTTTTCATAGTGAAAAAACACTTTTGGGCGCTTCGTCTCGAATGATGTATTTCTAATCGTGAACTTCGAAAAGGTCACCTGCCCTTGGGTATATGTTTGTGAAAGTGTCCGGATCTCTCCATTCGGATGACTCATCATATCTTCCTCAGGATACCAATCAAAACTCTCATCCATCCATAACCCAGACTTTAATCCCTTACGAAATATATCCTGGTTATCCTGCGGCATATACGCGAATAGCGAATTCATATAATCATCCCTTCCCCTTCTTTATCCTTATATATATAGCTTATCGTTAGGCGCTGACAGTGAATCTATCCACTTTGGAAGCTGCACACCATTTTCTTATAGTCAACCGATTTTTAACTATTCAAAATATTTTGTTTTTTCGATTTATTCTATCTTTATGTTAGCACTGAATTGGCTGATGGACAATAAACACATTTTGTCGAATTTTATGTATGTTATCTCTTAAAGGTTTTTTTCCCATTTTAATGCCTGATTTTTTTTATTCAACGACGCTCATTAAGCTTTTCGACAATATTTGAAACAAAACAGACAATAAATGAAGTTTACGGCCCATTTCGGAAAATATAAAAATATGAAAATCTCCATTTTTTTAAAAATATGTGTAAAATATAAATATATTGTCGAAAATTAGCTTCTGAGGTGAAAACATGGAAACACTTATCATCCTTCTTTTTTCTTTAGCGATCGTCCTTCTCATCATTTCCTTTTTCGGTAAAGATAAAGTTGCCAAATTAGAGGAAGATTTGGAGCAGATGACACTAACGTATATGCAGGATATCTACCAATTAAAGAAGAAGGTGAAGATTCTTGAAGAGGAATTCGTTATCCAGGACGATCCTGCTCCCTCTGTAAAGGTTAAATCAATTGTCAATTCCAATGATAGCGAATCCATTCATGAAATTTTAAAAAGCCAGGTTCTATCTTTATATAGTCAAGGTCTTTCTTTGGACCAGATCGCCAAACAATCCTCATTAACGAAGGAACAAACAATTTCAGTGATCGAGCAGCAAAGATTGCGGGGTGAATGAGAATGAACAAAGCAAGACTGCAAGGTCTTTCCGCCGGTATCATTTTTACAACAACAATCTTTGCTGGCTTTCATTATGGCACCGGATTATTCGAAGGCACCACTCCCACTGAGGAGGAAGCTAAGGAATCGCTCGTGAAGAAAGGATTCGTCGTTACACACCCTATGGAGGAAGCTAAAAAGACCGTCCAACCAAAGGATCCAGATAAGGATTCAATGGAGAAAGGGGCTTCAAAAAAAGATCCCTCCATCGTCACCTATACAATTAAAGTGAAAACGAATATGACCACAACCGAAATTGCCGATAGCCTTGCCAATGAAAAAATCATCGATGATGCTGCTGAATTTGAAGCTTACATGAATGACCATGATTTCTCAAAAAAAATACAAATCGGTGAGTTTGTTGTTACGAATAATATGAAATATAGACAATTGGCCAATACTTTGACCCATTAATGAATAAGAGAGGCTTTTAAATGGACGATGTCCGAAAAAAGCCTCTCTTTTTTTCAATTAGGATCGGTTCATTCATTCCTGCTGATATATCTCCCTCTTACCAGGAAGTAAATATTCTCTGCGATATTCGTTGTATGGTCCGCTGTCCTTTCCAAATATCGAGCTATTAAGGAAAGCTGTGTAACCTGCTGAAGGTTTTTTTCATCTGAAAGGCGAAGGAGACTCCGAATCATATCTCCATAAAAGCTATCAACCTCGTCATCCATTTCAATGATCTCTCTTGAAAGAACAACATCTTCCTTCTCAAATGCTTCAATTGAAAGTTGAATCATCTTTAATGTAATATCATGCATCTGCTTTAATGGTGTTAAAGGCAGAATAAATGGCTGGTCACCGATTCGGATGGCTGATTTAGCGATATTCACACCAAAGTCCGCCATCCTTTCAATATCAGAGGCGATTTTTATGGCAGCAATGATACGCCTTAAATCAATCGCAACCGGCTGCTGCTTAGCAATCAGCAAAATCGCAAAGTCATTAATTTCCTCTTCCAGTAAATCAGCGATTGTGTCATCATCAATAACTTCAAGAGCCTCTTCTACATTATTGTTTTCCAATGCGGCATATGATTTTGATATGGCATTTGAAGCTAAATTAGCCAACTTCACGATTTTCTCCTGTAACTCTTTCAATTGAAGCTCGAAATTTTCACGAACGATCATTATCGCATCTCCCTTTCTCTTTAACCGAAGCGTCCGGTAATGTAATCTTCTGTTCTTTTATCATTCGGATTAGAGAAGATGGTGTTTGTATCAGAATATTCGATGACTTCCCCATTTAAGAAGAAGGCTGTTCTATCAGAGATACGTGCTGCCTGCTGCATGTTATGGGTAACGATGATAATGCTGAAATCCTTTTTCAGTTCTTGGACCAATTCTTCTATTTTCAAAGTGGATATCGGATCAAGAGCAGAAGTCGGTTCATCCATTAATATGACATCAGGTTCGATGGCCAAACATCTGGCAATACAAAGGCGCTGTTGCTGTCCACCTGAAAGTCCATATGCATTTTCATGCAGTCGGTCTTTCACTTCATCCCAAATGGCTGCCCCTTTTAAACTCTTTTCGACGATCTCATCAAGAATTTTTTTATTTTTAATTCCATGGATTTTTGGTCCGTATACAACATTTTCATAAATTGATTTTGGAAAGGGATTAGGCTTTTGGAAAACCATTCCCACCTGTGTCCTTAAATCTTCCACCTTATAGGACTGATCAAGGATATTCCTGTTTCTATATTTAATCTGGCCTGTCGTTTTCACATCCGGGACTAGCTCTATCATTCGGTTCAATGTTTTGATGTAGGTCGATTTCCCACATCCTGAAGGCCCAATGATGGCGGTCACTTCATTTTGGTGCATATCCAGATTAATATTTTTCAAAGCATGGTTTTCTCCATACCATAAATTGAGATTGGATGTTTCATACACCTTTTCCGTCAAGGCAGCCGATTCGACATTTTCGATTCCGATTGCCGTTGACTCTTTTTCTCTCGTTAAGGTCATATTCATGCTTCCTTCCTCCTATCAGTATCTTTTCTGGAATTTATTTCGAATTATAACCGCTATTGAATTCATGAATATTAACAGGATGAGTAAAACGATGATTCCCGCGGCAGCAACCTGCTGGAATTCCTCCTGTGGACGGGATGTCCAATTATAGATTTGCATCGGCAGCACTGTGAATGTATCCATGACCGTTTGAGGTAAAAAGGCGATGAACATTGGTATGCCAACCACCACCAATGGAGCCGTTTCACCGATTGCACGTGATAAAGCAAGTATCCCCCCAGTTAAAATGCCAGGTATCGCAGCAGGCAGGACCACTTTCAATATCGTTTGCCACTTTGTTGCACCCATTCCAAATGAAGCTTCCCTTAGATCACGAGGTACGGCACGTATGGCCTCTTGGGCAGCCACTATGATGACAGGAAGAACAAGTAGGCTCATCGTCAAGCCTGCTGCCAATATGGACCGGTCCAAGGCTAGGGCACGAACGAAAACCGTTAAACCCAAAAGTCCAAATACTATTGACGGGACACCTGCCAGATTGGAAATATTCACTTTGATAAAAGTGGTGATCCAATTCTTCCGGGCATATTCCTCTAAATAAATGGCCGTTCCAACGCCAAGCAGCAGGGAAACCGGGGCCACCACTACCATCAACCAAATTGAACCGATCAACGCTGCCTTTATACCAGCCTCTTCAGGTTTCCTGGAAGCGAAATTCTGAAGGAAATCCCCATTCAGACTGCCAATTCCTTGAGTGAATATCCGATAAAATAAGATGGCCAATACGAGGAGGCCAACCAATGTTGCCAAGAAGAATAATCCTTTACAAATCGTGTTAACAGCCAGCCTAACAGGCATTTTTTTTGCAACATGACTTTTGTTTATCAGTTTCATGTCTTAGTATTCCTCCCTGAACTTGCGAGAGATGAACTGCGCCAGTAAATTCATGATAAGCGTAAAGACGAACAGTGTCATTCCAACCGCATAAATGCTGTAGTAAATCGTTGTCCCATATCCTGCATCCCCCGAACTTACCTGTACAATATAAGCGGTCATCGTTTGAATCGATGAAGTGATATCCATGCTCATATTTGGGGTCGAGCCACCGGCAACACTCACAATCATGGTTTCCCCGATCGCTCTGGATAGAGCAAGAACGATGGATGCCACAATTCCTGAAACGGCTGCTGGCAATACCACTTTAATTGTCGTTTCGAGTTTCGTTGCTCCTAAGGCATACGCACCTTCGCGAATCGACTTCGGTACTGATACAAGGGCATCTTCCGACAAAGAGGCGATCATCGGCATGATCATGATTCCTACAACGATCCCAGGACTTAGAGCATTGAACATGTCAAGGGAAGGAAATAAATCCCGCAAAACCGGTGTTACAAAAGTTAAGGCAAAGAAGCCGTAAACGATAGTAGGGATTCCAGCTAAAACTTCTAAAATCGGCTTAATGATTCTGCGTGTTTTCTCTGATGCATATTCACTCAAGAAAATGGCTGTTGCAAGCCCTACTGGAACTGCAACCACCGCTGCTATGACTGTTATCTTCAATGTTCCCACGATAAGCGGCATAATCCCATAGGACGGTGTAGATGCAAATGGCAGCCATTTAGCTTCTGTAAAAAATTCGACGATAGATACTTTGTCAAAAAAGATAAATGTTTCAAATATAAGCGTCAGGATGATCCCGATTGTAGTAAAAACGGAAATTGCCGCCGTAAGGAACAAAAGCTTAGGGATGATTTTTTCCATATTCATTTTTTTCTTACTTTTCTTTTCCAGGATCATTTGCTGTACAGAATAGGTATCTGTTTTTCTAAGTTCCAACTTGCATCCTCCATTTCAGACACACAATATTTGGATTTACAAGCTGTTACCCCCGCCTTAATCGAGTCAAGGCGGGATTTCAGTAGCCTGTAATATCGTTTATTTTTCCAGTTCTTTTAATTTATCAAGATCTTTCTGGTACTCTTCTTCCGGCAGGCTGATATAACCCACTTCTTCAGCAAGCTCTCCTGCATTTTCAATGACGAATTGAGTATAATCTGCAACTTGTTCTTTTTCGGCTACTGACTTATTAGCTACATATGTGTAAAGTGGACGTGACAATGGTGCATACTCCCCACTTTTAATCGTTTCATGCGTTGGCTCTACGGCACCTTTGCCGTTGTCGATGGAAATGATCTTTAACTTATCTTTGTTTTCAGAGTAGTAGGCATAACCGAAGAATCCAATCGCATTTTTATCACCTTCTACACCTTGTACAAGGACATTATCATCTTCTGAAAGCGTAGCATTTTCCACCATCGGTTTTTCTTCAAGGATCACTTCATTGAAATAATCATATGTGCCTGAATCTGTTCCCGGAGAATAGAATTTAATTTCTTCCTTCGGCCATTCAGGACGTATATCAGACCATTTCTTCACCTTTCCATTATCAATCCACAGTTTTTGAAGTTCTTCAACTGTTAGTGAATCGATGAATTCATTATCTTTATTGGCGACGATTGAAATACCGTCAAATGCCAGTTTCAACTCTGTATATTTAACTCCATTTTCATCAAGTAAGGCAGTTTCTTCTTCTTTGACCGGGCGGGAAGCATTGGCTAGGTCCGTATCACCAGCGATGAATTTCTTGAATCCCCCACCTGTTCCTGACGATCCCACTGAAACCTTCACATCAGGCTGTGTAGCCATATATTCTTCGGCAACTGCCTCCATGATCGGAAAGACCGTTGAAGAACCATCCGTAATTACTTCTCCCTGCAGTTGGCCAGATCCTTTTCCTTCACCGCTGCTTGTCTTAGTGTCATCGGATCCACAACCCGCCGCTACTGCAATTACTCCACCCATCATTACAGTCATTGCCATACCTTTGAAACGTCTCATTTGTAAATCCCCCTAAGAATTTTATATGAATATTTTGTCCTACTCTCACATCATACTTTTAGACTGTAAACTCCGTTTGAAGCAAATGTAAATATTCAGTAAATAATTGTGTGCTAATTGTAAAGACGAAAGAACTGTATTGACTAAGTCTTAAAATGCAAAAAACACGTTTCCGGTTTTACCCAAAAACGTGTTTTTAACCTTTTATTCATTTTCCTGGCTTTTTCTAACTTCAGCTTGGTCCTTTTGAACGTCTTTACCATTCTCCACTTTCAAATCAGTCGAGGTTTCGGTATTTTCCTTCTTAGCCCGTTCTTTTTTCAGTTCGAAATAAGTATCCATGATTTCTTCACCTATTTCTTTACTCATGCTGTGACCCGTATGTCCTTGGTATGCCCACGGAACAACGACCGCAAAAGCGACCTCAGGATTTTTAGCTGGGGCATAACCCACAAGCGTGATGTTCATCGTTTCTTGGGGCTCGCTATAATTCATCCGGTTCGGGCCGTCATAGAATGCTTCCGCCGTCCCGGTTTTAGCTGCCACTGTATACGATTTATTCCCAAAATAGGTATAAGCCGTTCCGCCTTGTTCCATCGCAACTTTATCGAAACCGCTCTGAACACGTTCAATCCATTCGTCCTTCATATCAAGATGATTAAGGACAGTCGGTGAAACGTCTTCGGCAACAGGTCCCAATTCCTCATTATTATCAACTGGATCGCGGATTTCCTTAACCATATGCGGCTTCATGCGGTTACCGCCATTCGCAATGGTTGAAACATATTGCACGAGCTGCATCGGTGTGTACGTATCATACTGTCCGATGGCAAGGTCAAGCAGCTTACCTGGCGATGTTTCGGAACCTTTGAATCCGCTCATTTCATTAGGAAGATCAATACCCGTGCGGACACCCAAGCCAAACTGGGCAAATGAATTCCTCATGGTTGAAAACGCGCCTGAACTAATGTTCAAAGGTTCATTCGGCACATAATTCGCACCTGCAATATTAATTGCCGTTCTGAACATGTAAACGTTCGAAGATACTTTCAATGCGGTCAGATCATTAATGTTCCCGAAGTCACTATATGAACCTTTGGCAGGTGTACCTTTGATTTTCAACTTCGTATCATAAAAGTACGTACCCGGCTGGATCGCACCTTCCTGATAACCGGTTAAAACGGTAGCACCTTTAACCGCAGAACCCATCGTATAGGAAGTCGTGATATTTCCTAATGCGAAGTCCTCAATGGAGGATTTCCCCGTTTTTGGGTCCTTCTCATATTTCTTGCCAGCCATCGTCAATACTTCCCCTGTATCGGGATCCATCATGACAACAAAGGCCCTGTCCAAGAATTTGGTGTTACCCATTTTTTTCTTGGCAATCAATTGCTTTTCAATGATTTCCTCAGTTGCAAGCTGTAAATCCATATCAACTGTCAATATAAGATCTTTTCCTCGCGAACCTTCAGTAATCACTTCGGAATCGACGACATTTCCTGACTTATCGGTCACATTCCTTACTTTCGCTTTCTGACCTTGGAGGATATCCTCATATTGCGCCTCGATATAACTCTTACCTACACGGTCATTCCGGCTGTAATCACGTGCAAGGTAGTAGCTCAGGCTTTCGCTAGGCAACCCTTCTTCAGATGAGGAAACTTTACCCAATACAGATTTAAGTGTTTTATTATATGTATAAAAACGATCCCAATCTGTAGATATATCGACCCCTGGGAGCGAATCAAGGTGTTCACTCACCTTGGCGAATTCTTCTTTTGTTACTTCCTTGTTTTTCACAATTTGTGGGGTAAGGGCATATCCGCTTGCAAATTCCCTATAGATGGCAAGAACTTCAAGATCCTTTTCCGAAAGCTTTGTTTCTTCTTCAGTAATCCGATCAAGCTGAAGCTTATACAAATCACTTTCTTCCATCTCGCCCTCTTCCACTTTTTTCCGTTCTTTATCGGTAATCTTTTTCTCGGCCAGCTTTGGATTCTTCAAAATCCAAAAATCCTTTTTATCGCGTTCAGTTACTTTGTCTGTTTCCTTTTCGATCAACTTCGCTAGTTTCTCAGCCGTTTCCACCATTTCTGTTTGTTTCGTACCTTGTTTACGTGTATATGTAATTGCATCCAGTGGTTGGTTATCGACCATCAGTTTCAAATTCCGGTCATACATTTTCCCACGGGGCACCGAATTATTCACGGTCACTTCCTCTGTTCTTTCAATCTCACGCCGGTAATCATCACCATAAACAATCTGTACAACACCCAAGCGTAAAATTAAAGCGGAAAACAAAACAAACACTAAAAAGAAAAGAATATTCAATCTGAAAGGCACATGCGTCTTTTTCTTTTTCTTTTTATTCACACTAAGCCACACATCCTTTTTACATAGTCATAATAGTCCTATACTATTCTATAGAACATTTATATTTTTTTCTACCTTAGTGTTCTAGAAATATTAAACATATAACGAACTTTACATAAAAAGTGACTTACGGCTCATAAATCCTAAAACGGTAAGTCCTGATATTGGAAAAGAGGCCTCTAAGGCCTCTTTTTCAATCTTGGTCAATGATATCGATTTTCCGTATAAACCAATATATCACGGTATGCCCTGCCCCGACGATTAACAGATAGATCGGCAGTACTTCCTTTAGGTCGAATAACATGACGGAAAGTATGAATCCTGATATCGAGACGATCCTTCCAAGATGAACGAACAGTTCCCGGACAACGATATATTCAATCCTCATTTCCGCTGCCTTCCAAGCACGGCCTATAATGTCATACGTCAACGATATATAAGGGACCAAAAGAATAGGATAAGCGGTAGCTACAATTGCCCCATAAATGAGAAGCTTCCCGAATGTGATATCAAATGCAATCAATAAGACCCCTGCATACAACAGGATTCCTCCAATAAGAATGGCCTTTTTTCGCATCGGCTGTTTTATATATCGTGAAGCAAAAAAATACGCAACGAATGAAATGGCCGAATTTAACAGACCATAGCTCCCTAAGGCAAGTTCACTATCCGTCTGAATGAAAACGTTAATCGAAATGATGAACATGAAGGTGCCCTCTCGTATCCCTTGGAAAAAGTGAGCACGTGTGATCAAAAGCCAATTCCGATTATTTTTCCGTTCCTGCAATATCCGAAGGAAACAGTATCTGCCATGTGCTGGACGTCTTTTTAAAGAAAAGCTAAGAAACACCGCAACGGAGAACAATAGCAAAGACAATCCGAATACAATGGAATATCCCGTGAATTTTTCAAGCCTCGAAATGATGAACCCTGAAAGAATCGGACCGACCATTCCCCCAAGGGATGATAAAATCCCTAAAAAACCATTGAAGAAATCTCTTGTTTCCGGTTCAGTTATCTCAAAAGTCAAGACATTATAGGCAAGCCAATAAAACCCATAACCGATTCCTAACAGTCCACCAAGCAACCAAAGGAAATCCGTTGCCCGTGTGCCTACCAATAGGACTGATAAATAAAATAGGGCCAAAAAGATAACACCCAGACGCAAAACAATGATTCGATCCACTTTTTTCGCCAACCTGCCAGCAAAGACAAAGGTAAGCGGTTGAAAAAGCACCACGGTTAGATTATATACGGCAATATCAACAATTTGACCGGATTGTTTCCACAAGTACACATTAACGAATGTATTGGATAAAGCAATACTTAGGCTGTACAGCCCGCCAATAAACAAAAGGAGGTGCAGATCCTTCTTTCCCCCCGCTTCACCCAACCATCTCTCTAAAATACCCATTGTTTTAACTCTCCTTTAAATTCCACTCTAGTGTTTGAAAAAACAAAAGAATTTATGTAAAAAAAGGTAAAGAAAACTCTTCGATTGGCGATGACAGAGAAGTAGTTGCCCTTATACTGTTTTCCTTTTGAATTTGGAAAAGAACAGTATAAAGAAAACTCTTCGATTGGCGAGCCAGGATGGCGATGACAGAGAAGTAGTTGCACTTATACTGTTTTCCTTAAATCTCTCTCTCAAATAAAATTAATAACAGTGTAAAGAAAACTCTTTGATTGGCGATGACAGAGAAGTAGTTGCCCTTATACTGTTTTCCTTAAAAGCTCTCTCCCGAATAAATCAAAAACAGTATAAAGAAAACTCTTTGATTGGCGAGCCAGGATGGCGATGACAGAGAAGTAGTTGCACTTATACTGTTTTCCTTAAATCTCTCTCTCAAATAAAATTAATAACAGTGCAAAGAAAACTCTTCGATTAGCGAGCCAGGATGGCGATGACAGAGAAGTTGTTGCACTTATACTGTTTTCCATAAATCTCTCTCTCAAATAAAATTAATAACAGTGTAAAGAAAACTCTTCGATTGGCGAAGACAGAGAAGGAGTTGCCCTTATACTGTTTTCCTTAAAAGCTCTCTCTCAAATAAAATTAATAACAGTGTAAAGAAAGCTCTTCGATTGGCGAGCCAGGATGTCGATGACAGAGAAGGAGTTGCCCTTATACTGTTTTCCTTAAAAGCTCTCTCCCGAATAAATCAAAAACAGTATAAAGAAAACTCTTCGATTGGCGAGCCAGGATGGCGATGACAGAGAAGTAGCTGCCCTTATACTGTTTCCTTAAAAGCTTTTCCCTTTAAATCAAGAACAGTGTAAAGAAAACTCTTTGATTGGCGAGCCAGGATGGCGATGACAGAGAAGTAGTTGAACTTATACTGTTTTCCATAAATCTCTCTCTCAAATAAAATTAATAACAGTGTAAAGAAAACTCTTCGATTGGCGATGACAGAGAAGTAGTTGCCCTTATACTGTTTTCCTTAAAAGTTCTCTCCCGAATAAATCAAAAACAGTATAAAGAAAACTCTTCGATTGGCGAGCCAGGATGGCGATGACAGAGAAGTAGTTGCCCTTATACTGTTTTCCTTAATAGCTTTTCCCTTAAAATCAGAAGAACAGTATAAAGAAAACTCTTTGATTGGCGATGACGAAGGGGATGTTCATGAATTCGGAGTGTTTTCTCGTGAATTTCTTTCACTTCTTTTGGCGAAACAGCATACGAGTTGCCTTTATATAGTTTTTCTTCAATGTTCCCGTTCGGATTAGAGAAACAAAAAAAAAGACAGGGTTCCTTTTCAGAAAAGGAACCCTGTCTTTTTTAATTACAAATTATTTTGCAGCGCTGTAACGTTTTGCAACCTCATCCCAGTTTACAACATTCCAGAAAGAATTGATGTATTCAGGACGACGGTTTTGGTAGTTTAGGTAGTATGCATGTTCCCAAACGTCCAATCCAAGAAGCGGTGTTTTACCTTCTGATAATGGATTGTCTTGGTTTGGTGTACTTGTTACTTCCAACTCGCCATTGTTGACTGCAAGCCAAGCCCAGCCAGATCCAAAACGAGTAGTAGCCGCTTTAGCGAACTCTTCTTTAAAGCTGTCAAAGCTTCCGAATTTTGAAGTGATAGCATCCGCTAATTCACCAGTCGGTTGTCCGCCACCGTTAGGTGAAAGGATTTCCCAGAATAAAGTGTGGTTAGCATGTCCGCCACCATTGTTGCGTACAGCTGTACGAACAGCTTCAGGTACTGCGTCAAGGTTAGCGACGATTTCTTCAACGCTTTTGCTTAGAAGTTCTTGGTTACCTTCTAGGGCATTGTTCAGGTTTGTCACATATGTGTTGTGATGTTTAGTGTGGTGAATGTTCATTGTTTCTTTGTCGATGTGTGGTTCTAATGCATCATATGCATACGGTAATTGTGGAAGTTCAAAAGCCATAATAAAATTCCTCCCTATGTAAGCTTTTATTTTTTGAGGGCTTCAGTTCTCGAAAGATACATAAAGCTCGCTAGAAATAGAGTATCAAATTTTTGTAACCGTTTCAAACCTTATGCCTCAATTTTTCATTTTTCGATTATATTTCCTATGAGAATACCACGAATAGAAAATATCCAATCATCAAAACTTGGATGATGCCTTTTGTGATGACGCTGCTTATAAAGCCTACAACGGAACCAAGCCCGATTTTCGAAGCAGTGACCGGGTCTTTTTTATGTACTAGGATTTCTGCCAGGAATGCCCCGATGAATGGTCCTATTAGTATTCCGAGGAACGGGATCACGAATGGCCCGACCAGTAGCCCAATCGTACTGCCCCAAATTCCCGCTTTCGTGCCTCCATACTTTTTGACCCCGACCATGTTCGCAATGTAATCAGCTGCGAATAAAAGGATGACGAATAAAATTTGGACCGTCCAGAAAAACCAGCCAAATGGTTCAAAAGAATAAAATAGTCCATATAGCAATATTCCGCCGAAAATGAATAAAACACTTGGGATGATTGGAAAAATCAGACCGACAAACCCCATTATGAACATCAGGGTAATTATTATCCAAAATAGTGTATCCATTACTAAAACGCCCCTTTCTCATTTGATATATAATTTGACTTTATCTCTCCATAATTACCTCATTACTGATGGTTGAAACCAATGAAGCAGAATACAGGTTGTTTTATTTTTCCCATATAGTTAAAATTGGTTAGGAATCTTATATAGTTAGGTGCTGAAAACATTGAACATATTCAAACAACTATGGGTTAGCTTGTATTCTCCTAAAGATATTGCTTCCTTTCAAAACCAAGGTATCGGGAAAACGATATTATTCGTTTTCTTTATAAGTCTCATCGCCTTTCTCCCTTCAGCTTTTTATTTCGGGACAATGATAGTTAACGGGATAGATGCCATGCACGAAACAGTATCCGAAGACTTACCGGCATTTGAAATCAAAAATGGCACGTTGACAACTGAACAAGATGAGCCGTTTAGCCTGAATAAAAACGGATATCAAATTTTTGTAGATGGCACGGGAGCTTTGACCCCGGAAGATGTAGCCACTAAAGCTGATGAAGCTGTCGCGCTTTTAAAGTCTGATCTGGTTTTCGTATCCGGAGGCAATGTGCAATCCTCTCCATATTCAGTTCTGGAGGGAGATAATAAGGAAATATCCACTTGGCTTGATTCAGTTGAATCTGTGCTGCCTATTATCCTTCCATTGCTTCTACTTATATTATACCTGTTTACTGCTAGCGGTATCTTCATTAAAGTGACGATCCTTGCCGCTTTCGGTCTTTTTTTCAAAAATGCTCTTGGCCGTCCTCTTTCCTATAGGCATCTATGGAGAATCGGTGCTTACAGCATAACGCTTGCCACGGTATTCTTCGCCATCATGGATGCTTTTCAAGCAATGGTACCGTTCGCTTCCATCATTAGCTGGTTTGTGACATTGATGATGTTATTCTTATCGATTAAAGAAACATCAGCCAATAAGATCGGAAATTGACATTAATAAGATTGGACTCAGACTGTAGGGAAGCTCGATGAGAATCGAGTTTCCCTACAGTCTTTTAAGGCTTTGTAAAATTCGAACATTGATTGGAACCAGTGCGGTCTTTGCGCCTGCGGGGTCTCCCTAATACACGCTTTCCCGCAGGAGTCTCGCCCACCTGTTCCAATCAACTTTTTTTAAATTCAGACAGAACCCCATTTGATTCGACCACCGGGTCCAGCTCTTTTTGCTTAAATAGAATCGGGTAATCCATGCCTTTGCAGCATATGACTACAGTCATCATTTTTTTAATCTACTTAATTCGACAAAATACTCACTAAGTTATTCCTATACTTATGGTTGAAATAGTAATTAAGAGGTGATAGATGTGAAGGAGAGTCATATTGATGTACAGTGGTTGTTACTCATAATGGAGGCAAAAAAGAGTGGTCTGACCCCAAAGGAAATTCGCTCCTTTCTTAACACTCATTCAAATAATAAGGATGTTACTCAAATGAAATAGAAAAATTTGAATGGCCACTCTCATATTCCATTTGAAGAATTGCCCATTTTTAGGCATATTTTTTGCCCCCTCCAAGTATAGATGAATTAAAGACAAGCTTGGGAGGATGGAAAATTGAAACGGCTACTGCTTTTTATCTCATTCTGTTTCACTTTATTTATTATTTATTTTGATATGACTACGGGTACCCTGCCGGCTTCCCATCCACCGGCCTCTACAGGCGAACAGGCCGTCCCGGCCAGCAAGCCTGCATCCGCACCATCTGCCGCCTATAAAGAAATTACCATGAAACCGGGTGATACCTTACTTTCCATCGTCGAAACGGAAAAAGGCGGATCCAATCAGCCAATCGAAACGATCATCACTGACTTTCAAAGTTTGAATGAAGGATTGAAGCCCGAGGATATGCAGATTGGCAAAACATATAAGATTCCCGTTTACAAATAACCCCCATAATAGGAATCTCCCCCTTCACAAGAACCATTAAGGGGATTTCCCAGCATCGATTGTATCCAGAAATTAGGGGATGTCTCGTGATGAAAAAACATTATGCGTCCTATTTCCTTGTCAAGCGGTATGTACATTGATACAATATTTCAGAGAAACAAATTAAAAATCAAAACTGATTTTTTCCTAAAGGAGAGAATTCCACTTGAGTGAAATCATACATCGCACCAAGACGCGGCCAATTAAAGTCGGAAACTTAACGATTGGCGGCAATAATGAAGTTATCGTACAAAGCATGACAACGACAAAAACACATGATGTTGAAGCAACGGTTGCAGAGATTCTTCGCCTTGAAGAAGCTGGATGTCAAATCGTACGTGTCGCCTGTCCGGATGAAAGGGCAGCTGATGCAATCTCTGAGATAAAAAAACGGATAAACATCCCTCTTGTAGTCGATATTCATTTCGATTATAAACTTGCTCTGAAGGCAATCGAGGGCGGAGCTGATAAAATCAGGATTAATCCTGGTAACATCGGTCGCCGTGAAAAGGTTGAAGCAGTAGTGAAAGCTGCGAAGGCTAAAGGAATACCAATTCGCATCGGGGTCAATGCTGGTTCTCTAGAGAAGAAAATCATCGAGAAATATGGCTTCCCGACTGCTGATGGAATGGTAGAAAGTGCTTTACACCATATTAAGATCCTGGAAGATCTGGACTTTCATGACATCATCGTTTCCATGAAGGCTTCCGATGTGAATTTAGCCATCGAGGCATATGAAAAAGCTTCGAAAGCATTCGATTATCCTTTACATCTTGGGATCACGGAATCAGGTACGCTATTTTCAGGAACCGTAAAAAGCGCTGCCGGACTAGGTGCCATCCTAAGTCAGGGCATCGGAAGCACGATGCGTGTTTCCTTAAGTGCCGATCCTGTCGAAGAGGTGAAGGTGGCAAGGGAGCTTCTAAAAGTATTTGGCCTTGCTTCCAACATGGCCACTTTAATTTCCTGCCCTACTTGCGGTCGAATCGAGATTGATTTGATTTCCATCGCCAATGAAGTTGAAGAGTACATCCAGACGGTCAAAGCGCCAATCAAGGTATCAGTGCTTGGTTGTGCGGTAAACGGCCCTGGAGAAGCCCGTGAGGCTGATATCGGCATTGCCGGGGCCCGAGGTGAAGGTTTACTGTTTAGAAAAGGTCAAATTGTTCGTAAAGTGCCTGAAGAGACGATGGTCGAGGAACTTAAAAAAGAAATTGACAAAATCGCTGAAGAGTACTATGAAAAACAAAGAGCCGAAGCTGCTGCTGCAGCTTTACTAAATAAATAAAACAAAGAATCCCGAATTTTCATTATCGGGATTTTTTGTTTTATACCATTTGAAAAAACCCTTTGATGCATTTCGGAAAATGACATCAAAGGGTTTAATGGTGTTTAAAAGAACGGCAGGATGAATATGCCAACGATGATGGAGATTGCACCAATGACGATGGCCCAAGTACCTAAGTTCGATCCCCGGCTTCTGGCCACTATCCCTACAATGATACCCACAATCCCTAAAATGAAGGGCATCATGAATAAAGATATAATGGAGATGATCAAAGCTATGACACCAATCGCTTTCCCTCTTGATGCCACATCCCCAGAACCATTATCCTCTGCACGTCCATCATTTTTATATGACCTGATTCTCTGAGGCGGTGTTGAAATTTCGGCAGACGTTTCTTCCTGATACCGGTTATCCATATTGGTTATGGTCCCACGACTTTCATATCGTCTGTCATCTTCAGGTGTATCTTCATTATAATACCGCTCATGATGCTGATCATCCACAACGGTTGGTTCACTGCCCTCTTTCGCCAATTGCATTTCGTCGTCAATACTGGAGTATTGATCTTTTTCCATTCGTGCATCCCTCACTTTCATTTGTGAAGCATTTATAGTGTATGTAAAAATCGCGGATCCCATCGTGAAAATGGTTTCATATCTTGGAAATAAATACGGGTATTTACCAAAGCTATGATGGGATATGTTACACTATTACAAGTATTGAAAATGAGGGAGAGATTCATCATGAAAAAACGTTTTGGCATCGATATAGACGGGACTGTTACAAGACCTGATTCCATGGTCCCCTTTTTAAATAAAGCTTTCCAGCTGAATTTAGCTTATGAGGACATTACCGAATATGACTTATTCCCTTTCGTGAATGTTCCAAAAGAGGATTTCACTAAATGGTTCATTGAGAGCGAGCCACTCATCTATTCGGAATCATTATTGGCTGAAGGTGCGAAAGATGTATTGGAAAAATGGACTGAACACGCTAACCTTTATTTCATAAGTGCCAGAAGTAACCGTTTATTTGATGTAACCAAAAATTGGTTCACGTCGAATGAAGTCCTATATGATCATATTGAGCTTGTAGGCTCACACGATAAAGTGGCTGCAGCCAAAAAATTCGAAGTCGATCTCTTTTTAGAGGACAAGCACGATAATGCAGTGGCGATTTCGGAAGAGTGTAAAATACCCGTGATTTTATTTAATACTCCTTACAACCAAGATCCCGTGCCTGAAAGGGTGATTCGGGTCAACAATTGGCAAGAAGCGTCTGCATGGGTGAATAATTGGATGTCAGGGCAACCGGCAACTATAAAATGAGACAAGAAAAAACCATTGACTGGAGGTCAATGGTTTTTATGCATCCAAAGATACGCTACATGCGGGACAGCGTCCGTAAATTTCAAATTTATGACCCGAAACATCGTAGTCCTTCAAGCTTTCCTGAAGTTCCTGCATCGGGCACAGTTCGATTTCTTTCGTTTTTCCACAATTTAAACAGATGAAGTGGTGATGGTGGGAAGAATGACCGCATGTAAAACGAAAACGCTTTTCCCCTTCCAACTCGGTCGCTTCAAAGATGCCCAGTTCTACAAATAAGGAAAGATTTCTGTAAATCGTATCGAAGCTTAAACCTGGATAATCCTGTTTCATATTCTCCAATACATCTTTGGCCGTTAAATATTTATCGCTGGAAGAGAAAAGCTGCAGCATTTCTTCCCTCTTTCCTGTATGCTTAAAACCTTTATCTTTTAATAGTTGCATGGCAGTAGTTACGTTCATTACATCACCCCATCTATCGATTTTTCCACTTATCAAACAAAATTGACAAGATGAGAATTAGTACAGCTATTATTACAATGGTCCCGCCAGGAGCAAGGTCAAGGTTATATGATAAGAATAATCCGCCTATGACAGACACTTCACCGAATAAGACCGAATATCCAATCATCTGCTTAAAACCCTTTGCAAAGCGGAGACTAGCAGCTACCGGGAGCGTCATGAGCGAAGAAACAAGTAATATACCAATGATTTTCATGGAAGCGGCAATGACCAATGCGACCATTACAATAAAAATAAAATGAATCGCTTTATAAGGTATTCCGGACGCTTTCGCATGCTCTTCATCAAAAGATAACAGAAATAGTTCTTTATACAATAGGGTGAGCATCAAGGCTACGACTATCCCCACTGCCAAAATGACATATAAGTCCGCCCGGCTGACGGCACTGACACTGCCGAATAAATAACCGTATAAATCCGTATTGAAACCATCTGCAATGGATATGAAAATGACACTGAGACCCATGCCGCCTGACATTATGATCGGGATTGCAAGCTCTTGATAATGCTTGTACACCCCTCTTAATTTTTCAATGAATAATGAACCACCTACAGAAAAGGCCATTCCTATATAAAGTGGATTCAATCCTGCTAAAGATAGAAAGCTCTTCTGCAGCAATAAACTAAACGCTATCCCAGCAAGCGCAACATGACTTAGCGCATCGGAAATCATCGACATCCGCCTTACCACGACAAAAACGCCCACTAATGGCGCAATCGCTCCGATGATGATTCCGGTCAAAAATGCGTTCTGCAAAAATTCAAATTGCAATATCCCCGATATCATTGGGCTATCCTCCAAAACATATTAATGATCATGATTTAAAAATTGGACCCCATGTCCATAAATGGACGAGAGCTCACCTTCATCCAGCTCATTATATTCACAGGCATCCCCGTGAAAATGAAGCTTTTTATTTAAACAGGCGACATGTGTGACTTTATCGGTCACAGTACCAACATCATGAGTTACTAAAATCAGGGTTATACCTAATTTTTTATTCAACATCTCAAGCATTTCATAAAATTGGTGGACGTTTTTTGAATCAACGCCAACCGTAGGCTCATCCAATATCATCAATTCCGGTTCGCTGACCAGTGACCGGGCAATGAACACCCGCTGCTGCTGGCCTCCGGACAATTCCCCGATATTGCGGTTCTGATATTCAAGCATATCCACGGATTCCAGAGCCTTCTTCACCTTTTGCTTATCCTCTTTGCCTGCAAACTTAAACAAGCCGATTTTTTTGGTCAAACCACTCTGAACCACTTCAAAAACTGTGGCAGGAAACCCAGAGTTGAAGGAGTTGGCCTTTTGGGAAACGAAACCGACCTTTTGCCAATCTTTAAAGCGTCGTATGTCTTCACCGAAAATTTCAATTTTTCCCTTTTGGAGCTTGAACAGACCAAGCAGCAACTTCAAAAGCGTTGACTTACCGGATCCATTCGGCCCAACGATTGCTAAGAAGGCCCCTCTAGGGATTTCAAGAGAAACATGTTCCAGCACTAGATCTTTTGTATATTTGTAAGATATATCTTCAAATTTAACTATGGGGTTTACTACATTATCCAAAGAGATCACCTATTTTTTTAAGAATCATTACGATTAACAATCGTTAGTATAAATCAAAGAAGCCAAGATGTAAAGAAACCGGTACTCTGAACAAGTGCCGGTACACCCTGAACCACAAAAAAGTGTGAGCTGAACCAAACTTACAGTAATCAAACAAAGTTTCATGTTCACATACGTCTTCCTCCTTCATATGTTTTAACAAAGGAGGAGATCGTTTGAAATTATTTGAAATGATGGTCAATCATAAAATCAACAGTATTCGCCCCGATGAACTGCTTTCCCTTGCTAAACAGCATAAGGTTGCACTCACTCAAAAACAAGCACAGGATATCACTGCACTTCTAGCAGGTAAAAATATTAACATTTTTGATATACGTCAAAGACAGAACGTGCTTGGTCAAATTACAAAAGTTGCCGGAGCAAGCACAGCCAGGGAAATAGAATCCCTCTTCAACAACCTTACTTCCACTTTTTAGAGATCTTAAGCCAGCTGCAGCTTTATCTGAGCATACTTATGCAAATGAAAGGACGATTCATCTTTTTCGATGAATCGTCCCTATTATGATTATTGTTGAGATCTGATCTTATCCAATAGATCTTCATCAAATTGATTATTCTTGAACATATCAATTTCAAATTTATATGGTGCCTTTTTGTCTTTTTTGTCTTCCCCTACATAAGGTGTTTCCAGGATTTTCGGAACACTGCTTAATTGCGGATGGTGAACAATAGCATTCAACGCCTTAAAACCAATATGACCAAATCCAATGTTTTCATGGCGGTCCTTGCGCATGCCGCGTTCATTTTTGCTATCGTTTATGTGAAGGACCTTGATGCGGTCAACACCGACCAATTTATCAAATTCATTCAGTACGCCATCAAAATCCTCGATGATATTATATCCGGCATCGTGAGTATGGCAAGTATCGAAGCAAACCGATAGTTTTTCATTATGGGTTACACCATCAATGATCATCGCCAGCTCTTCGAAAGACCTGCCACATTCAGACCCTTTGCCCGCCATCGTTTCAAGGGCAATCTGAACTTTATCGTCGGCAGTCAGCACCTCATTCAAACCTTCGATGATTCTCTTGATACCCAGTTCACTGCCTGCACCAACATGCGCACCTGGATGAAGTACGATCTGCCTTGCGCCAATGGCTTCGGTCCGATCGATTTCGCTGCGTAAGAAGTTAACTCCAAGCTCGTATGTGGCTGGATTCGTTGTATTTCCTATATTAATGATATACGGGGCATGGACTACGATATCGCTGATTCCATTCTCCTCCATATGCAGTCTTCCGGCTTCGATATTTAAATCCTCGATTTTTTTACGTCTTGTGTTTTGAGGGGCCCCTGTATAGATCATGAATGTGTTGGAGCCATACGAAGCCGCTTCTTGACTCGCAGCAAGTAGCATACCTTTCCCGCTCATTGAAACATGCGATCCGATCTTCAGCATCTGATTTCTCCCCTATTTCTTTCTCTGTATACGACGTTCACGTTTTTTAAAGTTTTCCACATCTCGTTGAATTTTCTTCTTGTATCCTGGCTTGACTTTAGTTGGCTTCTTGACGTGCCTGCTCGCTTTAACATCGATATCAGATTTTTGTTTTTTACGGTTTTTCCGTTTATTACGTTCATCGATATCAACCCAATCACCGTTTTGGATATCCGCATCACGGAATTCAATGCCCATTTTTTCAAGGCGGTTCAGTGAATCTTCATCGGATGTATCGTAAATGGTAGTGGCAATGCCTGAATATCCGGCACGAGCCGTCCTTCCCGTCCTATGGATATAAAAATCCAAATCTGAAGGCAATTCATAGTTAATGATATGACTTACACCTTCAATATCGATTCCACGGGAAGCCAGATCTGTCGCAACGATGAATTGATACTCCAGATCATTGATTTGCTTCATCATTTTTTTACGCTCACGAGGCGATAAATCACCATGAATACGGCCGACATTCAACCCTTTTTCAATCAAGGAGTTAGCCACATGATCCGCCATTTTTTTTGTGTTTGTGAAAATAATCGCCAAATATGGATTATAACGAACGATGATATCATGAAGTAACTGCTCTCTGTTACGGTGACGAAGCGGTACGAGAACATGTTCAATTTTCGAAGCGGTCGCCTGCTTGGGATTCACTTGAACATACTTTGGATTCTCCATATATTTATTTAAAAACGGCTTCAATTTTTCTGGGATGGTTGCCGAAAAGACAAGCATTTGAATTTTTTCAGCCATACGTGATGCAAATATATCGACATCTTCAATGAAGCCCATGTCTAGCATAAGGTCCGCTTCATCGACTACAAGCATTTTTGCTGTATAAACCTGTAATGCCTGAGCTGCAACCAAGTCCTTGATCCGGCCCGGTGTACCGATTACCAATTGCGGCTGTGTCTTCAATTTATCTATCATTCGCTGTTTATCAGTACCACCGATGAAACAACGGACCTGAATCTGCTCATCCTCAGGGAAATGATCAGCAATTTTCAAAGCTTCTTTGTAGATTTGGTTCGCTAACTCACGGGTTGGTGCGGAAATAATCGCTTGAACCTCATTCTTACCGGCATCAAGCCTGTTCATGATCGGCAGCAAATAGGAATGTGTCTTCCCTGTTCCTGTCTGCGACTGTCCAATTAAGCTACTTCCCTTTAAAAGCGACGGAAGCACGCGCTCTTGAATTTCCGTCGGCTTATCGAACCCTAAAGTACGAACCGCATCTAGAATGTAGCTTTTCAAATTAAATCGTTCAAATTGATTTTGTTTCATCAAAAAACTCCTTTATCCTGTCAGTCATTAGACATGTCCTGTTATTATAATAAATTTCACACAAAAAGCGCAAGCGCCTGGGTTGCTCGTGAAGAAAATAGGGATTGACCCATAAGGCGCTTTTTGCCTTATGAGGGCGATCATCTTTTTCACAACGAGCTAGGTGCTGAAGCTGGATTACACAAAAAGCGCAAGCGCCTGGGTTGCTCGTGAAGAAAATAGGGATTGACCCATAAGGCGCTTTTTGCCTTATGAGGGCGATCATCTTTTTCAC